>DAOVZK010000007.1 GCA_030635145.1 Planctomycetota bacterium | reverse complement strand
CTGTCGCCCTTTCAGGGCTGATGTATCTATTGGCCCTACACCGTGGGCTGACGCCCACGGCTAAATTCTGACCACCCCTGCGGGGTTAAAATCAAAAAGAAAAACAAGAACCAGCCCCCGCCAGAAAATCAGGTCGCTCACTCGTTGTATCGCCATTGCGAAAGTCGTTGACAACGACTCGATACGTGATAGCATCGTGTGCGAGGTTCGTTGTGGAATATTAGCTGCGGCGGGCCGAGAGAGATTCGGGAATTTTTAATTAGATGAAAATACTCGGCATACACGCCAATACATACGAAAGCGGGTGCTGCCTCGTAGTCGACGGGCAGCTTCGTCATGCCGTCAGCCAAGAGCGTCTTGACCGCAGGAAAATGTCGCGATCTCGGCCGATCGAAGCGATAGAAACAATGCTGGGCACCGAGGGGATTGAACCGTCGCAAATCGACGTGTTGGCGATCTCCGATGATATCGGATTTCGCGGTTACCAGCAGTCTCGCCGCGCAATGAAAAAATCACTGCTGTGCGAAACTCTCCCCGCCGCCCGAAAACATTACGGGCTTTCGCTGCTGAAATTGCTGCGGTTCTATTGGCGGCACCGTTTTGGTAAAAGCCTACAATTCAGCCATAAACGTCAAGTGCAAATGGATCGCGTAAAAGCCCACCTGCATAAGCGCGGGTTTAAAGGCAAGGTCGAATCTTACGAGCACGGTTTTTCGCACGCCGCCTCGGGATACTACCCCAGCGGATTTGATGATGCCCTGATTTTCGTGATGGAGGGGTCGAGCTTCATCAATGCTTCGAGCGTATATCTCGGTAAGGCCGGCCGCGTCGAGAAAATTCTCGATATCCCCATGACCCACAGTGCCGGGAAGTTTTACTCCACAATCACGCGGTTGCTCGGGTTTGTACCGAATCGCCATGAAGGCAAAATTACCGGGCTGGCGGCGATGGGCGACAGCAGCGTTGCAAGGCCGCTCGTCAGCAAGTTGTTTTACCTCAAAGACGACGCCGACGACTTCTATGTAGATCCGCGAATCCACCTTTGGTGGTGGGACTATCGCGGGGAGTCCCCCAAACGCTTACCGCCCGAGCTGCGAGCTTATTCGCGCGAAGATCTCGCGGCGGCATGGCAGGAGGCGATGGAAAACGCAGTCGTCGGTCTGGTGCGGCGGTTTCTTGGGCGATACCCGGGGATTCGCAACGTTGCTCTTGCCGGGGGCGTGCACGGTAACGTAAAACTCAATCAGCGAATAAACGAACTCGACGAGGTCGACGAAATATATGTGCATCCGGGGATGGGCGATTGTGGCCAGCCGGTGGGGGCGGCGCTGGCTGGCTGGGCGAAAAACACGCAGACTTCCCGGGCGTTCCGGCATGACGACGTTTATCTTGGCCCGGGTCTTGACGCCGCCGAAATTTTGCAGCTGACGGAGCAGTACGAACTCGTCTTTGAAGATGCGGAAGATTTGCCCGACCGCGTGGCTGAGCTGCTTGCGGATAATAAGGTTGTCGCCATTTGTCGCGGCCGAATGGAGTACGGCCCGCGGGCGCTGGGAAATCGTTCGATTTTGTACTCACCAACCGATGCGTCGGTTAACGATTGGCTGAACCAGCAACTCAAACGCACCGAATTTATGCCGTTCGCTCCCGTGACGCTTATCGAAGAAATCGACAAGTGCTACATCAACGCCCACAAAAGCCAATACGCCGCCGGGTTCATGACGATCTGTTACAATTGCACCGAATTTATGAAACGAACCCAACCGGCCGTGGTTCATGTGGATTCGACGGCTCGGCCTCAATATATTTCGCGGCATCAAAATCCGTTCTATTACGATATCGTCGCTCGTTTTCGAGACCGCACGGGGCTGCCCAGCCTTGTCAACACATCCTTTAATATGCACGAAGAACCCATCGTCTGCACTCCCACGGAAGCCCTGCAGGCTTTCGTCGCCAGCAATCTCGACGCGCTGGTTTTGGAAGACGAGCTTCTTTTGCGTGACTCAAATTCGACACTTCTCAACAAAATGATTCGCTGAGCGTGGCTATGAAGAGTGATAAGTCAAGACAACACTTCTGCACAGCTCTTCGTTGGTTTCATAAGGCTTCCCATGTTTGATAAGGGAAGTATTATCGATTATCCTCCGAATATAAAGATCACTTGTCGCTTGACAGAACGCCCCGCGAAAGCAACAATAAGCCCCGACGGCTCGCAACGACAGTTTGAGTTGCAAGGCGGGCAAGAATCTCCGGTGACGGTCGCCGGGCGGTTCGTTTCGGGAGCGTTTATCTGAAAGGGCAAAGTCATGGCAAAAAAAGCAACATTCGTATTATTGGCAGTAGCGTTTATTATGACATTTGCAGTCGTCGGCTGCAGCAAAGCCGGTGTCAGCAAAGAAAATTTGGACAAGGTTAAAGTAGGAATGACACTCGCCGAAGTTGAAAAAATTCTGGGCACCGAGAAGAAAGGTGTCGAAGGCTCTGGAGCACTTGGTGGTATCACTGGTGCAGGTAAAGCTTACGTTTGGGAAGACGGCGACAAGAAAATTACCGTCACTTTCAAAGATGGCAAGGTGTTGAAAAGCGCGGCGATAGGGTTATAGATAATCGCAAAACGATTCAGATAGAATTACCGGTTGGATGTGTTGGGCGGTGCACTGTACCGCTCAACCGTCCGCCGGATGCTTCGATATTGTCCCCGCCATGCGTTTTCCCCATACCCGCCCCCGAGGGTTTGCACAACGGGAATTCCACGCCGCACGCACGCGTCGATAATCATGGCGTCGCGTTTTACCAGCCCATCGGTTGTCAGCTGTAAGTTCGCCAGCGGATCACCGGCTAGCACATCGGCACCGCTTTGGAAAAAGACGATGTCAGGCCGAGCGGCCGTAAAAATTCCCGGTAACGCATCGGCCAGTTCGTTTAGATATTCCTCGTCGCCCGTGCCGGCGTCAAATTCGATATCGAGATCGCTTTGCTCTTTCGGTATGGGATAGATGTCGGATTCGTGCATGGAAAACGTAAAGACCGATTTATCGTCGGCGAAGATTACAGCCGAGCCGTTACCCTGATGCACGTCGAGGTCGATAATCAGTGCCCGCTTGATCGCGCCGTCGGTTTGCAGCTGTCGGATCGCGATTGCCATGTCGGCGTAGATGTTGAATCCTTCACCGGCGTCGGGTTTGGTGTGATGGAATCCGCCGCCGAGGTTGATCCCGATTCCGTGTTTCAAAGCCTCTCGGGCAGCGAGCAATGTTCCGCCCGATTGCCGGCGAAATGCACTTAGCATGCACGAGTCCAGCAGCCCGCTCGAAAAATTCCCCAGCAGTGGAAACTCTACATACTGTGCAATTTTTTTCGAGTCTTTGAGGTTCTGCAAAAATCGTTCGGTATGTACCAGCAGAATTTGCTTGCGTGAGATTTCTTTCGGCACGAAAACATCGCTTGGTTTTACAAGCCCGTCGCGTACCAGCTGCAAGTAGATGTCGCCGCTTTTTTGCGGATACGGATGAAACTTTTCCAGCCCGAAAAAGCTGACCTTATATCGCATGGAATATACGATTGCAACTTTTCCCACCGAGGCACCGTCCCGCGGGTTTTTCGTTACCTTCATTGCTCGTTCGGGTATGCATGTTACGAAGCTCGCACTTATCGCTACCAGCACCACACCCAGCATTACCCACCACTTTTTGCTTCGCCGATGTTTCATAGCACGCCCTTTGCGAATAGTTAACGTATTTTCATCCACTCGCCCGCCGCTGCGGTTCTCTCATCTATAAGGAACCCTGAACCCCGGAAACGTTAGCGGGCTTTACAAGCCCCGGCGAGATTGCTGCTTATTGTACTCCGCCACTGAACTTGTGTCTACTGAGATGTAGGAGTTTCGTGAGACATGCTTGTGACTGTTTTCTAGCATCGCCCAGTTTTTGAGAAACGCATCTTATTTTATCGCAATAACTTAAATTAAAAGATTCTTGACGTTTAGGATATTTGTGGTATATTATCGGCCTGCTCGGTATTGCTCCGCGCTGGCTGACTAGCTGTGTGATTTAATTTTCAAACAATTCCCGCGCAAAAAGCGCACAATTACTCCACAAGTTTGTTAGTTCCGGATGAACCGGGTTTATAAAGAAAGTTAGAAAAAGACTATAATGCAATTTGAAGACTTACGGCTGATCAAGCCGCTGCTCCAGGCCATTCGCGCCAAAGGTTACGACACCCCCACTCCGATCCAAGAAAAGGCAATTCCCCCATTGCTCGAAGGTAAGGACATGTTCGGGTGCGCCCAGACGGGAACGGGTAAAACCGCTGCCTTCGCGCTGCCGGTGCTGCAAAAACTCTACGGCAACGTTGCCGAATCGAAGGCCAACCACAAGGGCGGGCGGGTTAAACCGTTTCGTCCGATCCGCGGATTAGTGCTGACTCCAACGCGAGAACTCGCCGCCCAGGTCGCTGAAAATTTCAAGCGGTACGGTTGCCACACGGGGCTGCGACATACGGTAATTTTTGGTGGTGTAAATCAGACACCGCAGGTGCGCACTCTTCGCAAGGGTGTGGACGTGCTGGTGGCCACGCCGGGTAGATTGATGGACCTGATGAATCAGGGCATCGTCAAGCTCAAGGATCTGGAAGTATTCGTTCTCGACGAGGCCGACCGCATGTTGGACATGGGCTTTATCAACGACATCCGAAAAATCGTCAAGGATATCCCGAAAAAGCGGCAGACGTTGATGTTCTCCGCGACGATGCCGAAGGAAATTCGCAAGCTGGCTGACACGATTCTCAAAGATCCCGTGACGGTTCAGACCACGCCCATCAAAGCCACCGCCACCGCCGCCGACACCGTCGCCCAGTCGCTGTATTTTGTGGAGTCGACCGGCAAGGCGCAATTACTGGCGAGCCACCTCAAGGAATCGCATGTTACCCGTGCCATCGTTTTTACACGCACCAAACACCGTGCCGACAAGGTTACAAAGAATCTGAATCGTTTGGAGATATCGGCGGCGGCATTTCATTCGAATAAATCGCAAAACACTCGGCTGCGAACGTTGGATAGTTTTAAGAAGGGCACCGTCAGCGTTCTTGTCGCCAGCGACATTGCCGCCCGCGGAATCGACATCGACAATATCTCGCACGTGTTCAATTACGATTTACCGAGTGAGGCAGAAACTTACGTTCACCGCATCGGCCGAACAGGCCGGGCCGGTACCACCGGGCAGGCGATATCATTTTGCAGCAGCGACGAGCATAAGGCTCTTCGCGATATCGAAAAACTGCTGGGTGAGCAGATACCCGTCCAGAAAGAATTTGCTGTACCCGGGATCAATCCGGACGCTCCGCTTCCCCCGAGGCTGCGCCGATTAAACGAGCAAAGGTCGGAACAGAGTAAAAAAAGTGCCTCTGCTCCGCGTGGGGACAAACCCCAAAGGCGCCGCAAATCCGGCGAGTCTGCAACCACCGAGCACGCGAGTAAGAACAACAAGTTCCGAGGCCGTCGCAAACGCAAGCCTCAAGACCACGAGGCCAACAAAAAAACGAGAAGAACAACCGTCCGCAAAGGACTGGTTCGAAAAACCCCCAGCAAGTAAGCTGGTCCTCACAACCGGGGCACCCCATGCCGCTTAACCCTTGGTTTTGAAGGGTTTTTGCCACTTCTGGATAATGCTGTCGGAAAAAATTGGATAAATACGAAACATTTTGCTTCAATGGGCGTCATAAGTAGTGTTCGTATGTGGGTGTCTTTTGATTTTCCTTCGTGGATTTGTCGTTAAGCAAGAAAGCGGGAATACATTATGAAGTGTAGCTATAGGGTTGCTGTGGCTTTGGGTTTGGTGGGTGTTTTGACATGCGGAATGGCATGGAGTGGAGGAAAACTTCACCTTCCCAAAAAAGACCGAGTTCAGCATAGGACCTATTTCAACGACGGTAAAGGGTATGCCTGGGATATTAATGCCGGTGAGGGCACAGTCCAATCTGGGCGAAACAACTGCTATAGCGGTGCGTTGCGGCTTCATGTTAATGGAAACAATTTTTATTCCAACAACTCTCAGGCGTGGAGGGACGCGAAAAATAAGGAAATCGAGGCCGGGCCGTGGAAGCGTGGAAAAGTCAAAGTTTATCGGCGTGTTAAGGTTTATTCCGACAAGGGGCTGGCGAGATGGCTGGACATTTTCGAGAATACGTCCAGTTCAAAGGTCACGCTCAATATAAAGTTGCAGTCTCACATGAACTACGGTATCGGCCGGGTGATTACGAACACTGACGGGAAAAAATTCGGGAAGGACAAAAAGGATTTTGCCTTCGTTACCACTCCCCGCCATAATCGCAATGGAACTGCGACGATGCATATTCCCTTCGGGCTTGGGAGCAAGGTCAAACCACGCGTTGAGGCTCGAACAAACGGTAATCAGATTGCATACAACTTCACTCTCACTATCCCCCCGAAAAAAACCGTGATTCTGGCGTACTTTGAATCGCAGAACACCTCGTCGAAGGAACTCAAGGAGATGATGAAGGCTTTCGACTCCGAGTCGTGCTTCAGCGATCTCGATCCTGAGGTTCGGAGTATGATTGTAAACTTCCCACTACCGACCGGCCGCGTGCTGCTGAATCTCCTGCGCCACCCGCAGTACGACCACGTGAAACTCAGCGAGGGCAACTCGATGTTTGGTAGCGTCAAGAATGCTTCCATCAAGATGGACACCAGTTTCGGTGAAGTTACGCTTCAGTCCGAGCGAATTATTGGAATGATTGCAACAAAGAATGATCCTGGACATTTTTTGACGCTCCTTACTGACGGGCAGATTCTGTCCGGTAAAATTACCGGCCAGAAGTTGGAGCTGGAAATCCCATCGGTCGGTGTGCAGATGATTCCGTTTGAAGATGTCAAAACCTGGGCGTTTAAGATCAGCCCCAAAAAACCCAAGCGTATGCCGTACAAAGGCCCGTATGTAAGCACGCTTGCGAATGACCGTCTGATCTTTAAAAACACAGGGTTGGAGATTATGCTTCAGACTCTCAACGGGGCCGTGAAAATCAAGGGCGATGATCTGCTGGTTTTGAAACTGGACAACCCCAGCAAGGCTCACAAGGTGATGTTCTTAAACGGGTCGACTTTGGGCGGACTGGTTGAAAACCCCGAGTTCGATTTTGAGCTTTCACTTTTTGACAATCAAAAAATCAGCCGCAGCAATATCACGGAAATCGAATTTGCCGCCAAGCCCGCACCGGCAAACAAGTTGGCCCATCTGAAATTATCAAACGGCGATATTCTCTACGGACGTTTCTCAGACCCCAAGCTGCAGATAACCGCCAGCTACGGGCCGATTACTTTCGATTCTTCGAGTGTTCGCAGCATCGTGCATGTTCCCAAGGAACCCAAGCAGGTACTCGCGACGTTGTGGAATAATTCGGTGCTGCGAGGGGAAATGGGCAATAAGCAGCTGAGCTTTGCGATTATTCCAGGCCCGACACTGATGCTGGATCCGGGGCAAATGGTTTCGTTTTCTCAGCCTAACGCTGCCCCGCCGAAAACCATTCTCAAAAACGTCGAAACCCTGATCAAAAATCTCGGTTCGGAAAGCTATAAGATTCGCACACAGGCGCAGGAAGACCTGATCAAACTGGGCCCGAACGTTTTGCCGATTCTCAAGAAGCATCTGAAAACCGACGACCTTGAGGTTCGCACACGGCTGAACGAAATTATCGAACAAATCAAGCCCGCTGCAGCTGTTGGTGCTGGTGACTACGATGATATCGGATGGGTTAAAGGCTAGGTGCTCGACGCGTAGATTTTCGGGACGACAAGGGTGTTTGTATTTAGAAAGGTTTTGAAATGAAATTTAAAGTTTTTTTAATAACTGTTTTTACAGTTTTTAGTCTTTTGGTAGGTTTAATAGTTCCTGAGACCGCATCGGGGCAGGTGGTAGTGATACCACGAATGGGCCCAAGAGTTGCAACGTCGGATGAATCGGTTTTATCAGCCCAGCAAGGTGCCAGTCAGGGTATCCACGTGAAGGGCAATGACATACCTCTGGATTGGACAGCTACCGACGGTGCCGGGTTTCAGTGGAGTTTTAACCGCAACGGTTACGCCAAACGCATTGGCAAGAACCCCTACAACAATGGACTGCTGCTGCAGATCAATCACAATCAGTTTTACGTTCAGGACGGTAAGGCGACTATTTCGGAAAACAAAAGGGAAATCGAGCTTGGCCCGTGGAGCTACCGCAACAACAATAATCAATTTACAGTTTATCGCCGTATCTACGTTGATCTCCAAACCGGGTTTGCCCGCTGGATCGATATTTTCGAGAACGAATCTGGTAGTGAACAGACTATTAAAATCCAATACCGCAATAATTTCAGACAAAATGTCCAAAAAATAGTCGTTTCGTCGGGAAAAGATAAGCCGACGGCGGCCGACTGGAGTTTCGTGACGGAATTTTCGGGAAAACTTTCACCTGTTGCGCATGTCTATGCTTCGCCCAATTCCAAGGTGAAACCCAACATTCGCGGTAACAAGGGAAGCCGTAATGTTGAGTATCAGTTCACCGTTAAGATTCCGGCTGGCGAGGCTCGGGCGATTTGTCTTTACGAAGCACAGCGAAAAACTTCTGCCGAGGCACTGAAGTTTGCCAAAGAATTCGATATCGACGCCGACCTTGCAACGCTTAGCCCCAAGCTGCGAAAAATAATCGTTAACATGGGATACGCCGAAACAAAAGTCGGGTCGATTTCATTTCCGCGCAGCCGTAAGTGCGACATAATTGTTTTGAAGAACGAGGCGGAAATTATCGGGACGCTCGAAGACGAAAAATACGTTGTCAAGGCTGATTGGGGCAGTGCTGAAGTCACTCCCGATCGCGTGGTAGGAATGGCTGTTCCAAGTCTCACCGGCGAGCGGGCGTGGGTTGTGCTGAATGACGGGCAAGTCATTTGCGGTGAGCTTCAGAACAAAACCGTGAAAATAAAAACGCCCACAGGGAAAGTCGTCCCGATAAAACTTGCCGACATTGCGACGATTTCGTATCGCATTACGAAAAATCGCGGCGTGAAAATTGTCAACGCTCGGCCGATGGTTGTGCTGATGTCTGGGGAGCAACTAAAATTCGACCCTCAGAGCTTACCCTGCGAATTTCTGACGGAGTTCTGCAAAATCAAACTCACTCCCGGCGATCTGGATCGTATCGACCTTGTGACGCCGAAATCTTCGCTACACAAAGCGGTGCTTGGTAACGGGTCGGTGATAACCGGATTGCTGTTGGCTAACCCGTTGGAGCTGAAACTCGAATTGGGTGGGAAGTTCAGCACTAACCGTCATGGTGTGAAGCAGTTGCTGTTTGCACCGGTTAAGAGCAAAAACAAATCGGTGATTACTCTAACGTTGCGAAACGGAAATACACTTAAGGGCTGGTTGGACGAGAAGCAAAAGTTCACGATTCTGAAAACCGGCGGTGAAAAAGTCGCAATAACCCCCGCCGATTTCAAATGTCTGACCCGCAAAAGGCATTATCTGGATCAGGCGGCAATCACAACGCGCAAAGGCGACATTGTCGAAGGAAAGCTGGAGAATAAAACCATCGGCCTGAAAATCGCCGACGATACTACCCTGCAGGTTCCGTACGGTAATGTTCGAGGGATGGTTTACACCCCGCCGGCCCCCAAGCCGGCCCCCAAGCCAGCCCCTAAGCCCAAGGTGACTCCGAAACCAGATCCTCTCGTCGAAGTTTCTGCACCACCAGTCAAACCCAAGATGACAAAGAAAGAGTTGATGGAGGCAAGGGCAAGGGAAGTTGCCAAGAAAAAAGCGATGATGGCCGAAGAAAAGACAAAAGCCAAAAAAACTGCGGCGGCTAACAAGTAGCCTGTAAAACGCTACGGCAGTTGGTAGGCCGGGTCTTGACCCGGCAAATTAAAGATTGCGGTGTATTTCCGCCGGGTCAAGACCCGGCCTACGAATTGTTGCAACGGTCATGGTAGATTTCGAATGAAATCGGCCAGTCCGTTTTCGGCGACGATATCGGCGGCGTCTTTGACGGTATCTTTTGCGTTTGCCACCGCCACTCCAAGCCCGGCTGCGAGAATCATCGGAATATCGTTCACGTCGTCACCTACAGCTGCGATTGCTCCAGGGCCGATACGATGCGACTGAGCGATATACTTCAAAGCCTCCCATTTGCTGGTAGCCTTGGCGAACGCTTCTAAGATTACCACTCCATAGTTTGGGGCGAGGATGGCATGGATGTTCAGCTCGTCGGTGAAATGTTTCTGGAGCTCGGCGGCGGCACGATTTCCGTGTTCGATATCGTCGACGACCACATTGATTCGCAAAATATGCGGGGCCGGTTCGGCGTCGCTGCCGTCAAACGACTCCACGTTGCGAATTTTCACGTGCAACATCTGGTTGAACCAGCGTTTTTTTGTCGAGCTGTCGTCATCACCGGGGATGTAGAGATAATCCACTCCGCACCGCCATCTGTCGACGAATCCCATCGGCGAGTATCCGGCGTCGTGCAGAAATTTCCCACATTTTGCCGCCAGCTGCGGTGGGAACGGTTTGTGGTACAGCGTTCGGCCGAGAATTGGTTCGCACACCATCGCGCCGCCGACTACGATCATAGGTTCGGGTTGCACATGCGGGGGAAACTTCAGCTGCGTCCAGATATTGATCGTTTCGGCGTAGCTTCGGCCGGTGGCAAGGCACACCCGCAGCCCATCGTCGCTGGCGTCATAAATCGCTTCGACAACATCGTCCGGAATCCGCTGGTCGGGCGTGATAAGCGTTCCGTCAACGTCCAAACCCAGTAGTTTTATCTTTTTGTCCATGAGGCCCTTCGTAAACATCCAAAAATCAATCGCAAGAAACTTGTGCTAATGCTTGTGTTACTGCAAGGTAAGAACATATCATGTATGGGATGAAAATCCAACTGGGATATACTCCGACTTGCGATGATGCGTATATGTTGTACGGTTTGCTTGAGGGTAAGGTCGATTGCCGCGACCTGCAGATAGAATCCGTCGAGGCGAACTTGCCCACGCTGAACGATTACGCCTCGCGCGGGCAGCTGCAAGCGACAATGATTTCCGCGGCCGCCTACGCATTTGCATTTGAGCGGTATTCGCTTTTGCCCAGCGGGTCGAGTTTCGCCATCGGTGGCGGGCCGGTGGTTGTTACGCGAAATTCAAACGATGGCGGTGACCTCGCCGGGTTGTGCGTCGCCATTCCCGGTGCCACCACCACCGCCTGCACCATGCTGCAAATCTACAACCCCGCCTTACGCACGCGAATTCTTCCGCTCGATAAGCTCCTCCCAGCCGTCGAAATGGGCCTCGTCGATTGCGCACTGGTGATTCACGAAGAGTTTGTGACCTACTCGCAGCACGGGCTGCACGTTGCCCTCGACCTTGGAAAATGGTGGAACGAAATCCATCAATCGCCCATGCCCATCAGTTGCTGCATTGTTCGCGACGACCTACCGCTCGAGCAGAAGAACCAATTGAGCGAGGCGATTCGTCAAAGCGTTCTTTACGCGCGGCAGCACCACTGCGAAGCTATGGATTATGCTATGAACTATGCCACTGGAATTACAAGAACTCAGGTGCAGAAATTTGTACGGCAATACGTAAATGATCTTTCTGCGGATATGGGGCAGCAGGGGGCTGATGCTCTGCAAACATTTTTCACCCAGGCCGTCGAGCTACAGATTCTTCCCGATCCCCAGCCGCTGAAGATTCTCCAACCGCAGCCCACCGAAACCGAAAATATTATTGATGTGTGTAAAAAAGTCTGATTTGATCAAGGGTTTATCATGGATGATAACGTATTGAATAAAAAAAACGAAGATGCCGAAAAGCTCGAATGCTTCCTGCGAAAAATGGACGCGGTGACTCTCCTGGCGGGGAATATGTCGCACGATTTCAATAACCATCTGACCGTCATCAACGGTTACGCCGATCTTTTGCTGGACATGATCCCAGAAACGCAGGAGGCCCACGAAATGGTCGCCGAAATCCTCCAAGCCGTCGGGCGTTCACGATTGCTGACGGAAGAATTGCTGGACTTCAGCAGAAACAAACCGTTTAAGACCGAGACCGTGAATTTAAACGCCGTTCTGGGCAAGCTCAAAGACCAGATCGTCCAAACGCTCCCACCTGCGATTGATTTTCAGCTGGTATGCAACGCCGAGGCTGCAGAAGTTTTGCTGGATCCGGGGCGTCTCGAAAAGGCTGCCAAGAGTCTGGTTGCCAACGCCGCCGCAGCTATGCCCGACGGTGGAACACTTACGATCACCACCTCCACTGCTGACAAACTTCCCCCGAATTTGATTCCGCAGTACGACGAAGCCCTCACCGCCGACAGCTATGCGGTGTTGAGCGTTTCGGATACTGGAGTCGGCATGGATTCCGAGACGGCTGACAGAATTTTTGAACCGTTTTTCACGACGCGAAAGAACGGTCAGGGCAGCGGATTGGGATTATCCGACGTGTACGGATTTGTGAAACAGTCCCGCGGAAAAATTCAGCTGCAAACCGCACCCGGTGCTGGGACGACGTTCAAAATATACCTTCCGTGTTCGACCAACACAGCGTAACTAACATTAAAGGACTGTATCTATGGACACATTGTATACGATTCTTGCACATCTTGCCGTCGTTGCCGGTTTTCTGCTTGCCGTCGTTTTCGCCGCTCACATTTTGCGACAAAAACGCTCGCCGTCCGGCACGATTGCGTGGTTACTGGTTATCGTGTTTATTCCGTACGTTGGCGTGCCGTTGTACCTGATGTTCGGCGGGCGAAAACTCATGCGTCAGGCCCGGCGGAAAGGCTTTATTGGTTTGCGGCCGCTGGATTCGATACCGCTCGAAGCTGCCACTACCCTGGACAAAATACTGCGAACTTACGGCGTGCCCGGGGCGACGAGTGGCAATCGAATGACCTTCTGCCCCGACGGAATCGCCGGATACAAAGGGCTGGTAGATCTTATCGAAACCGCCCAACGCAGCATTCACATTGCCATTTTCGTTTTTACCCTCGACGAAGTTGGCCGCGATATTTTCGAGCGTCTTATCCGCCGTGCCACCGACGGACTGGACGTGCGATTGATGATCGACGACCTCGGTTCGTTGCATACGCCGAATCGCAAGCTCAAAAAACTCGTTAAGGCTGGGGGTAAAGTCGCGCACTTTATGCCCGTCGTTCACATTCCGTTTCGGGGTATGACCAACCTCCGCAACCACCGCAAAATTGTAGTCGTCGACGAGCAGAAGGTTATGACCGGCGGCACGAATATCGCGAAGGAGTACATCGGCCCGACGGAGTTTGAGGGACGCTGGTTGGATATGTCGTTCATTCTCGAAGGCCCCGAGGTTGAGCTGTACTCGACGGTGTTTCGCTCGGACTGGAAGTTCGCCACCGGTGAGGATATGGAAGTACCGGCTGCCGAAGATCAGGCGATTGGGCAGTGCGATGGTGGAGGAGCGGTGCTGCAGCTGGTACCGTCAGGCCCTGATATGCGAGGGGATATGCTCTACGATGCCGTGCTGTCGTCGGTGTTCGCCGCCCAAAAACGAATCTGGATCGTCACGCCATACTTCGTGCCGAACGACACGCTCTATGAAAGCCTCCTGCTGGCGTGTCGGCGAGGGGTGGATGTGAGAATTCTCGTTCCGCATCGTTCGAATCATGCACTGACGAATATGGTTCGCGGTTCGTATCTGCGTGGCCTGCAAAAGGCCGGTGCCACAATTTATCAGCATCCCAAAATGGTGCACGCCAAGGTCATGATCTTCGACGAAACCGCAACGCTCGGGTCGAGCAATTTTGACGTGCGGTCGCTGTTCCTCGACTACGAAGTTTCGATGTTCATTTACAGCCAAGGCGAAGTCGCTCGCACCGAGCAGTGGGTTAAGGATTTGAGCAAGGCCTGCACGCAGGGCGTAAAAAATGTTTCAGCTGCACGCGATTTGTGCGAAGGGGCTGCGAGATTGCTCGCGCCACTTCTTTAGTTGTCAGTTGTCAGAAGTCAGTAAGAGTAGACAAATTCTGAGGGGGTGTACTCAATTGCTTGATGGTTTGGATCAAGGCCGAACCTGCAGCAGGTTGCATTTGAGGTGCCGTATCGCCGACCCCGTGTTGTGAAACGTAAACCCGTTGTACTTAAAATCGGTAAACGTGTGATGAATATGCCCGAAGTATACGTCCGTAATTCCTTCAGTTAATCCGGTGGCGTCTTGTTTCATGGCGGCGTGTATTCGTTTTGCACATCGTTGGGCACTGTGAAAATGAGCGGTCAGTCGGTGCAGCCGCGACTCGATGAACAGGTGGTACGCGAAGTTCGCGAGCTTTCCTTTTTTGCGTTCGATAGGCAGCAGTGTGCGTTCGAATGCATCAGGTCGGCCGATACCGAGCGGTAAGTCGCCGTGAAAAAACAGGCTCGATCCGATCCGCAAATGCGAGGAGTGCCATTCGAAGTTTTCGATTCTCTCGGCGGTCGTTTTGAGATGCTCGGCGAAAAAATCAAGCCCGTCATGATTGCCCATTATGTAGAAAAAGCGGCAGTTCGGCGAGGCCTTTGCCAGCGACTCTAACCATTCGACCGCCACGCACGCCGTATGCTCGGCATCGTTTAGAGTCGTCCAGCGAAAATCGAATACGTCCCCGTTGAGTACAAAAAAGTCTGCCTCACCGGCGGCGCGGTTAATTGCGTCCTGATATGAAGGCGCAACAGTCCGCTGGGTGAACATGTGCAGATCCGAAATGACATAACCAGACTCCATCTACTCAATCATCGGTTTGGGGAGGATGTCCTGCAACAAAAAATCCCGCCGCCGCGAATTTTCTTACGTGTTACCTGACCCGCCCGGATCTGGTTTTGGTGGCCTTGGGCTTTTCGTTGAGAACCAGCATGAATTTTGCGTCGCCGCTGGTCATCACTTTGATGAGTTTGTCGAGCTTTTTGTTGGTGTTTTGCTGTTCGGTAATCAGCTCTCTGCGCTGCTTGCCGGCATCAAGAACGATCAGCTCTTTCTGATTCGCGTAGGCGTTTTGCTGGGATGTTTTTGCGACTTCCCAAAGCACGATACTCGCCAACCCAACCAAAGCCATTACGATAACAAGATGAAATTTTTCACGTCTGCTGTCAGCCAATTGATTTCTCCTTAAATCGACCCAGGGTACTGGGACTATTATCGTCAAATCATCCGGTGCACCGACAGCAGAATCGCACGACCTTTAAGAGGTTCTCGAAAATAAACGCAGTTTCCTTAAAAATGAGGTTTCCATTTCAGAATTTTCTGATAGCATCGCCCAGCTGTCGAACTTTGATGTTTGATAACTGGCGACTGATGGTAGTTTCCCTTGGAGTTAGTGATGACGAGATTTCTGATATATCTTTTCCCGGCCCTTATCGATATGGTTCTCGGGTCGGTAATTTTTGTGTGTGGGCAGCGTCTCGTTGCATCTGGGGCGCCTTTATGGATATTGACCGCGGTTATCCCGGCCTGGGCGGGGACGTACGTGGTTGCCAGCTTGATTTTGGGTCGAATCGTGAACTCTCACAATTGCGCAAGATTCGTACTCACCGGGTGTTTGTTCCTGGGCGTGATTTCATTTGGTTTTTCGCTTTGTGACAACTTCATTGGAATGTTTGCCTTGGTTTTGGGCATGGCGGTGTCCACGTCGCTTTTCTTCTTACCGTTCCAGATATTCATGAAGCAGGTGGAACATGGGCACGGAGGTGCGCCCAATCTTGTCCGTTCAATTTCGCTTTATACGCTATCGTGGAGTCTTGGAATCGCGGCCGGGCCGTTCATTGCCGGGTTCATCTACGGACATTTAGGATGGGAGTGGTGCTACCGCATAAATGTGGTGTTCGCTTTGGCGGCGGCGTTTGGAATATGGATGCTGAAACATCACGCCGAGCATACCCCTCACGAAGACCCCGCCGATATCGCCGCTGCGAAAAAGACGGCCCCGCGATTGATCGATAAGTTTTCAAAATTCCCCGACCTCACCTGGTTGGGCTGGATTTGCGGAGGTGTTTGCTGTGCTGTCGTGCAGATAGTTTTTGCGACTTTTCCCGAACAGGGCAAGCGGTTTGTTATAACTACTGAGCAGCAGGGAATGATAATCGCCACGATGTATGCCATGCAGGGATTTGTGGGGTTGGGGCTGATTTTCAGCAGGCGTTGGATGTATCTTCCGTTAAAACCGGTGCTGTTCGGATTATTCGGAATTGCAGGTCTTGTTCTGATGGGGTTGGGAAATAACGTATGGTGTTTTTTCCTCGCAGCTGCCTGCATCGGGGTCTACTCCGGATCGTTTTTCTTCTACTTCGTATTCCACGCGCTTGTGCATCCGGAAAATGCTCCTCGAAATATTTCCATCAATGAAGTCATCGTCGGAATCGCAGGTGTTTGCGGGCCGGTGGCCGCGGGGCAAATCGGCGGGCATTACGGTGTGGCGATACCCTATTACGTTGTTGCCGGGTTTGTGTGTG
This sequence comes from Planctomycetota bacterium, assembly GCA_030635145.1. Taxonomy (GTDB): domain Bacteria; phylum Planctomycetota; class Phycisphaerae; order SM23-33; family SM23-33; genus DAOVZK01. The sequence goes on along the minus strand of DAOVZK010000007.1, from coordinate 45,924 downwards.
CGACGATAATTTTCCAGTTTGCCACAAATATGCGGATGAAATCGCAAGTGCAATTGTGCCTGCAAAACAGCGGGCTGTAGAAACGTTTATACGTTCCCGGCCTTGAGTTTGTAGACTTGCTGGATGATTTCTTCGGCCGACTGAAGCTCCGGGGCCACCGCCAATACCCGCTCGACTAGGGCTGATGCGTCGGTGTGTTTTTCCCCCAGCTGGACGAGTGCGGAGATAGCTTCGAGGGCAGGTTCGGGCAGCTGCGATTTTGCGGATGCCCCCGCCGAAAGGTCACCGGCGAATTTGGCTAGTTTTCCGTGAAGTTCAGCTATGATTTGCTCGGCTGTCCGCTTGCCGATTTCCGGAAGCGAAACGAGCATCTTGTCGTCTTTGTTTTCGATAGCGGCGGCGATTTCGGCGGCCGGCCTGGCTAGCGCACGAAGCGCCTTCCGCGCCCCGATACCCTTGACTTTTGTGAAGGCCTTGAAGAATTCGCGGTCGGCTTCGGACAAGAATCCGATCAGCCGCGGAATTACCTGTCCGCGAGACGGATCGCCCTCAATGTGGTGAATGGTGTGCAGAATGATATCACTGCCGAGCTTGGCGCTTAGGCGGTCGATGTCGCTCACCGGGATCAAAACTTCGTACCACAATCCATCCCCGGTGTCGATCAGTACCGACGAAGTTGTGATTTCTTCCAGACGTCCTGTTATTCTTGCTATCATATGGCACCACAATTACACAAATTGCACCCAATGTGAAAGATGTTTTTTGCTACTCTGCCGATGAAAGTGCTTTTCGTTTCCCAAATCGCTTGCGAATAATGATGGCGATTGCGATTATCGCTCCAACTATGCCACCGATATATCCGCCCAGATGCACGCCCCAGGCAGCGGCAAAACATCTCGGCCGCCAGAGATTGTCATCCCAAATTCCCTGGATATCCGAAGCGAACGAATTCAACCAGCCGGAATAACCGAGAATTCCGAACACCGCTCCGAACAACACCGCACTTGCGATGGGAATCGGCAATAGCCAATACAATTTGCGATAGCTCAACCGTGGGAGATTTTTGCACGGGTTGTTTACGATCAGCACCGCAACGCCCAGCAACAATCCGACCGTCCATGTTGCCATCATTCCGATTTTTCCCGCCTCAAATCGCAACGTTGCCACGTCAGGTGGGGTTTGCTCTCCGAGGGCGGTTTGAAGCTCCTTGCCGTAGTAGAAATATTCCCAGCTGATTGAACTGGTGATCATATTGTTTGCGATTCCGTATAGCATTGCAATGCAAACGGCGGCGAGGAGAAACAGATACTCTTTCCATCGCGTTGCAGATTTGCGATATTTGTAATAGTCCACGGCGGCAAGTACGGCAAAAATGCACACCCCCGCAAGTATCCGTACCGCAAGCCCGGTGTTTGTGTTGATTAAAAAATTCCAGAACGTATCAAGCATATCGTGCTCCGTTGTGGCGTCGGTTTACTTTATGGTTCGTCCGGCGCAGAGGGCAATGGCAAGTGCGTCGGCGACGTCGGGTGGTTCAGGAATTTCGGTGAGTTTGCATACGCTTTGGATTGCCAACTGCATTTGTCGCTTCGTAGCCATGCCGTTGCCGGTGATACTTTTCTTGACCTTTGTGGCGGCGAGGCTTTGGACGCTGATTCCAGCCTGCTCAGCCGCCAGCAGAATCACGCCCCGCGCGTGACCCATCAGGATACTCGTTCGCGGATGTTTGTAGTGCGAGTACAGCTGTTCGACGGCAATGACGTCGGGCTTGACTTCCGCAAGCAGCTCAGTGAGGTCATCGTAAATTTGCGAAATCCGTTCAGCGAGCGGAGCCTTTGGATCCATGCGAAACGCACCGGCTTCGATTATCTCCGGATCTCCCGACCCACAAACAGCGATGGCTCCGTAACCGGTGATGTTCAATCCCGGATCGATTCCCAAAACTCTGATTTTTCTCACAGCTGATTTTTGCATAGCTCTGGGCGGTGCTCCTTGTGTTGCTACCATTCTCATATAAACGCTCGCTTGCGTAAAGGATACAATTCCCCGCAAACCCAGATTATTCTGCACTTTGCTCACGGAAGTTCAAAAAAACAGAAAGTTCCCTGACGCTGGAAAGTTTTCACAAATTCGTATGATTTTTCTTCGGCGGGCGGTTATGCTTTTCGGCTAAGAGTTTTATCGATACCCGGACCCGCGAACAACAAATTGATTCAGATAGGGAGAATGCACCGTGAAACCTAAAGTCAAAACCATCGCAAGTCAGCCTTCATGGATAATCAGCAACGACAGCGTCGAGGTGGCTATCACGCAACTCGGTGGACATCTCGCGCCAGTGACGTTTTTTCCCGGCAGCGCTAAAGAAATTCAGCCGTACTGGATCGCACCGTGGGCGAATGAAAATAAAAGATTGCCCGCAGCTGTGCTCAAACCGCTTCGCGGCGATTTTTTCTGTATGCCGTTTGGAGCTAACTCCGACGAGATCGACGGAAAAAAATACCCCGTTCATGGAGAATCCGCCGTCAAAAAATGGACCTTTCGCTCGGTGGACAAAAACGACAACATCACCAAGCTGAAACTGTCGATGAACACCCGCATCGCCAAAGGCAAAATCGATAAACTGACCATGATTGTCGATGGGCATTCGGCCGTTTATCAAACCCACGTGCTCCGCGGATTCAGCGGCGCGGCACCGCTGGGATATCATCACACAATTGCTGTGCCCGAAGACAAACCGGAAAGTTTGCTCGTTTCCAGCAGCCCGATTCATTTCGGGCGAACGGCTCCTGTGGATCTTGCCGCCGCAGCTGCGGATGGTGAATACAACGCGCTCGCGAACTGCGAAAAATTCACAAATCTTTCACGCGTGCCTACGATCTATAAGAAACCGGCGTTTACAGATTGCTCGAAGTTTCCGACGCGTTACGGGTATGGCGATGTTTTGCAGATATACCAAAAGCCCGCCAAGACCCCCGCATGGATCGCCGCCTCATATACCGCCGACGGTTATTTGTGGTATGCGTTGAAAGATCCGACCGTTCTTCCGGCGACAGTTTTCTGGATGTACAATCACTCGCGGTGGGGCGATCCGTGGCTGGGCAGAGGTGCCTGCCTCGGGCTGGAAAATACCTGCAGCTATTTCGCCAACGGCCTGGCCGACAGCATCAAACCAAACCTGTTAACACGCGACGGAATTCAGACGGCAGTAAAACTTTCCCCCGAACAACCGACCGAGGTTGACGTAATTCAGGGTGTCGTGCGAACACCAAAGGGATTCGGGAAAGTTGACAAGGTAGACTTCGGCTGCAACAAGGTGACGTTTGTGTCCGGTGCGAAAAAGGCTACCGCCAAGGTAAACTGGAACTTTCTGCTGACAGGCTCGCTGTAAATTAGCAAGCCGATCTGTTTTGACAAGTCGGCCGGGTTGGCACCGTCAATCGTTAGCTGCTCTAACAGTTACCCTTCGCTTTTATTTGCGTCGGAGTTGTCGCTGTTTGCTGAGTCGCTACCACTTTTTTGCGAATCGCTGCCCGATTCTCCGGTAGTGGTTTTGCGATTTTTACGTCCACCACGCCGGCCTCTCCTGCGAGCCTTCTTTTTGACGGGTTCGCCAGATTCGTCTACGTTTTCAGATACCACCGCTGATCTTTCCGGTAAGCCATCGCCGGATGAGCCGGAATCTTTTTTCTTCTCAGCGTCATCACGAAATGCGGGGCCTCTGGTTTTGTTTATGTCGCGGTCTTTGTCGTTGTTGGATTCTGATTTATCTTTATCGTTGCTTGATTCTTTGTCGCTCTCTTCACGGCGGGTTTTGCTGGATCGCCCCCTTGATCTTCTGCGGGATGATTTTTTCTTTGCGGGTTTGTCATCCGTTTCGGATTCGGGTTGTTGGTGATCTTGTTGCGATGAATCTTTTTCTGATTCTTTGCCAGATTTGTCATCGCTTTTTTCGGAGTCCGGTTTGGTTTCGGCGGAGTCTCGACTTTTATCGCTGGTTTCGCCGGTTGGTCTGCGGCGATTTCTTCCACCGCGTCGGCCTCGCCGGCGTGACTTTTTGACAGGCTGTTCTTCCGTGTCACCGTTGGTGGTTTTGTCTAGTGCTTCCTGTAATTCTTCCGCTTCTTCGGTAAGCGATCCGTTAGTAATTATCGGGCTGGATTTGCCATCAGCGATTTTTTTATTCCCGCTGCTCCTGTCGTTTGCCCGTCTGCCCTGGGAGCTTTTCTTCTTTTCGAGTATCGATGTGACATTGACGAACTGTTTTTCGCCGGTCTTCGATTTTTTATTCTTGAGCGAGTCCCACGAAACATTTGCACCACGCTGATTCGTACAGGTTATCCGTACCTCGCTGCCGTTTAGTTCGGCGGCGGCCGTTACGGTAATGGTCTTGCCGGTGTTGTTTTCGAGGTTCGTGATGATGTGCCGCTGGGCATTGGAAAGATGGTGCGCCACGCTCGTGCAGACCGTAATTTCGATTTTTGCGACGTTTTCATCCGCACATGCGATTTGCAGGTCGCGAAGAACCGCCAACGCGACGGATTCGTGTGACATGGCAAGCCCCGTTCCGTCGCAGTGCGGGCAGCGTGCGAAGAGCGTTTGTTTCAGCGAGGGCTTGAGACGTTGGCGGGTCATTTCGATTAATCCGAAATTACTGATCCGCAAAACTTTGCTCTTTGCCCGGTCGCGTTTGAGCAGGTCTTTGAGTTTGCGTTCGAGGCTGCGGCGATTTTGTTCTTCGCGCATATCGATAAAGTCTATGACGATAACCCCGCCCATATCGCGCAGCCGGAGTTGCCGGGCGATTTCTTCGGCGGCTTCGAGGTTCAGTTTCAGGGCGTTGGTTTCGGCGTTGTTTGCAGCGCGGAAACTTCCCGAGTTTACGTCTATCGCCACTAACGCTTCGGCCTGGTCGATGATAAGCGACCCGCCTTTTTTGAGATCCACGTGGCGGGCATGGACTTTTTGAATTTCGTCTTCGACTGCGAATTCTCCGAAGACTCCCTGCTTGCCGCGATACACCTCAATGCTGCATTTGGAACGCGGTACGGCGACGTCGAGAAATTCTTTTACGGTAACGGCGACGTCTTCGCTGTCGCAGATGATTTTTGTGATATCCGAGTCGAAAACATCGCGAATTGTTCGGATGACAAGGTCCGATTCCTGGTAGATTTCCGACGGGGTACTTGCCGAGTCGATGCGGATATTAACGGCCTTCCAGAGTCGCTCCAGATACGCCACGTCCCGCTGCATGTCTCGTTTTGTGCGGTCGACGCCGGCTGTCCGTACGATGATTCCCATGTCTTCGGGAATGATCAGGTCGTCGAGAATTTTGCGAATTTTTCCGCGTGTTTCTTCGTCTTCGATTTTTCGCGAGATACCAACATGGCTCATCCCGGGCATCATCACGACCAGCCGCCCCGGAATCGAAAGATACGTTGTCAGCGTCGGGCCCTTCGTGCCGATTCCCTGTTTGGTCATTTGCACGACAATTTCCTGCCCGCGTTTGAGACATTCCTGAATCGGCGGGCGTGAGCGATGCGAGCTTCTTCGCCCGACCTGCTCAGTGGAACCTTTGCTCCTGGGAAAAAACTTCGGGTGCAAATCTGAAATATGCAGGAATCCGTTTTTAGATCCGCCGAAGTCGATAAACGCCGCCTGAATCGACGGTTCGATATTTGATATCCGCCCCTTGTAGATGCTTCCTACATGGCTGGCGGCACTGACTCGCTCGGTGTAAAGTTCCTCGAGGCGATTGTTTTCGATGACTGCAATGCGGCATTCATGCCCTTGCACGTTGTTAATTAACATTAATTTTGACATGGTTCTCCAATAATTTTGTAATGCCCGAAAATTTTGCATTCCCCTTGCACTAGCGTGCAAAAACTCTCGCCGCCGCGATTGTTGTTATCGCAGGAAGCGGTTTTGCGGGTTGCAAAACAAACGGATATGTATTTTCAATGTCACCGGATAGTCGGGCCCTAGCGGCCGATTGTAAGTTTGTTATCCGATCACAATAATTTTGTTCTGACCAATCGAGAAAGACCTTCCTCGGTTGGTATATCCAGCAGCCCAAGCAACTCGCCCGGGCGTGCCCATACTTCATCTTTAGGTACGCACGAAAAATGCAGCGTTGAATTTTCAACTCGCATGTCACTAATGCGTATGTGTATATCTATGCTTTTTGTTCGAGGGGTATTGTCGTTGCGATTCTTGCCACGGCCTCGCTGGCGTCGCGATTTTACATTACGCTCGACTAACCACTCGTTGCTCGCATTGAGCTTATCAACTTTTGCCTTTACCGCTGAGCTTTCCTGCGGAGTCAGCGGAAGCTCGTGATCAATTTGCGTTGGTGTTGCGGGCTGTTTTTTGTCCAGCGGTACGGCGGAGATAAAATTTAACCCGGGTATCGTGCAGCTGTTTAGTTGCTGCAGGATGTCTTGAGATTCCATCGGCGCGTCGAGCGTGATAACCATGCGGTCGTCGCGTGACGCTACACCTACCGGCCGCGGGGAAGGAAGCGAAATTATCGCACGCGGATTAAAGCCCTGAGTATATCGAAATGGTAGTTTCGCGCGGTGAGATAAACGCTCTATCATGCGCATCGTGTCGTGATGCGAGATAAATCGCAAGTCGCCATCGACGGTAAATTTTACCATCCACCGCCAAGGCCCTACCGAGGTTTTATTAACCTTATCCAGCAGTCCGTTCCATATCTGACCGTCGCCTTGCGGCGCCAGTCTAAAATTTCATGATCGTTTGTTTTATGCTTCTTCACCGTAAAATTCGGGAATTACTTTTCTGGTAACGGCCCGAAGATAACTGGTAATTTCCTTGTCCGAATCGAACCGGCTGATCTGTCTTGCGACTTCCATCGCTTGTTTGATGCTTACCGATCGGATTAATTTTTTCACTTCAGGAATCGCCGAAGGTGTACACGAGAATTTTCTCAGCCCCAGCCCAAGCAGCAAGAGTGTAAACTCGGGGTCGCCGGCGATTTCACCGCATAGGCTTACAGGTATTTCGTGCTGTAGGCCGGTGCGGATAACTTCGCGAATCAATCGCAGGACGGCAGGGTGGGCAGCTGTGAAAAGCGAGGCTACTTTTTCGTTCCCGCGGTCGACTGCCAGTGTGTATTGTACCAGATCGTTCGTGCCGATGGAAAAAAAATCTACTTCGCGTGCAAACGCATCGGCTTGCAGGGCGGTTGCGGGAACTTCCACCATTATGCCCATCGGGATATCCGGGCGGTGCGGGATGCCTTCTTCTTCGAGGTCTTCGGCAACGTCGCGCACAATACTTTTTGCCTGCCGCAGTTCCATGATGTTTGTTACCAGCGGGAAGAGCATATGCACGTCGCCATTGACGCTGGCACGGAGAATGGCCCGGATTTGCCGGCGGAACAGCGGAATGTTTTGCAGGCAGAAGCGTATCGAGCGGCAGCCAAGAAACGGATTACGCTCTGGGGTGCGTGCACGAGATTGCGTGTACTTGTCGGCACCGAGGTCGAGCGTTCTGATGAGAATGGGTTTGTTACCGCATGCCCTGATTACTTCGCAGTATGCTTCGTAGTGTTCTTCTTCGGTGGGTTCGCGGTCGCCCCGAAGGAACAAAAATTCTGTACGGTAAAGCCCGATACCTTCCCCGCCTTTCTCCAGTACAGACTTGACTTCTTCGGGAAATTCGATATTGCCCAGCAACGTAATTTCGTGCTTATCGGTCGTTACCGCCGGTAGCAGCTGAAGCGCGTCGAGCGAATGCAAAAACGCGTTCTGTATGGCACCGAAGTTTTGGCACTCCAGCAGCGTGTCGGTATCCGGGTCGATTATTACGATGCCACGGTTGCCGTCTATGATTACGTGCTCGTTGCCTTTTACGCTTGCGGTTATGTTTTCAAGCCCGACGACAGCGGGGATTCCCAATGCGCGGGCGACGATGGCGGTATGCGAGGTGGCACCACCGGCGTCGGTGGCGATGCCCTTAACGTGCCGCCGATCCATACCCGCCGTTTGCGACGGTGTCAGGTCGTGGGCAATGATGATCGCGTCGCGGTTTAAGTTTCCGATTGAGGGGCGTTCCTGGCCGGTAAGATTTCGCAACAACCGCTTTTCGATATCGTAAACGTCTTTGACACGCTCGGCGAGATATTCGGGCATGTCGAGAAATTCTTTTGCATAGCTGCGAAGTACCGAGGCGACGGCGTACTCGGCGGTGACTTGCGACGACTCAATGCCCTCGTGGAATTTGTCGATGAGTACCTGGTCTTCGAGCAGCCCGAGGTGGAAGTCGAAGATGCGGGCCGCCTCTTTGCCGATGCGATCCTGCGTATAATTCTGCAGCTCCAGAATTTCCCTTTTCGAGACGTCCAAAGCCCCTTGCAGCCGTTCGAGTTCGTCACCCGTTTGCGCACCAGAAACCGCTGGTTCGGAAATATCGAACTCTTCGTTGTCGATGACAATAAATTGGGCGATGGCAATTCCTGGAGAGACTGCTATGCCCTTTTTTCGGATCATGTCAAAATGCCCATTTTAACAGTACTATAAACCCGCCGAGAATTTGCGTTTGACCCGCCGGGATGTGTATTATCTATTCTATCGGCAAACGGGGGTTATTCCCCAAAGCCGCTTTTTACTAATTCCTCAAGTGCGCAGGTAGCGTCGCCTGCATCTTGCCCGTCGGCGGTGATCTTGAGTTTCGTACCCTTCGTCGCCGCCAGCCTCATTATCGACATTATGCTCTTGCCGTCAATCACGAGCGCACCTTTAGAAACCTCGATGCTGCATGCGAACTGATTCGCAAGCTTCACGAAGCTCATAGCCGGCCTGGCGTGCAGGCCAAACTTGTTGATGATTGTAACTTCTTGCTCTACGACTGGCACTTGTTTTATCTCGCTGCTGTGGTCTTGATGCTACTGTAATTCCAAATTTTTTAGATTGTTGTTTGGTTAGCCCATCTCGTCGGCTTCTTTGACGAGATCCATAATTGCTTCTTTGGTGTCGGCCTGCTGGAGGAACTTGCGGAACATGTCTCTCTGCACATGGCGGAAAATCGTTTCCATCGCCTGAAGATGTTCGTCAGGATTGGAAGGATTGCTCAGCAGCAAAATTACCGAATGAACGGGCTGAGAATCGAGGGACGCAAAATCCAAACCTTCTGGAGATCCGCCGATGGCGATGATCGGTTTTTTCACGCTTTTTACTTTTGCGTGAGGCAAGGCGATGCCTTTGCCAATACCGGTCGTGGCCTGAGACTCTCGAGCAAGAATCGCTTTTGTGATCGAGGCGACATCTTTTTTCGAGATGGCTCCGGCGTCGGCGAGAGCTTCGACGAGTTCCTTTACAGCTTTATTTTTGGAATCGGCCTCGAGCTTCGGACATAACGCGTCGGGAACCACAATATCTGCTAGTTTCATTATCAACTCCGATTATTTCAAATGTCTTGATCTATTCAATTGAGAACTTTTTTATATTGTTTATATGTTTCGCACTTTACCGTGACAATGTCACTCTATCTGGACACGACGCGGGTCAGCGTGTGCTAAGTCTACACAATGATCCGGTGAATTACCAGCCTTCAAATACTCAAGATCGTCAGTTTCTTGCCCTTGCGATGAATTAAACCACCACAGGACGTCGAACGACAATCCGAGCTACCTTCTGCTGCGCCCGGGAAAAACCGCAACGCAGACCCAACGACCCTTTTCGTTCAAGATAACAGCGAATCTATGTCCATCACCGTCTCGCCGTGAGGTGCTGCCTATTCCTCGACGGGGTGCGAAACGTGATGATGGTTGCGAACCTTGTCTTTGTGACGCCGCAGCTGCTGGGCAACCTTATCGCCGCACTGGTCAATACTTGCGTAGAGATCGGCGTCGCGGCTGTGGGCTACGAATGTCAGCTTTCGACTGGCTTGGACGACGATTTCGCAACACGCCTCACCGGCCTGAGTGTCTAGAATGACCTCGATTGATTGGATATTGTCAAAATACTTGGGTAGCTTTGCGACTTTCGATTCAGCGTAATCCCGCATTGCCTCCGTTGCATTCATGTGTCGAGCGTTAACAGTAATATTCACTAGTGTCTCCTTAATCAGTGATACCTTGTTCTATCATTCAACCCTATCCCGACCGAAACAGGACGAACTGAGAAATTTTAACTACGCACCTGTTGTGTTCACTACAATAATCGGCTGCGGCCTAACGAAACTATACAGAAAAACTGTCAGAATCGCTAGAGAAACTACAACCGATCAGTTTTTTATCCGTTCAATTGCCCCAATGCTCCTCTCCCGCGCGCAACGCGACTTGCTTGTTTTTGGCTGTGAAATCACTCAATTCCCCGCCTCCCCGGCCGAGACCCCAAAATTATAGCAACACCCAAACAGGGGGTAGCTACCTGCGGATCAATTACATCAATATATCCCATATACTACATTATACGCAAGCTGGGGGATGCAAAAGTAGGGCAAGTGAGAGGGGATATCTATAAATAGTATAAATAGGGGACGTTCCCCTATTTATGAGTTTCTGTTTTTTTTGGTCTTCCTATTTTTTTTGCTTTTAGCACCCGGCCTAGCTTTGCTTCCAGGCTGGAAATGAAATCACTTCCTCCCGCAGGTCTGCCGGTGCGAATTGAGCTTCTAACTGTAGCTATCAGTTTATCTTCGGTGGCTGATTGCTCCCCCAGCCATTGTTTCCACTGGTTAGCAGTCATTGCTTTGCTCATTTCACAGGGATCGTCGCAAATAGCATCACCCCTGATACCCACATGCCATGCCGCGCTCGACCACAGATAATCCTCGGCTTTGCAGACAAGCCCCGCCCTGACTGGATTCAACTCTACATATTTAACCGCTGCCCAAAGATGTTTTTGGTCGAGAGGGCAGGAGAAAAATCGCCCCTGCCAAAGTCGGCCATTAACGCCTTGGCAAGCGTTAACGTGTTGTGTGTATCGCGTGTGTAGAGGTTTAAGCGTGCTGCTCAGTGAGGTGGCCTCCCTAGGGACAACCACCAAATGGACGTGATTGGTCATCAAACAATATGCCTGAATCAACATTCCATGCTTAGCTGCATATTCTCCCAGAAGAGACAAGTATCGCTGACGGTCTTCAGGCGTAAAAAACACATCTTCCTGACGATTACCTCGCTGGGTGATATGATGAGGACAATCTGGAATCACTATACGGGCGAATCTGGGCATAGTGGCAAATTGTAGATAAAAATATCAAAAGGTCAATACTTAAATAGGGGAACGTCCCCTATTTTCCTATTTTCGTGCTATCAATCCAGCCGAAACATAGAGCTTCTTCTACGGCATCGTTGTATATGATTCGTTCTTTGCCTGAAGATTTTTTCGGATATATCAACCAGACATTTTTTTCTTTATCAAAATTATTCTCCAGCCATTTACGCCAGTCTTCCCTATTTGTCACATAGAGTTTTTTTTCTATATTCATTTTATTTATTATAAATTAATATAGGTCATCCAAACTAATTATTTTACAGCCTTTACTTTTATAGTATTCTATCATTTCAGGAATTTTCTTCATACTCCAACTGGTAATACAATCTGATAAAACAGTAACTTCATAATTTGCCTTACGTAAATTAAAACAAGTTGATTTAACACAAATAGTAGCATCTCCTCCTGCTATGTAGAACTCACTTATTTTATTTTTACTAATAAAATCTGTAAATTCCTCACAGGTTAATGCGTTTCCTTTGTGTTTTGTAAAAATATTTTTTGATACTATTTTCAAATCTGTTGCTAATTCAGAGCCTTGTGTATTGGGCTTAAAAAGCCTCGCTTTGACAGACAAATCTTCATGTCTTATGTAAATAATGTGAATTTTATTCTTAACTGCCCAATCAATAGCTTTATTTATATTGTCAATTACTTCTTTGTAATTCTTTGGTGTATCATTTTGAATATCTATTATTACTAAGGTTTTTTTCATTGTTGTCTCCATAATATTATTGTTAAATTTAAAAGTTTATATATTTATTTATTTTTGAAACGGAGTGAATAAAATATCTTTTATCCCCTCTTTTGTTTTAGAAAAAATCAAATTTATTCCTCTTTTAGAAAGCCTATCTTCATTGTACACTAAGAAGGGGAATAGGGGGGAATAGGGGACGTTCCCCTGTTTTCTGCATCAATCGGCTTTTTTCAGCTGGCGGGCCCATATGGTCAGCCATACCGTCAGCAGTATCATGACGAACAGAATCAGCTTGAATACCGAGAAAAACCACAGCGTAAAGGCCTGTGCTTCGTCCCAGACGATGATATTGCCCCAAACTGTCATGATCCAGTCGGGTCTTGCCTCAAGAATCCACCGCATCGTCAGCCACCCAGCTGTCATCCAGACCACACCGATGATTACTGTCCACCACCCCGCAACAGCAGCACTGCGAACACGTTTTCCAAAAGCATCCATGATAATCTCCCTATTTTCGGTAAAAAGGTGAAAACTTCGATCTTATGGCAACGCCGAAAACTGCATCTCGCTACATTAGACCCCCTCTATGTAGAGCGTTGCAAGGAGATTTTTGACGTTTACAGCTGTTTTCACGGCGATCCTGACGCGAATTCGGCAAAATTCGGTAATATTTGGTAGTATTCGGTAATATTCGGTAAAAAACGGTAAAAAATCCTTGGTGATTTCCCTCAGGCGATGGATTTTTATGTGGTGGTGGGCTGGGATTTGAGGCAGCTTGTTGATAGCCGCGGGGTGTGGATGGGGATTCGCGTTTTTTTGTTTTTAGGCCGTGGGATAAAAAAAATAAAAAAATTGGGGAGGAATATTTGACAGAGTTCCCATACTTACTATACTTAACGATTCGTTTGACACCCGCGGTGTCTTTGTAGCTTGAGGTCGCCGCTGGGCATGAGTGGTATTGGTACGTGCAGATGCTGCTGCTGTAGCTCAGTGGTAGAGCGCGTCCTTGGTAAGGACGAGGTCATGGGTTCGACCCCCATCAGCAGCTTTGAGATAAGTGTTTAGCAGAAGTTCGGGAGATTAATTTTGTCCGAACTTTCTGACATGGATAATTGTAGTAACTTGGACAAGGGCGGTACGCTGCCGTGCGGTGTACCTGGTGATAGAAATCGAAAAGCCTTTTGTTAACCACAGAAGATATTTGATAGTAACAGGAGTATAGGAATGGCTAAGGAAAAATTTGAGCGCAAGAAACCGCACGTGAACGTAGGTACTATCGGCCACGTTGACCACGGTAAAACCACCCTGACATCCGCAATCACCGCCGTGTTGGAAGCCCGCGGTCTTGCCAAAATGAAATCTTACGACGACATCGCCAAGGCATCAGAGTCTCAGGGTCGTCGCGACCCAACCAAAATTCTGACGATTGCCACCGCGCACGTCGAGTACGAATCAGAAAAGCGTCACTACGCTCATGTTGACTGCCCCGGCCACGCCGACTATGTCAAGAACATGATTACCGGTGCTGCCCAGATGGACGGTGCCGTTCTTGTAGTGTCCGCCGCCGACGGCCCGATGCCGCAGACTCGCGAGCACGTACTGCTCGCCCGTCAGGTCAACGTTCCCCAGCTGGTCGTTTTCCTGAACAAGGCTGACCTCGTCGAAGACGAAGAGCTGCTCGAGCTTGTCGAACTTGAAGTTCGCGAATTGCTCAGCAAGTACGACTTTGACGGCGATAATGTTCCTGTCATCAAGGGTTCTGCTACTGCTGCTATCGCTGATCCGAAAGGTGACGATTCTCTCCCGATTATGGAACTCGTCGACGCCCTCGACAGCTACATTCCCGAACCGGAACGCGATGTCGACAAACCGTTCCTTATGCCTGTTGAAGACGTCTTCAGCATCAAGGGTCGCGGGACTGTTGCTACCGGCCGTATCGAACGCGGCGTGATTCACGTCGGTGACAAAATTGAAATCATTGGTCTTGGCGAAACCGCCAACACCACCGTCACTGGTGTCGAAATGTTTAACAAGCTCATGGACGAAGGGCAGGCTGGTGATAACGTCGGTTGTCTTCTCCGTGGTGTCGAAAAAGAAGCCATCCAGCGTGGTCAGGTATTGTGTGCTCCCGGTAGCGTCAAGCCCCACAGCAAGTTCGAAAGTGAAGTTTATGTTTTGACCGCTGAAGAAGGCGGCCGAAAGACTCCGTTCTTTACCGGCTATCGTCCCCAGTTCTACTTCCGTACCACAGACGTTACCGGTACGGTTAAGCTTCTCGGCGGTGCAGAAATGTGCATGCCTGGTGACAACGTCACCATGGAAGTAGAACTTCTTAACACCGCCATCGCTATGGACGAAGGTTTGCGTTTCGCAATTCGCGAAGGCGGCCGAACCGTTGCTTCTGGTGTTGTGACGAAAGTTGTTGAATAAGTAATTAATCAATCTTCGGTGTTGGGCCCGAAGGGGTTTTGGTAAAAAATCCCTCCGGGCCCTGCCGTCGTTTAGTAACGAGGTGGTTCTGAGAACCGCGACTTGGGCGTTTTGTGTTGAAGCGTAAGTTGGTTTTTGGATTGATACAGATACCGGCCCGGCCGGGTGATAGGTGAGATTATGGCCAAGTCAAAGGCCCGCGAATATGTTTGGATGCAGTGCACTGAGTGTAAGGATCTCAATTACCGTACGAGCGTTCGCGTTCAGGGCGGAGTTCCTAAGCTTGAGCTGAAGAAGTTCTGTTCACGCGAACGCAAGCACACGATCCATAAACTCAAGAGAAAATAAATTTACCGCTCGATGTGCGTTGCTGCGTGTTGGATGTTGAAAAACCGTTAAAGGGGTTTCAATTACCGCTGCTGCGTTTGAGTTTCGATGAATGTGTATCGAAATTCCAATTGAGTTGGAAGTTACAACTGAATATACGGCAGTAGCTCAATTGGCAGAGCAGCGGTCTCCAAAACCGCAGGTTGGGGGTTCAACTCCTCCCTGCCGTGTTGAGGAAAAGTAATCAGTAGTCAGTGATCAGCAAGAGAACGGAACAAGAGAATGAATTCAGATTCGGAACTCTTTTCTTACTGATAACTAATAACTGATAGTTGATAATTTCTAGCCGGTTAAACCGGGATAGGAACCAGAGATGCGTGGTTTGAACATATATAAACGAAGTCAGGGTAAATACACCCGGATAACGACATTTGTCGCGGCGATGATTCTCGTAGCCTGGGGTTGCCAGGCCCTGACGGAAAAACTGTACTACCTCGACAGTGCATATTGGCGAGTTGGTATTCCGCTGGTGATATTTGCATTGGTCGCGTTTGTTATGTTCATGGTAGTTAATCGCCCCAAAACGGCAGACTTTTTCATCGCCACCGAAGGCGAGATGAAGAAAGTCTCTTGGTCCAGCAAGAAGGAAATCATCGGTTCGACGAAGGTTGTTATCGTGACGACATTCCTTATGGCTGGGCTGTTATTCTTGGTCGACTTTATTTTTGCTAATCTGTTCCAGAAACTGTTGGGAACCTGAACCTGAGGCTATCTGATTATGATGGAAGAACAGGATAAAATTTTGGAAGTTTCCGACGAGTCTAAGCAGACTTCGGAGTTGGTCCAGGACGCATCTGCTGTGGAGGCGGAATCGACCGTGGAACCTCAGGTCGAAGTGGCGGCTGAGACGCCCCCGCAGGAAACACCGGCGGTGAACATGCACTGGTGTGTGCTTCGCGTTGCCTCCAATAAAGAAGAAATTGTTCGAGAGGCACTTGTCCGCAAGATGGCGGTCGAGGGTTTGGGCGGAGTTGTCGGCCGAATTCTCGTGCCGATGGAACGCCGACCTGCCCCGCGCGGTAAAATTGGAAAAAAGAAGTATGTAGACCGGAAAATGTATCCGGGTTACGTTTTTGTCGAGATGATTCTTACGGAAAACGGCAGTATCGACGAAAATGTCTGGTTTGCGATTAAGGAAACCAACGGTGTGGGTGATTTTATCGGGTCTGGTGGTAAACCTTCTCCGATGGCACCGGCCGACGTCGACAAAATGTTGGCGCAGATTGAGCAGGCCCAAGAGGGCGCACCCGTGGTGCTGGAGTTTGCCAAGGGTGATATGGTCAAAATCAAGGAAGGTGCATTCGAGAACTTCGAGGGTGAAATCGACGAGGTATTACCTGACAAAGGTCTCGTACGTGTGGTTGTGACAATTTTCGGCCGAGCTACTCCGGTAGAACTGGAGTACTGGCAGGTCGAGAAGATTTAATCAGGGTTTGTTAATTGTCAATTATCGCGAACCAACCGTCAGGTTGCGTTGGTGAGCTGACAAAATTGTAAACATTAAGAGAGTTTTAAGATGGCGAAAAAAATAGTTGCAAAAATCAAGCTTCAGGCACCTGGTGGACAGGCGACACCGGCACCTCCGATCGGCCCGGCTTTGGGTCAGCATAACGTAAATATCGGGCAGTTCGTTTCACAGTTCAACGAGAAGACAAAAGACCTTAACGGCACGCCTGTTCCGGTTGAAATTTTCGTTTACGGTGACAAAACATTCAGCTTTATTACGAAAAGCCCACCGGCGTCGGCGCTTCTTAAAGAAGCCGCCCAGATCGCCAAAGGCTCTGGTGTGCCGAACAAAGAAAAAGTCGGAACCGTTACGCGTGATCAGCTTCGCAAGATTGCCGAAACTAAACTCGCCGATATCAGCGCCCGCGACATCGAAGCCGGCGCCGAAATCATCGCCGGTACCGCCCGTTCCATGGGTATTACCGTTACTGACTAAGTTTCGTTGACTAAAAATGCTTTCCCTCATTGTATGCGGGGAAGCAGTATATAAATTTTCGGATCGCAATTGCGGCCCGGATATGTCGAATGTTCGACGCAGCCTAACCACGGGCTGAAAACAATTGTGGGAGTCTGGTTTTGAGCAAGACGCAAGGAGATAGAAATGGCTAAGACAAGAGGTAGGCGTTATCAAAAATGCCTGGAGGGACTACCGACAACCGCGGTGTCCCCGAAGGAAGCTATCGCGGTGCTTAAGGGCATGGAAGGTTTGAAGTTTGATGCAACCGTTGAGTTGGTGATGCACTTGGGTATTGACCCGCGGCAGGCCGATCAGGCGATGCGTGGTTCGATGTCGCTTCCGCACGGAATCGGCAAGACCAAAAAGGTTATTGCTTTCTGTGACGGCGACGAAGCCGAAAAAGCTACCGCCGCCGGTGCTATTGAAGTTGGCGGTGAAGAGCTGGTCAAGAAGATCACCGACGGCTGGATGGATTTCGATGTCGCCATCGCTACTCCCGCGATGATGAAGGTTGTCTCCAAGCTCGGTAGAGTGCTTGGCCCGACTGGCAAGATGCCATCTCCCAAGGCCGGTACCGTCACCCCCGACGCCGCCACAGCAGTAAAAGATTTTGCCGCCGGTAAGGTCGAATACCGCAACGACGACGCTGGTAACATGCATATTCCAATCGGGAAAATCAGCTTCGAAGCTGATCAGCTCGAGGAAAATATGATGACGTTCGTAAACTTCGTCAAGAAGTCACGCCCGTCGACGGTTAAGGGTACATACATCAAGAAGGTCTCAATTTCCGCAACGATGACTCCGGGCATCGCAGTTGCGGTTGTATCGTAAGGCTGGTGATTAGATATGAGTAAACAAGTAAAAGAAATGATCCGTAAGGAACTGACCGATCGTTTTACCGACGTTGGTTCCGTAGCGATTTGTGGATTTACAGGTCTCGATTCCGAAAACACCTACGCCATGCGTGGCCGGTTGGCGGAAAAAGGCATCCAAATTACGGTTGTGAAGAACTCGCTGGTAAAGCAGGCCTTTAAGCAGGTCGGGCTTGAGTCGGCGTCTGATTTGCTCGACGGGCCTTGCGCCGTTGCGTACGGTTCCGACAGCATCGTCAGTGTTGTTCGCGAGTTGCTGGAAATCGGCAAAGATTCCCCAGCCCTGACCGTCAAAGGTGCCGTCCTCGACGGTGAAGTATTCGCCGGTGAAAGCGACGTCGAGCGTTTGAGCAAGTTCCCCACGCGGGACGAAGCCCTCGGCCAGCTTGTCGGTTGCGTACTTTCGGCCGGTTCGAATCTTTCGGGTTGCCTGGTTGGCCCTGCCGGTCAAATCGCCGGCATCCTCAAGGCGATCGAGGAAAAGGCAGACGACGCTGCCTGATTAAAAAATAAGGTTCTCATCCAATAAAGTTGGTTGATTTTACCTGAGACATTAAAAACTGAATATCCAATATCCAACACGGAATTTCCAACCGATGAAGGGAAGATAAATTAAGAAGGTTCTTCTGAATTGATTGGTTAATTTCTTATTTGCGAAGGTTTGTTTGATCCGCAGGGTGAAAAAGAAAACCGAGCGACGGTAATGTTTTTACCTTGGATATTGGGTGTTCCGTGTTGGATATTGGATATTTGATTTTTTTAAATCATGCAATATGGCTTCTCTCAATTTTTTGAGAGGAGAGCTAAAAAAAATATAGTTTGTTGGCCGCGGATTGGGTCCGACTGCTCGGGCTTAAATGACACCAGCGGGGTGTCAACCTATCAAGCCGACTTTAATCGAAGAAGAAAGAGAAAAGTATCATGACAGAAGAAGCAACAGTAGAAGCAGCAGCAACAAAAGAATTTGACGCAGCGATCAAGGACATCGGTGACAAAATTGCCGCGATGAGCCTCAAAGAAGCTGTCGATCTCAAAGATTATCTCAAGGAAGCTTACGGTATTGAACCCGCCGCTGGTGGAGCCGTGATGATGGCCGGGCCGGCTGGTGGTGCTGCCGAAGAAGCCGAAGAGAAAACCGAATTCAACGTCGTTCTGAAAGAAGTTGGCGACAGCAAGATTCAGGTCATCAAGGCCGTTCGTGCCCTGACAAGCCTCGGTCTGAAAGAAGCCAAAGAACTCGTCGATGGCGCTCCCAAGAACATCAAAGAAGCCGTTTCGAAGGACGAAGCCGAAACAGCACTCAAAGCTTTGGAAGAAGCCGGTGCAACCGGAGCCATCGAATAATCGAACGTTTTCGGACTTTTGTAATAGTACCCCGCACCTTATCGGGTGCGGGGCGCTTTACCCCGTTTGGGGTGCATTGTATTAAATAAGCAGTTGGCAAAACTTTAATTGAGGCAAGCCATGCTAGAGATGGAAAAGATCAGGAATTTTAATAAGGTTGGCGCCTCCGCCCCTATCCCCCCGCTCAACGATCTGCAGGTACGAAGCTATGACCGCTTCGTCCAGAAAGATGTCGATTCGGATAAGCGTGCGAATCAGGGCCTTGAGGGTCTGCTGCAAGAAGTGTTCCCTATCGTCAGCTACGATGAGAGCATGCGGTTGGAATTCCTCACCTACGAACTCAGCGAACCGAGATACAAACCTCAGGAATGCCGCGATCTGCGTCTGACCTATGGGCTTCCGCTTCGCATTCATTGCCGGTTTATCCGCAAAGAGGTAAAAGACGTACTCGAAGAGAGCATCTACGTCGGTGAAGTTCCGATCATGATCGGCGGTGGTGAGTTTATCATCAACGGTGCCGAGCGTGTTATCGTTTCGCAGCTACACCGTAGCCCCGGTGTCGACTTTACCGTCGAAATGCAGGAATCTGACCGCCCGTTGCACGGTGCCAGAGTTGTGCCCGAACGTGGTAGCTGGATCGAACTGACCGTCACGAAGAAAGACTCGATCTCGATGCGAATCGACCAGTCGAGCAAGATTCCGGCGACGATGTTCATGCGTTCGATGGACGAGAAGTACGGCAAGGCCAGCAACGTTATTCGCGAATTTTACGAGACCGCCAAGGTCAGCGGCGACGAGCTTCGCCCACAGATGTACCTTGTGGAAGAATATATCGATCCGGAAAGTGGCGAGGTTCTGGTTCCTTCTGGTGGGCAGGTCGGCGATGCCTTGAACCAGATCGTTGCCTCCTTGAAGAGAAAGAAACTCGAAGTCATTACCGATGCCTCCGACCCGCTGATTCTCAACACGCTTGCCGAAGATCCCTCCGAGGATTACGAAAGTGCGTTGCTTCGCATTTACGCCCGCTTGCGGCCGGGAAATCCCCCGCAGCTGGAAAAAGCGAAAACCCTGTTCAGGGAAAAATTCTTCGACGAAAATCGTTACCGCCTCGGTAAAGTCGGACGTTTCCGCATCAACCGTAAGTTCAAACAGAATGTTCCTGAACAAGTAATGACCCTGAGAGTGGAAGACTTCGTCAATACGATGAAGTACATGCTCGATCTGCGTAGCGGTAAAGGTTACATCGACGATATCGACCACCTCGGTAACCGCCGTCTGCGTACCATCGACGAACTTGCCGCCGACGAAATGCGAAAAGGTTTCCTGAAACTTCGCCGCACCGTTCAAGAGCGAATGAGTCTCAAGGAACCGACCGAAATTACCAAGATCGCTGAGCTGGTGAACTCCAAGAGCATCTCCAGCAGCATCGATTTTTTCTTCGGCCGTGGCGAACTGTCACAGGTTGTCGACCAGCAGAACCCGCTGGCACAGCTGACGCACGAACGTCGTTTGTCGGCGTTGGGCCCAGGTGGTTTGAACCGTAAACGAGCCGGTTTCGAGGTTCGCGACGTTCATATTTCCCACTACGGCCGAATCTGTCCGATCGAAACTCCCGAAGGTAACAACATTGGGCTTATCAGTTCGATGGCGATTTATGCGGGTATCGACGATTACGGATTCCTCACTAGCCCGTACATCAAAGTCGACGATCGCAAGATCGACGACAAAAAGGAAGTCTACCTCCGTGCCGACGAGGAAATGGAAGCTGTCCTCGCGCCGCCGGAAGTTCTCAAGGACGTCACCACACGCGCCAACATAAAACGCCTTGCCGACGAACGCGTCCTTGCCCGTGTACACGGTGAACTTAGTACCTCGATGAGTAAAGAAGTAGACTACATCGATATTTCACCGAAGCAGACGGTTGGTATTTCAGCCTCGCTGATTCCGTTTCTTGAGCATGACGATGCGAACCGCGCACTTATGGGTTCGAATATGCAACGCCAAGCCGTTCCGCTTTTGCGGAGCGAAGTTCCCGTCGTTGCCACCGGCATGGAAAAATCTGTCGTCGAAAACTCAGGTTTTGTCGTCCGTGCGAGAAAAGCTGGCGTCGTAACATACCTCGATGCCACGCGAATCGTCATTGGCAACACCGACGAGTACGAGCTTCGCAAGTTCTGCAAGCTCAACGAACGTGCCTGCCTCAACCAGAAGCCAATCGTGGCCGAAGGTCAGCGGGTGAAAAAGGGCGAACTTATCGCCGACGGTTCAGCCTGCCGCAAAGGCGAGCTGGCCTTGGGCCGAAATGTTCTCGTTGCCTTTATGCCGTTTGATGGTTACAACTTTGAAGATGCCATACTCATCAGCCAGAAGCTCGTTCGCGAAGATGTCTTTACCTCTATCCATATGGAAGAGTATGAAGTAGAAATTCGCGAGACCAAGCTCGGCCGTGAAGAATTCACCGCCGACATCCCCAACGTTTCCGAGAAGGCCCTGCGGTATCTCGATGCAAGCGGCGTGGTTCAGGTCGGAACGCGAGTTGGCCCCGGCGACATTATGGTTGGCAAGGTTTCACCGAAGTCCAAAAGCGAATTGTCGCCGGAAGAAAAACTCCTTCACGCAATTTTCGGCCGGGCCGGTGAAGACGTCAAAAACGACTCACTCGAACTCCCCGCCGGTGAAGAAGGCGTCGTGATCGACACCGTTCGATTCTCCCGCCGCGTGCATATGTCTGACGATCAGAAAAAGCAGCTCCGCAAGGAGATGAAAGACTACGAAAAGCAGATGGATTCCAAGATCGTTATGGTCTTCCGTCAAATGGTTGACGAGGTCAACGAAGTTCTCGACCAGCCGATGATTGACCCCTCTACCCGCCAAAAAGTGGGCCAGAGCGAAAACAATGCCGTTATCGTTGAGCAGATCGAAAACTTCAAGTTCCGCTGGTTCAAAGGTGCCGAAGCCGCCAAAACAAAAGCAGAAGCAGTCCACGGTCAGTACTGGCCGCGAATCGAAGAACTCCAAACCGAAAAACATCGCAAGCTCGATCACATGAAACGTGGCGATGAGCTGCCCTCAGGCGTTTTGGAAATGGTCAAAATTCGCGTCGCCACAAAACGTAAGCTTGGTGTTGGTGACAAGATGGCCGGCCGCCACGGTAACAAGGGTGTCATCGCCCGTATCGTTCCCGAAGAAGACATGCCGTTCCTCGAAGACGGCACTGCTGCGGAAATCGTACTAAATCCGCTTGGTGTTCCCGGCCGTATGAACCTTGGGCAGATTCTCGAAACTCACCTTGGGTGGGCAGCTGCTGTTCTTGGGTTCCAGGCGGTTACCCCGGTATTTGACGGTGCAACGGAAGATGAAATTTTTGAATGCCTCGCCGAAGCAAACGAGCACGTCCGCGACCGCCGCGAACAGATCGAAGTTGTGCAGCAGGCAGGTAGCACAAAGGAAATTCTCGCCGAAATGCCCATCGACGGTAAAGTTCGTCTTCATGACGGGCGAACCGGTGAGCCTTTCGAGCAGAAAACCACGGTCGGTTACATTTACATGAACAAACTGCATCACCTTGTCGACGAGAAGATTCACGCTCGTGCGACTGGTCCTTACAGTTTGATTACGCAACAACCTCTCGGTGGTAAGGCCCGTACGGGCGGCCAGCGATTTGGTGAAATGGAAGTATGGGGCCTTGAAGCTTACGGTGCCAGCTATACCTTGCAGGAATTGCTGACAGTCAAGAGTGACGACGTAGAAGGCCGAACGAAGATTTACGAGTCGATGGTCAAAGGCCAAAACACCCTCGAGGCCGGTACGCCGGTTAGCTTCGATGTGCTTTGCAACGAGCTGCGAGGTTTGGGTTTGAACATCTTACTCGAGAAGAAAAAACTGATCCCGGGCCTGTAAATCAGGCGACGTATTTCAGAGGTCGGATTGCCGATAATCCAATGCGTTGCTGGTAGGTGGCGGCGCAAAAGGTTTTCGGAAGTTCGGCTGAAATCTCCGAATGGAGTTAAATAAACATGGCAGAAAGCGTATACGACAGAATCAACGATTACGGATCTGTAAAGATTCAGCTGGCAAGCCCCAATGACATTCGCAGCTGGTCGTTCGGTGAAGTAAAAAAACCCGAAACGATCAACTACCGAACATATCGCCCCGAACGGGACGGTCTGTTTTGTGAGCGCATCTTTGGCCCGGAACGTGACTGGGAATGCGCCTGCGGTAAGTACAAGGGCACGAAGCACAAGGGTATTATCTGCGACCGTTGCGGTGTTAAGGTAACCCACTCCCGCGTGCGCCGCAAACGCATGGGGCATATCAACCTTGCCGCTCCTATCGTACACCTTTGGTACTTTAAGGCTCTTCCCAGCCGCCTGGGTTCGCTCCTCGCTATGCGCACCGCCGACCTGGAAAAGGTTATCCTCTTCCAGGACTACACCGTTGTAGATCCCGGTGAGACTCCGCTGAAGTACAAGCAGGTTCTCAACGAAGAAGAACATCGCGCCGCCGTCGACAAATACGGCAGCGACTTCCGCGCCGCCATGGGTGCCGAAGCTATCCGCGAAATTCTCGGTGCCATGAATCTTGACGAGTTGGCAGTTGAGCTTCGTGATGCTCTCGATAAGACGAACTCGAAGCAGAAGATCAAAGATATCTCCAAGCGTTTGAAGCTTGTCGAGTCGCTCCGCACCAGTGGTAACAGCTGCGACTGGATGGTCATGGATGTCGTGCCGGTTATCCCTCCGGATCTTCGTCCGCTGGTTATGCTGGAAAGCGGAAACTTCGCCACCAGCGACCTCAACGACCTTTATCGCCGCATCATCAACCGTAACAACCGCCTCAAAAAACTGATGGATCTTAACGCACCAGACGTTATTATTCGCAACGAAAAGCGAATGCTGCAGCAGGCTGTTGATTCGTTGTTCGACAACTCTCGTTGCCGCCGGCCCGTTCAGGGAACGGCCAACCGTCCGCTCAAGTCGCTGACCGACATGATCAAGGGCAAGCAGGGCCGTTTCCGCGAAAACCTGCTCGGTAAACGTGTCGACTATTCCGGGCGTAGCGTTATTGTTGTTGGCCCTGAGCTAAAACTCAACCAGTGTGGGCTGCCCAAGAAAATCGCGTTGGAACTTTACCAACCGTTTATCATTCGCAAGCTTAAGGATCGCGGATTGGCTGATACGATTAAGTCGGCCAAGAAGATGCTGGAGCGGCGCGAAAGAGAAATCTGGGACGTTCTGGAAGAAGTCATCTACCAGCACCCTGTGTTGTTGAACCGTGCACCGACGCTTCACCGAATGGGCATCCAGGCGTTCGAGCCTGTGCTCGTCGAAGGTAACGCAATCAAGGTTCACCCACTGTCGTGCCGCGGTTTTAACGCCGACTTCGACGGTGACCAGATGGCCGTCCACCTTCCGCTTAGTGTTGAAGCCCAGGCTGAAACGCACGTGCTGATGATGTCTACGAACAATATTTTCTCACCAGCCAACGGTTCGCCGATTATGTCGCCCACGCAGGACATCGTTTTGGGTATCTACTACCTTACCAGCGACAGAGGTTCTACGTTTGTTGATTCCGGTGTTCAGAAGGTGAAATATAAAGGCAAGCAGTACCCGCTTTTCGCAGACAGGCAGGATGCGATCATGGCCCACCACAGCGGGCGCATCGGCATGCACGCCAAGATTTTGCTCCGAATCGAGCAGGATACCGAAATTGTTGAAGAGTCTTCAAGCTACAAGATTACTGACGGAAAAGTAGTGACCACTGTCGGGCGAATTATCTTCAATGATATTCTCCCTGAAGGTATGGGATACTACAATTACCCGCTTGGGCAGAAAGGCGAAGGCCGCGTCATCAGCGACTGCCACTCAAAGCTCGGGCGAGCCTATACTCTGGAGTTGCTCGACGACATTAAAGCACTCGGGTTTCAATACTCCACTCTCGCCGGTTTGTCGTTCGGCATTACCGACGCCAAAATTCCCGAAAACAAGCAGAGCATTCTTGATGAAGCTCAGGGCCGTGTCGACAAAATCGAAAAAGATTTTCGTTCCGACGCCATCACCGAAGGCGAACGCTACAACCAGATCGTTGACGTCTGGATTCATGCTCGCGAAGAAGTCACATCGAGCCTCGTTCAGTCGCTCAAGGAAGACGTTCGCGAAGATGACCCGAACTACATCAACCCCGTGTATCTCATGACCGACTCCGGTGCTCGTGGTAAGATCGACCAGATCCGCCAGCTTGCCGGCATGCGTGGTTTGATGAGTAAACCGTCGGGCGAGATTATCGAAACCCCGATTAAGGCAAACTTCCGCGAAGGTTTGAACGTGTTGGAATATTTCAGTTCTACTCACGGTGCCCGTAAAGGACTGGCCGACACTGCCCTCAAGACGGCCGACTCGGGTTACCTCACCCGTAAGCTTGCCGACGTTGCACAAAACGTTATCGTGAACGAAGCCGACTGCGGCACGTTGCGAGGCGTTACCAAGCACGCGATTTACAAGGGTGAGCAGGTTGACGTTCCGCTGCGTGAAATGATCATCGGCCGCGTCGCTCGCGAAACCATCGCCAACCCTGTTCTGGACAAGGTTATCGTTAAGGAAAACGAAGTCATCACCGCCGAAGCTGCCGACCAGATCGAATCTCTCGGTTTGGAAAGCATCCGCGTTCGCAGTGCACTTACCTGCGAAAGCCCGCTGGGTGTTTGTGCCCACTGCTATGGTAATGACCTGTCGGCCGGGATGCTTGTTGAAGAGGGCATGGCCGTCGGTATCATCGCCGCCCAATCGATCGGTGAACCCGGCACGCAGCTGACTATGCGTACCTTCCACACCGGTGGTACT
This sequence comes from Planctomycetota bacterium, assembly GCA_030635145.1. GTDB lineage: Bacteria > Planctomycetota > Phycisphaerae > SM23-33 > SM23-33 > DAOVZK01. The sequence goes on along the minus strand of DAOVZK010000007.1, from coordinate 20,155 downwards.
GCTACTCGCGCGGTTATCGATTCTGAATACACCGCCCCAGTTGCCGGTACTGTTGTGTATCGCGACCTAAATGCTGTTTTGGAAATTGTCCCAACCGAAGGTTCTCGCAGTAACGGCAAGTCGTGGGTTGTTCTGAAGCGTCAGGGCGAACTTGCGATTATGGATGCTAAGAATCGCGAACTTGAAAAATTCAAAGTCGGTTACGGATCGCACGTTCTGATTGAAGACGGCAAGAAAGTCAAAGCCGGCCAACGACTCGTCTGGTGGGATCCGCACCGTGTCCCCATCCTCGCCGAAGCTGCCGGTATCGTTCGCTTTCAGGACATTAAAGAAGGCGAAACCGTTCGTGTCGAAGAAGGCACCAAGGGCACAAAGGGCCGCTTCGTTGTCATCGAGCACAAAGGCGAAATGCACCCGCGAGTTGTCATCGAAGACAAGAGCGGAAAGATTCTCGACTTCCACTACCTACCGGCCAAGGCTCGTATCGAAGTGGAAGAAGGCCAAAACGTAAAACCGGGCGAACTTCTCGCTCGTCAGCCTCGCGAGGCAACCGGTACGCAGGACATCACCGGTGGTTTGCCGCGTGTTACCGAAATTTTCGAAGCACGCAAACCCAAAGAACCCGCTGCGATGGCCGAAATTTCCGGCCGTGTCGAACTGCGAACCGATAAACGCCGCGGTAAGATGACCATTATCGTTCGCAGCGAGTCGGCTGACATGGAACGCGAACACCATGTTCCGCATGACCGCCACCTTCTTGTTCACACCGGTGACTATGTAGACTCCGGTGATGCACTGACCGAAGGGCCGATGGTTCCGCACGATATTCTCGACATCCGCGGTGAAGAAGCACTGCAAAATTACCTCCTTGCCGAAGTGCAAAGCGTTTATCGTTCGCAGGGTGTGGGTATCAACGACAAGCACGTCGAAGTTATCCTGAATCAGATGCTGCGAAAAGTTCAAATAGAACAGGTTGGCGACAGTAACCTGCTACCTGGCGACCTGGTCGACAAGTTCAGGTTTACCGGTGAAAACAAACGCTTGAGCATCTCGCTGAAGATCGTCGATCCTGGCGACACGCCGTTTATAGCTGGCGAAATTATCCTTCGCGAGAAGGTCGAACAAGCCAACGCCGAGGCCGAAGCTTCCGGCGGTCAGATTGCCAAAACCAAACGCCCCCGGCCGGCAACGGCAAAAACGCTGCTGCTTGGTATCACCAAGGCCTCGCTGCAGTCGGAGAGTTTTCTGTCAGCTGCGAGTTTCCAGGAAAGCACGAAAGTCTTTACCGAAGCATCGCTGGCCGGAAAGGTCGACGAACTTCGCGGGCTGAAGGAAAACGTGATTCTCGGTCACCTGATTCCGGCTGGTACCAGCTTCAAACCGTATCTGGAAATGAACATCAAGAAAGACATTCCGAATATTCTGGACCTTGGCGAGGCAGAAGAAATGGACGAAGGCGAAATGAGCGATGCCCAAATCGCCGAAGCCGTTCAGCAGGCGCTGTCTGGCGGGATTAGCGAAGACGTTTAAAAAAGTTTGTAGAAATCTGAACTTTCTACAACAAAAATCGAAAACTGAAGATAGAATGTAGACCCCATTTTGGTGGGAACTAAAGTTGAGAATACAAGGATAGAGTGAAAAATGCCGACAATTAACCAATTGGTTCGTAAATCGAGACTGAAACAAGTTGCCAAAAAGAAAAACCCCGCCCTGGACCGCTGCCCGCAGCGTCGCGGAGTTTGCCTGCTTGTCAAAACCGTTACTCCCAAGAAACCGAACTCCGCACTGCGAAAAGTAGCTCGAGTCCGGTTGAGCAACGGTAAAGAGGTTAACGCCTACATCCCCGGTATCGACCATAACCTGCAGGAACACAGCATTGTGCTGGTTCGCGGTGGGCGTGTTCGTGACCTTCCGGGTGTTCGTTATCACATCGTCCGCGGTACGCTGGACGCACTTGGTGTTGACGGTAGAAAGCAGTCCCGCAGTAAATACGGGGCCAAAAAACCTAAATAAGTATGAATTTAAGAACCACGGCTTTTAGCTAAGTCGTGGTTTTGAAGTTAGTAATAGAAATATTCTCACATTCGGGTAGTCCCGAGAGTACTGGATATAGAAAATACCAAAAACAGGCCCAGCGGCCACCAGGAAGGTTGAGTAAGATAAGTTATGGCAAGAAAGAAGTTTACAGCGTCGGCGAAGCAGTTGACACCGGATCCCAAGTTTAATTCACGTCTTTTGGCGAAGTTCACTAACGTCATGATGCTTGACGGTAAAAAGTGGGCTGCCCAGAAGTTCATGTACCAGGCGTTGGATGTTATCGAGCAGCGTGTTAAGGATGCTACTCCGATCGAGGTTTTTGAGGCGGCGATTGCGAATCTCAAACCCCGTATCGAAGTTCGTTCGAAGCGTGTTGGCGGTGCGAACTACCAGGTTCCCATGCCGGTAAACTCCAAGCGTCAGCAGTCGTTGGCGTTTCGCTGGTTGCGTGACGCGATCCGCTCTGGTAAAGGCCGGGCCACGTATAAATGCGTCGCCGACGAAATTATCGCCGCCTATAAGGGCGAGGGCACCGCGATGCAGACTCGCGAAAATATCCACAGGATGGCTGAAGCCAACCGTGCATTTGCCCACTTCGCGTGGTAATATTTTTTGAAGTAGGGTCGGCCATTGCCGACCATCTTCTGAGGTGTGAAAATCATTTGTCGGCAATGGCCGACCCTACAGTGTGTTAGTTGTTAAAAATTTTAGATTTGTAGCGATTCCCAAGGCGGTCTTATATCCGCCAGACTAAACGGTAATCGTTCAATCGACCGCAAGGTCCAGTAGGTGCTCAAAAAGGGCATCGTGGGAAACCGGCGGCCGATCCCGATGGTTAGTCTTAATACTGTCGGGACTCGGACGCGGCTGCTTAAAAAAGCAGCTTGAGATAGGACAACCGGATCGATCTGTCTTAAGGTCGATACCCCGCTGTCATTGGCGGGAGGAAAGCTTTTTGTATGGATACAACTATCCTCTTCACGCGAGGACGGAAGTTGTGTGCATTTGCGCCGCCTGATTAACAGGTGTGCGATACTTAGGAAGTCATGGCTAAGAATTTAGACAAAATTCGCAATATCGGTATCTGTGCCCACATAGACGCCGGTAAAACCACCGTTACCGAACGGGTTTTGTACTTCGCAGGGCGAACGTACAAGATCGGTGAAGTGCACGATGGCACAGCTGTGATGGACTACCTCGAAGAAGAGCAGCAGCGGGGGATTACGATTACCTCGGCTGCTACGACTCTCAGCTGGAACGACCACACGGTTAACCTCATCGATACTCCCGGGCATGTTGATTTTACGATTGAAGTCGAGCGGTCTTTGCGAGTGTTAGACGGGGCCGTCGCGGTTTTCTGCGGTGTCGGTGGTGTGGAGGCACAGTCCGAAACCGTTTGGCACCAGGCCGACAGGTATAACGTTCCGCGGATATGCTTCGTAAACAAAATGGACCGCATGGGTGCGGATTTCGATATGGTTGTCGGCGAGATCGCGTCGCGATTGAGCGGCAATCCCGTTTGTTTGCAGATTCCGATGGGTGCCGGAGACGATTATCGCGGACAGATCGACCTGATTAAACGCAAAGCGTATTTTTACGATAAAACGGAAATGGCCACGGATATTCGCATCGAGGACATCCCAGCTGAGTACGCAGACGACGCAGAACTCGCCCGCCACGATATGATCGAGAAGTTAGCGGAGTTTGACGACTCACCGCTGCTGGAAAAATATCTCGCCGACGAGGGTGAAAAAATAACCGAATCCGAAATCGTCGCCGCCGTTCGAGCTGGCTGCCTCACTCGCAAGGTGCATCCCGTTCTTTGCGGATCGGCGCTTAAGCACATAGGCGTTCGCCCACTGCTCGATGCCGTTGTTAGCTACTTACCCTCACCGCACGAAGTTACCGATATTGTCGGGCACGAGTCGCTGAAAAGTGACAAGCAGGTTACTCGCAAGTCTGACCCGAGCGAACCGTTCAGTGCTCTGGTTTTCAAGGTTATTTCTGACAGCCATGGCGACTTGAATTTTATCCGCGTTTACAGCGGAACCCTCAAGGCCGGTACCCGTGTGTTAAACAGCACGCAGGACAAAAAGGAAAACCTCTCGCGAATCTGGGAAATGCACGCCAAGCAGCGTAATCCCCGCGACGAGGCCACCGCCGGAGACATCGTCGCCGTAGTTGGTCTGCGAAACAGCCTGACTGGCGATACCCTCTGCGACCCCAAGGCACCGATTATTCTCGAACGCCTGGATCTGCCCGAACCGGTCATATCCATGTCGATCGAGCCTCGCACCAATGCCGACAAGCAAATTCTGATCAACGCGCTGGATACTTTGCGGCGCGAAGACCCGAGTTTTCAGTACAGCTACGACAGCGAAAGCGGACAGACGATTATTTCGGGCATGGGCGAGTTGCATCTTGAGGTTATCAAGCACAAGATGGTTCGCGACTTAGGGCTGGAAATTCGCGTTGGCAAACCTCGGGTCTCGTACAAGGAGACGATTCTGGGGTCGGCCGAGGCTGAAGGGCAGTTCATCCGCCAAATTGGAGGCCGAGGTCAATACGCCGAGGTTAAGCTGCGTGTGGAGGCATTTACACCGGCTGGTGAAGAAGATCCAATCGTATTTATCGACGAAACCAAGGGTGGCCCCATTTCGTCGCACTATATTCCCTTCGTTCGCGAAGGTGTGATGGATGCGGCGACATCCGGTTTTTTGGCTGGTTATCCGATGCTTAATGTCAAGGTTACGCTGCTGGACGGGAAGGAACATCCGGTTGACAGCAGCGATTTGGCGTTTGAGCAGGCGGGTGTGATGGCGTTTAATGCGGCTGTCGAGAAAGCCAAGCCCGTTTTTCTCGAACCGATAATGAAATTGACGGTTACCACACCTGACGAGTACTTCGGTTCAGTCAGTGGCGACCTAGCTGCCCGGCGGGCAGTGATAACGAATCAGGAAATGCGTGGGAAGTATCGCGTTTTGACAGCAGAAGTACCACTAGCCGAGATGTTTGGTTACACCACGCAAGTGCGATCTCTAAGTCAAGGCCGAGCCAGTGCAACTATGGAACCATATTCATATGCACCCGCGCCTTCGCAGGTTACCGAGCAGTTGCTGCGGTACGTTTGAAAATATAATAGAAAATTACCAAAACATCGCCGTTTTTTGGTGGTGTCAGGTAATAAGCGTTTTCTGCAAAAGTTGTTAAATGTAGAAAATATAGTTAAATTGGAAATTCTTGATTGACAATTTTGCGAGTATGAGTAAAGTTGTAAGGCTCTACGTTTTTGGTAGAGAGTTAAGAGTAATTGAGACGTTAATTTAGATACCGGCGAACCGGGAGACAGATCTCCATGGATCAGGAAAAAATTAGAATTCGTATGGAAGCTTATGACCACCGAGCATTGGATGGTTCAGCGAAAGAGATCGTAGATCATGCTGAACGAACAGGTGCCAGAGTTTGCGGGCCGATACCGCTTCCGACCAGGATTGAGCGTTACACAGTTCTTCGTAGCCCGCACGTTAATAAAAAGTCGCGTGAGCAATTCGAAATGCGTACGCATAAGAGGATTATCGACATTTATGAACCGACCGTGAAAACCATTGAGGCGTTGAATCGTCTGGTAGTTCCGGCTGGTGTATTTATCAAGATCAAGGCGTAACAGGTGAACCCGATGCTAGCTGCATTACTTGGAAAAAAAATTGGCATGACGCAAGTGTACGACGATGATGGTACGCTGCATCCTGTGACTGTTGTACAGGCAGGTCCCTGTGCGGTACTTCAGGTTAAGGATGTCGATACTGACGGTTATACAGCTGTTCAGATCGGTTATGAAGATGTAAAACCCCATCGGGCAACTCGTCCCCAGATTGGTCACGCGGGGGTAGCTGAGACTGCACCGAAGAAATTCGTTCGCGAGTTTCGCGTTGACGAGCTTCCTGAAGACGCCGGTGTCGGTACTGAACTGACAGTGGATGTGTTTGAGGATGTTCAGTATGTGGATGTCGTTGGTATTAGCAAGGGCAAGGGCTTTGCTGGTGTCATGAAGCGTTACAACTTTGGCGGTCAAGGTGCCAGCCACGGTGTGGAGCGTAAGCACCGTTCAGGCGGTTCGATTAGTGGGCATGCTACTAATCTCGGAACAGGCCCGAAAATCAAAAAAGGTAAGAGGATGGCAGGTCACATGGGTTCGGTTCGTGTTACGAGCAGAAAACATGCTCTTGTCGGTGTCGATAAGGAAAACGGACTGCTGTTGGTTAAAGGCCCCATCCCCGGAGCCAACGGCAGCTATGTGACGATTTGCAAATCTAAAACCGCAAAGGTTAAGGCATAATAAAAAACCTTCTGAGGTAGGATAACCATGTTGGAAGTTCCAGTATATAACACAGACGGCAAAAAGATCGAGACGCTGAAAATTGATGAAGCAGTTTTCGGCGGCGAGGTCAATGTCGATCTGGTCAAGCAGGCGGTTGTGGCGTATCATGCCAACAAGCGTCAGGGTACCGCTAAGACTAAGAGTCGTGCGGAGATATCGGCTACAACTAAAAGAATGTACCGCCAGAAGGGCACAGGCAACGCCCGTCACGGTGCCAAGTCGGTCAACCTGATGCGTGGTGGTGGTAATACATTTGCCAAGCGTCCGCGGGATTTTGGCAAGAAGCTTCCCCGCAAGATGCGTAAGGCGGCTTTGGCGTCGGCCATTTTGGCCAAGCTGCTCGGTAACGACCTTTGTGTCGTTGACGGTTTGAAACTTGACGCCCCCAAAACTCAAATAATGTCCACCTTGATGGACAAACTCGAAATTAACCGCACATGTCTGCTGGCGATGTCGCAGCGGGATGATAACGTGTATCTCTCTTCTCGAAATATCGCGGACCTCACCATTCGCGTTACCGCCGAGCTTAATGCATACGAAGTTGCCACACGGCAAAAAATGATTGTTACGTCGGATGCGATGAAGGTTCTCTGCGGGCAGGAGGGTAACTAAGTGAAGCACGAAATTTACGGTATTGTGATTCGGCCGCTCGTGACCGAAAAGGGCACGCATCAAGCTACGGCGATGAACTGCTACGCGTTTGAAGTTGCAAAAGACGCAAACAAAACGCAGATCAAGCAGGCGATCGAAAAGATTTATAACGTTAAGGTTGCAGATGTTCGCACAGCTGTGCGAAAAGGCAAGCCCCGCAGGACAGGGCGCGTAATGAGCACGACACGCGATTGGAAAAAAGCTGTTGTTGAGCTGCACCCGGATCATCACATTGACCTGTTCTAGTTAGCAGGACGGTAATTAAATTATGCCAATTAAAGTATACAAACGAACGACAGCAGGACGGCGAAATTCGTCGGTTAACATCCGCGAGGCGGTAACCACGAGCACGCCTGAAAAATCGCTGTTGCGGCCGCTGAAAAAAACCGGCGGACGTAACCATAGCGGCAAAATTACGGTACGTTTTCGCGGTGGCGGGCATAAGCGTCGTTATCGCATGATCGACTGGAAGCGAAGCAAAGACGAATGTTCTGCCGAAGTCCTTACAATCGAATATGATCCCAACCGAACCTGCAATATTGCACTCGTGCAGTACGAAGACGGCGAGAAGCGATACATTCTCGCACCGCTGGGTTTGGAAGTTGGCCAGAAAATTCAGAGTGGCGAGGCTGCTGAGCCCCGCACGGGTAACACCCTTTTGCTCAAGAAAATTCCGATGGGCATGGGTGTCCATAACATTGAGTTGACAATTGGGCGTGGCGGGCAGATGGTTCGTACGGCCGGTGGGTCGGCTCGTCTGATCGCTCGCGAAGGAACCAAAGCTACGATCCAGTTGCCTTCCGGTGAAGTTCGTGTCGTTCACATAAACTGCCGTGCAACAATCGGGCAGCTCGGTAATATCGAGCATATGTCGGTTCGATTGGGCAAGGCCGGGCGTAAACGATATCTCGGCCGTAAGCCTCACGTTCGTGGTTCGGCCCAGAACCCGGTTGATCACCCGATGGGTGGTGGTGAAGGGCGTCGTGCCGGTGGCCGACATCCTTGCTCCCCGACGGGTAAGCTGTCGAAGGGCGGCAAGACGCGTAGCAAGCATAAATCATCGAACAAGTTGATTATTCGCAGGCGTCGCAACAAGCGTGGCGGGCAGTTGGTTCTGTAGTTGGATTAAGTGTTTGGCGGCGTGGTTTAGATGGAATTAGTAGCAGTCAGCGTAATAAGCAGATTGACGTAAAATAGGAAAAAATCGCAATGGCGAGAAGCACAAAAAAAGGCCCATACGTAGACGAGAGACTCTATGGTAAGGTCATGAAGGCGAAGGATAGTAACGACCGAGCGCCCATTAAAACATGGGCCAGATCCTGTACTATCGTTCCGGAATTTATTGGGCACGCATTTTTGGTGCACAATGGCAAGATTTTCAATTCCGTAGTAGTAAATGAAGAAATGGTTGGGCATAAGCTTGGAGAGTTCAGCCCGACAAGAATGTTCCGCGGTCATAGCGGCGGTAAGAGGTAGAAAAAAGTCGGGCGTAGGTTTGCAAGTTTGGCCCGACAAAAATGTTCCGCGGTTGTAGCGGTGTTAGATATAAATGGTAAAAACTCGGACATTAGGTTCAATGAATAAGTCCGACAAAAACGTTTCGCAGTTATAGCGATGTTAGATAAAAATAGCAGGAGCATCGGTGAGATGGCTTGGAATGCAAAACATAAATTTGCCCGAATCAGTGCCCGCAAGGCAAGGCTTATAGCCGACATGGTTCGCGGCCGAGATGTTCAGGACGCCTTGAACATATTGAAATTTACGCCGAATCGGGCAGCCCCGATGATTTCGCAGGTATTGACGAGTGCTATCGCCAACGCCAACGAAGCCGAGGCCAAGGTCGATTCGCTTGTAGTAGAAGAGATACGCGTTGATGAAGGTCCTACGATGAAACGGTTCCGCCCGAAAGATCGTGGACGCGCACATAGCATCTTTAAACGTACGAGTCACATTTTTGTGGCAGTGGCAGAGGATTAAGAGGCAAACATGGGCCAAAAAGTCAATCCAACTGGATTTCGCACGGGTATAACTATCGGCTGGAAAAGTCGCTGGTTTGCTCCGAAAAGCAACTACGGTGAGTTTCTCGTTGAGGATTATCGCATCCGGGAGTTCCTCGAAAAGAGGTTGAATCGTACTCCTCCATTTGCAGCAGTAAGTGCAATCGAGATCGAACGTACGCGTGAAGAAGTAAAGGTAACATTAAACACGGCGAGGCCTGGTATTGTGATCGGTCCAAAAGGTGCCGAGGTCGATAACCTCAAAAAAGCCCTCGAAGACCTCACTAACCGCCGCGTCAATATCAATATTGTTGAGGTTCGCAACCCCGACCTCAGTGCCAAGCTGCTTGCCGAGGGTATTGCAGAACAGCTCAAACGTCGTGCGAGTTTCCGCCGTGCGATGAAGCAACGTGCCGAGTCGACCATGCAGGCCGGTGCCAAGGGCGTGAAGATTCAGCTTTCAGGGCGTCTCGGCGGTGCCGAAATGTCACGAAGCGAAACCATGATTCTGGGAAGTATCCCGCTTCATACGCTTGAAGCCGATGTGGACTACTCCTACGTGCCATGCTTCACGACATATGGCGTATGTGGAGTTAAGGTTTGGGTCTTCCGCGGTTTGTTCGGCGAACAGCCCAGCGAAGAAGAACTCGCCCGCAAACGCGAATCCATGAATCAAGGCCGGCGTCGCCGTCGACCTGACAGTGGATCGGGTCAGGGTGGACAAGGCGGTCGTGGCGGTCAGGGTGGTAACCGTGGCGGACAGTCGCGTCAGGCTGCACCAGTAGCAGCTGCCCCTGCAGCTTCAGAAAAAACGCCTGCCGAAACGCCTGCAGAACCAGCTGCCCCAGTAGCTGATGCGGAAAACAAGGAATAGATAACGGATACGACTTTTCGCGAGTTATTAAACGCGAGAACAAAGAACATTTTGTGCCGGTGATATATACCGGATCGGGAAAATAAGTTATGCCTTTAATGCCAAAGAGAATTAAGCACCGCAAGCAAATGCGTGGAAAGATTCGCGGAAACGCGACCCGCGGTAATACAGTTGCCTTCGGTGAGTTTGGTTTGCAGGTAATGGAACCTGGTTGGATTACTGCGAGGCAGATCGAAGCCGGCCGTATTGCTGCGACTCACTATCTGCATCGTGAAGGAAAAGTTTATATTAGAATCTTTCCGCACAAGCCCGTAAGTGGCAAACCACTTGAAACTCGAATGGGTAAGGGTAAAGGCGAGACGAAGCACTGGGTTGCATGCGTCAAGCCTGGAACGGTTCTTTTCGAGATTGGCGGTGTACCGGAAGATCTGGCGAAAAACGCATTTCGCCGTGTGGCTCATAAGATGCCGTTCCGCTGCAGGTTGATACATCGCAAGCATAGTTTGTAACAGTAAGGTACTCGGGCGATTAGCCCGGTTTTGACGAGGCCAAAAGCCATGAAGATAGAAGACGTAAAAAAACTTTCGAATGACGAAATCGTCATTGAGCTGGAACGCACGCGGCGTCATATGTTTGAGCTTCGCAGTCAGGCGGTTACCGAAAAGCTAGCCGATCCGACACGGCTGACCAACGCCCGACACGATGTGGCCAGAATGTTAACAGTCTTGCGGCAGCGTGAGATTGAAGCAACTAAAACAGTATAGTTCGATTGTGTAGGAAATAATATTTGTTGGCCCCGTGCCGAAGCGGAGCTGGCATAGTTCGTCCAAAGGACGTTATTTAAAAAATTAAACTAATCGAGAAGATTCTATGACAACTGAAACGCAAGTTAAACAAGCCAAAGCTAAAGCCCGAAGGGCCAAAGTTGGAGAGGTCAAATCGATCGCTGGTGAGAAGTCTCTGACTGTTGCCGTCGAGGATTTGGTGAAGCACCCACGGTATAACAAATACGTGCGTCAAATAACGAAGTTGGGTGTTCATGACGAAAAAGGCGCAGCGAAGGTTGGCGATATCGTAGAGATCGTACCTTGTCGCAAATTAAGTAAAAATAAGGCACATCGTCTGGTTCGCGTAGTGCGTTCTGTAGGTTAGTCCTTAGAAGATGAGACAAAGGGTTTTGCTGTGATTCAAGCAGAAACAAGAGTAAACGTAGCAGATAATTCCGGAGCACGGATTGTGGGATGCATCAAGGTTCTTGGTGGTTCGACAACTCGCAAACGAGGTATGACTCGTAAAGCCGCCGGTTTGGGTGACGTGATTATTTGTTCGGTTAAAAAGGCCATGCCTGCCAGTACTATCAAGCAGGGTGAAATCGTGCGTTGCGTTGTTGTTCGCACGAGTTATCCCTCGCGGCGTAAAGATGGTAGTTATGTCCGGTTTGACAACAATGCGGTAGTTATTATCGACAATGATGGAAATCCCAGAGGAACACGCATCTTTGGCGCTGTCGCCCGGGAACTTCGCGAGAAGAACTATATGAAGATAGTTTCCCTTGCGACAGAGGTGGTATAGCAAGATGGCAATGCATGTAAAAAAAGGTGATATGGTCGTTATCCTTGCGGGTGACGACAAAGGTAAGACCGGTGAGGTTTTGCAGGTTAACTCGAAAGAAGACAAGGTTCTCGTTCAGGGAATCAATCGGGTTTATCGGCACATGAAACCGTCCCGTCAGCATCCGCACGGTGGACGCGTACAGAAGGAAATGCCGCTGCATATTTCCAATGTTCTGCCCGTTGATCCCGAAACATCTGCACCGACACGAGTCGGTTTTAAGATCGCGACGGATGGTTCTAAGGAGCGAATTGCACGCAAGAGCGGCAAGTCGCTGGGAATGGTTAAGAAGAAGGCAACTAAGTAGTTAGGAAAACGGAAATGACCCGTTTACAAGAAAAATATAAAAACGAAGCGACCCCTGCCCTGAGAGAACGATTTGGGTATAAAAACCCGATGGCCGTGCCGGCCTTGAAAAAAATCGTTATCTCTATGGGTCTTGGAGACGCAAACTCGGAAAAAGCCAAACTCGAAGGTGCGCACAAGCAGTTGGCACAGATCGCCGGGCAGCAGCCTATCATTATGAAGGCGCGCAAGTCGGTCAGTAACTTCAAGCTTCGCGAAGGTATGAATGTCGGGCTGAAGGTTACGCTGCGTGGCGTGAAGATGTACGAGTTTTTGGATCGTCTGGTATCTTTGGCGATTCCGCGAGTAAAGGACTTCCGTGGTTTGAAGCCTTCGGGTTTTGACGGCCGCGGGAATTTCAGTATGGGCCTGGTTGAACAGTCAGTGTTTCCGGAAATTGATCCGGCGACAATAACTTTCACTCAGGGTATGAATGTTACCTTTGTGACTTCGGCGGAAACGGACGCCGAGGCCAGAGAGCTTCTGAGTCTGCTGGGCATGCCCTACAGACAGGACTAACAAAGAGGAGCAAGAGCTTAAATGGCGACGAAGGCATTAATAGCTAAGGCAAAACGGGAACCTAAATTCTCAACGCGAATAGTCAGGCGCTGCCAATTGTGCGGCAGGCCTCGTAGCGTTTATCGTAAGTTTAAGATCTGTCGTATTTGTCTTAGAAGTATGGCAAATGAAGGCCTAATTCCAGGTATGAAAAAGGCCAGTTGGTAGGAAGGAAAACTGATGAGTCTGTCCGATCCAATTGCCGATATGTTGACCCGAATCCGCAACGCGTTGCGATCACGTCACAAAGTAGTAAATGTGCGAGCATCGAAAATTTGTGAGGGTATCTCACGTGTGCTTAAAGATGAAGGTTATATCGAAGATTACACAAAAATAGAAGATAACAAACAGGGACTTTTACGGGTGTACTTGAAGTACGGCCCCCTGGGCGAAGATGTAGTTACGCAAATTCAGCGTATCTCTCGTCCTGGATGCCGTGTCTACAAGCCCGTAGTCGAGCTTCCTCGGCCGCTCAATGGTCTTGGTATTTCGGTAGTGTCTACGAGCCACGGAGTGCTCTCGGACCGCGAATGCCGCGACAAAAACGTTGGTGGCGAAGTTCTCTGTATTGTTGCATAGCACGAGGCGACTGAGCAATGTCAAGAATAGGAATGAAACCAGTTGAAATCCCCAGCGGGGTTAAAGTCGCAGTAGCGGGTCGAACCGTTTCTGTAGAAGGCTCGCTTGGGAAGCTGACGTATGACCATCGTCCCGAGGTAACCGTTGTGGTTGAAGGTGACGCTGTAAATGTAACCCGCAACGACGAAGAACGTCAGACTCGTGCCTACCACGGTTTAACTCGAAGCCTCATCGCCAATATGGTCGAAGGAGTTTCGAAGGGATACCAGCGTAGTCTTGAGGTTTATGGTGTTGGTTACGGTGTCCAGCAGCAGGGTGACAAGTTCACGGTTACCTGCGGTAAAAGCCATCCCGAAATTCTGGATGTGCCGATGGGCATTACGATAGATATCCAAACTCCTCAGGCTCGCGGTGATACAGACCCGGCGAAATTTACCGTCAAGGGTTACGACAAGCAGCTTGTTGGTGAGTTTGCGGCGTGTTGCCGCAGAACCCGTCCTCCCGAACCTTACAAAGGCAAGGGTGTCCGGTACTCAGATGAGTATGTCCGCAGGAAGGTCGGTAAGGCCTTTGCTGGCGGCGGTGCATAGAGCAAAGTTTATTAACCATTGGTTTTGGAGCGTTTTACGATGGCCTGGTACAGGTGAGCTTAAGATGCTCGAGGTGAGAGCTGAATAATGAAGCCGATCCTGCAAAAAATATCGCAGAGAATTAAACGTAAGAAACACGTTCGGAAAAAGGTCGTCGGTACAACCGCTCGGCCGAGGCTGACTGTTTTTCGAAGCAACAAGAATATCTATGCTCAGATCATAGACGATTCTGTTGGGCAGACACTTGTCGCATCGTCGACTCGTGAAAGCGCAGTCGCTACGACCCTGCCGGGCCTCGCGAGTAATCGTGCCGCCGCCGGTGTCATAGGTAAAGCCCTAGCCGAAAAAGCCGTGGGAAAAGGCATCAAGCAAGTAGTGTTTGATCGCAACGGATACGCGTATCATGGTAGAGTCAAGGAACTCGCCGAGGCGGCCCGCAAGGGCGGATTGGAGTTTTAGGTGGCGTTCCAAAAAAGAGACAAACGAGACAAAGAAAACGATAACGGTCTTGATGACAGCGTCATTCAGATTTATCGTTGTTCGAAGGTTGTAAAAGGTGGCCGACGATTCAGCTTTGCCGCATTGGTTGCCGTTGGCGACAAAAACGGACAAGTAGGTATCGGATACGGCAAGGCCAACGAAGTTCCCAACGCCGTTGAAAAAGCCCGAGCCGAAGCCACCAAGAATCTCTTCCGCGTTCCTATGCGTGGAAGCACTATTCCGCACAAAATCATTGGGCGGGCCGGTGCATCGAGCGTTGTGCTTGTTCCGGCGTCGGATGGTACGGGCGTTATCGCAGGTAAAAAACTTCGCCCGCTGTTTGAGCTGGCTGGTATTCACAACCTGCTGTCAAAGGCTTACGGTTCGACAAGCCCGAAGAATCTCCTGCGGGCAGGAATGAACGCACTACACCAACTTCGTACCGCCGAGACGGTCAGCAAGTTGCGAGGAGTTAAGATATCATGAAGTTGGACGAGATCCTATCTGCAGCAGGAAAGTACAAACGCCGCAAGCGTGTAGGGCGTGGAACCGGTTCTGGTATGGGTAAAACCTCAGGCCGTGGCCACAAGGGATACGGCTCGCGAGCAGGTGCCAAGAAACGCCTCGGTTATGAGGGAGGCCAGGCACCGATGATATCCAGAATTCCGAAACGCGGGTTTAACAACAAAAACTTCCGCACGGAATATCAGGTTATTAACCTTGCTGCCCTTGAACAGAGATTTGAAGACGGTGCAAAAGTCGACGCCGAGGCCCTGAAGGCTTCGCGGATGATTGAAGACGCCACCAAGCCCGTGAAAATTCTCGGTAATGGCGAAATCAAAAAGAAGCTCACCGTTATTGCACAAAAGTTTTCCGCAACGGCTCGTGAAAAAATCGCAGCTGTCGGCGGTTCGGTTGAAGAAGTGAAATAGATTGCACGTGGCTATTTAACCTTGATGTAAGGATGTACATACGTGGGATTCAGAATTACAAAATTTATTGGGGCGTTGTTGTTCATCGTGGCCGGTGCGTGGATGGTACTCAATCAGTACGTGTCCAATGGCCAATGGCCAGCAACTCCTGATCTTATCGCCGGTGCAATCGTTGCCTTGGTCGGCCTGTATATTTTGGTCACCAAGCAGACGCCGTTTGATTTCTTCCGCCGTGCAATAGGCGGTGTTATCGCTGCAATAGCAGCCATGCTTATTGGCAAGGGCATAGTTGGGCTTATGGGGATTGCTTCCGGGGAAGGCGAAATCGCCAGTTCCGTAACCAGCATTATTGGTGGTGGGTTGGTTTTGCTTGCGTACTATTACGCATTGGTATCGAAATCCAATATTCGTCGCGTTCTGGAAAATATTTTCTCTATTCCCGAGCTGATCGGCAAATTGGTATTTACACTGTCGCTTTTGGCGATTTATCGTATCGGTTTCCATATTCCGCTTCCCGGTTTAAACGCCGGTGCAATTCAGGAGCTTGCGGCGAGGCAACAGAGCGGGATCTTCGGGCAGGCGATGGAATACTTCAGCATGTTTACCGGCGGTAGCTTGCAGCAGAGTACGCTGTTTGGGCTGGGGATTATGCCGTACATTTCCGCATCGATTATTTTCACGCTGTTGGTTAATGTGATTCCGTCGCTGGAAAAGTTGAAAAAGGAAGGCCCGGCCGGCCAGAAAAAGATTCAGGAATACACGCGATACGCAGCTGTCGGATTATGCGTTGTCCAGGCGATTTTCTGGATGAAGTATATGATGAATCCCAGCAGCGGTTTGGTTTATCCCGAATACGCAGAGGGCACACGAGCGATACTGATTTTCCTCGTTGGTGTTGTCGGTTTGACAGCAGGGACGATTTTCCTTATGTGGCTGGGTGAGCAGATCGACGAATACGGTATCGGCAACGGTATCAGTTTGTTGATTATGGCTGGTATTGTGGTTCGCTTGCCGCATGCGATAGCGTTGTTGGCCAGCAAGGCACAGTTCAGCTTGGCCAGCGGGGGAGGCGGAATCGGATTGGAAAAAATCATATTCCTCGCCGCCTCGTTTGTGTTTGTTGTCGCCGGTGCAATTTTGATCACCCAGGGCCAGCGTCGAATTCCGATTCAGCAGGCCAAGCAAACTCGCGGCCGACGCGTTTACGGCGGACAACGTCACTATATGCCGCTGCGAGTAAACCACGGTGGTGTTATGCCGATCATCTTCGCCAGCTCGCTGATGATTTTTCCCGGTGTGCTTTTTAAGTGGTTGGCTGAGAAGTTTGGCGATTCGAGTACCTTCTTGGGATCGACGTTGCTGAATATGTCGCAGGCTTTTGAAAACGGTGCCTTTGTCTACACGGTTATTTACATCGGCATGATTTTCTTCTTCGCATATTTCTGGACAACGGTTAACTTCCGTCCCAAAGATATGGCCGACCAACTCCGCGACATGGGCCACTTTATCCCAGGCCTGCGACCCGGAAAACGTACATCCGATTATCTTGAACGCGTTATGGAGCGAATCACTTATTGTGGTGCAGCGTTCCTGGCTGTTATCGCGGTAATACCAACTGTCATTGCAACGAAAATGGAAATCCCGTTTGCGATTTCTGCCTTCATCGGCGGAACCGGGTTGCTGATTATGGTTTCGGTTACGCTGGATCTTGTTCAGCGAATTGAATCGAATCTCGTGATGCGAAATTACGGCGGATTCCTCGGCGACAATACTCGCATTAAGGGAGCCTATTAGATGAGAGTTGTTTTGATGGGCCCTCCTGGTGCCGGTAAGGGCACGCAGGCGGAAAAGCTAGTTGAAAAATTTGGAATGGTTCATCTTTCCAGCGGCGACATTTTTCGTGCTGAAAAGGCGTCCGGTTCGGAGCTTGGCCAGAAGTTGGCGGCGATTATGGAAACGGGAGCTTTGGTTCCTGACGATGTCGTTGTTGAGATGATGGCCAAAGCGATAGTAGCGGTAGAAGGCAGCGGATTGCTGCTGGACGGTTTTCCGCGGACGGTCGCTCAGGGCGAGGCGTTGGACGAAACGCTTACGAAGATGGATGCCCCGCTGGACGCGGTTGTGATTATCGCAGCTGACGACGACGAAATCGTTGGGCGAATTACCGGCCGGCGTAGCTGTCCGTCGACAGGCAAGATTTACCATGTAGAATATATGCCCCCGAAGGTTGAAGGTATAGACGACGAAACGGGCGAGTCGCTTGTGCAGCGTGACGACGACAAAGAAGATGTTGTTCGTCAGCGGTTAGAGGCTTATAAGAAGCAGACCCAGCCGGTCATCGATTATTATCGCGAAACCGGCAAGGTGAAAATCGTAGAAGTCGACGGAATGCAGTCTCCGGACAGCGTTTTCGCAGACATCGCGGCGGCCTTGGAGGCCGGTGAAAATTAGGCTGCATTGTGGCTATTAAGTTAAAAAATGCCGAACAGATCGATAAGCTTTACGCTTCCGGTCAGATAGTCCGGGAAGTTCTGGATCGGCTGGGCGAGATAATTGCCCCTGGAATAACAACAGAAGATTTGGACGCCGAGGCGGAACGGATTTGTCACAAGCATGGTGCGAAATGCCTGTTTAAAGGTGTTGCGAGCTATTGCGGTGGCGACCCGTTTTCGGGTAACATCTGCTCGTCGATTGACGAAGAGGTGGTGCACGGGATACCGTCGAAAAAACGCAAGATCCGCGACGGGCAGATTGTCAGTGTGGATTTCGGCGTTTTGCTTGATGGCTGGTGCGGAGATGCAGCCCGAACGTTTATCGTCGGGAATGTTTCCGACGAGGTTCAGAAATTGGTAGATGTAACTTACCAATCGCTGGAAATTGCCATCAAGCTCACCAAGCCTGGTGAAAAATGGTCAACCGTTGCCCGTGCGATGCAGGAGCATGTTCGCTCTGCAGGATTTTCGGTGGTTGAGCAGTTTGTAGGGCATGGAATTGGGCGAGAAATGCACGAGGATCCGAAGGTACCTAACTTCGTTTCTTCGGACTTGCTTTCCCGCGATATAAATCTCAAGCCCGGACTGGTGATTGCAGTTGAGCCTATGGTTAACATGGGAACTCACCGCTGCAAGACCTTAAGTGACGGGTGGACTGTGGTAACTGCTGATGGTAAACCGTCGGCACACTGGGAGCATACGCTTGCAGTGGTTGAAGATGGCGTTCGAGTATTAACAGCGTAGTAGATAGAAAATAAGGTTTTCATCCAATATAGTTGGTTGATTTCTATTAGACATTAAAAACTGAATATCCAATATCCAACACGGAATGTCCAACCGACGAAGGGAAGATAAATTAAGAAGATTCTTCTCCGAATTGGTTGATTGATTTTTTGTCTATGAGTCAGCTAGCCCTCGATGTGAAAAAAAAGAGCGACAGCAATGCTCTTACCTTGGATATTGGAAATTCCGTGTTGGATATTGGATATTTAATTATGAAATATGGTTCTTCCAATTTTTTTGAAGGAGAGCCAAGAATAGGAAATGAATAATCGTCGTGTGACGATTTTGAGGTGTATCATGAAGGTACGATCGTCGGTAAAACAGATTTGTGAACATTGTCGGGTTATCCGCCGCAAAGGTGTTGTGCGGGTAATTTGTACTAATCCAAAACATAAGCAGCGGCAGGGTTAAGACCCGGCCTTTAGGAGTACTCATATGCCGCGTGTAGCAGGTGTAGACATTCCGAATGAAAAACCAGCTTGGATCGCTTTGCGATACATTCATGGTATCGGACCCAAAATTGCAAAAGATATTTGTGAGAAGCTTGGAATAGAACCTTCGCTTCGAGCAAAGGATTTGACGGAAGATCAGCTTTCGCAGATAGCGTCGTTGTTGACCAACGACTATATCATAGAGGGTAACCTTCGTCGTCAGACCCAGCAGAACATTGCCCGCTTGCGGGACATTGCTTCTTATCGTGGTTTGCGTCATCGTCGCGGTTTGCCCGTGCGAGGCCAGCGGACCAAGACGAATGCTCGCGGCCGAAAGGGCCCGCGCAAGACCGTCGCCGGTAAGAAATCTGTAAAGGAAATGCGATAAGTATCCATTAACCCCGGATTATGATGTCCGAGGTTTGTTAAGCGAGTTGATGTTCGCTGGCAGGGAGATTTGAAGAAATATGGCGCAATCACGGAAAAGTAAAAAAGTCAAGAAACACGTAGTTCGTGGAGTTGTCCACGTTCGTGCAACTTTTAACAACACGCGCGTAACGATCACTGATGTAAACGGTGACGTTTTATGCACCGAGTCGGCTGGTTCGGTTGGCGGGTTTAAGGGCTCTCGCAAGAGCACTCCCTTTGCCGCCGGTAGAGCCGCCGAAGCTGCCGCCGCAACCGCCCGCAAAATGGGAATGATCGAAGTAGACGTTCGAGTCAAGGGCCCAGGTAGCGGCCGAGAGGGTGCGGTTCAGTCATTGCAGGCTGCCGGACTTAAGGTTCTGTCGATTGAAGACGTGACGCCGATTCCGCACAATGGCTGCCGGCCTCGCAAAAAACGTCGCGTATAGCGAAAAAACACTGCCTATACCGTCTATTTGGCAGGACGGTTGGGTAAGATGAAAAACGCTGTTAAAGCGTACTTGCTGCCAAACACCGTGTCCGGTGAACGGGCATATGACGAATTTAGGAGCTTTGGATAAATGGGACGTTATACAGGTCCAACAGATCGTTTGAGTCGCCGCGAAGGTATCAACCTCATGCTCAAGGGCGAGAGGTCGATTAACGGCAAAAGCGAACGTCGTTTGCAAACACCTCCCGGGATGCACAGCTGGCGTCGCGGAAGAATTAGTGACTACGGGCTGCGACTTCGCGAAAAGCAAAAGGTTAAAAGATATTACGGTATTCGTGATCGTCAGTTCATGAATATGTTCAAGAAAGCTGAAGGCATCAAGGGAAACACCGGGGCCGTGCTGCTGAGCTTGCTGGAACGTCGCTTAGATAATGTTGTTTACAAGCTTGGAATGGGGCAGTCGAGAGCAGCTGCCCGCCAGACGGTGGCACATGGGCATATTTACGTGAACGGCCGACGAGTAAACATCGCCAGCTATCTGGTAATTTTCGGTTATAATGT
>DAOVZK010000063.1 GCA_030635145.1 Planctomycetota bacterium | reverse complement strand
GGATTACAGGATTAACTATGAATTATTAAAAAGAAAACAAGAATCAACACTATTAACTCCCAACTGCAAACACCATCGTAACGAATACAAATTTCGATGTAAATTAATCCTGATTAACAGGATTTTTAAAGCCTATGTTCTATCCTGTGATCCTGTCAAAATTTTTATGTGAATGGTTACAGTAAAAAGACGTACAATGTACGCCCAAATAGGTTGTGGGGCTTCATGCCACAGCCAGCAAAAAAGTGAGAAGGCAAACTTAAGGTGCTCTAACTGCAAGGGACGGCCGAACGCTTCAGCTTCAAGTAACCACACATAAACCTTATTAAGTCCGAACAAAGCCGACAATCGCAGCTACCGCGGCTACTGCAAGGCATTGATTTTAAAGCCCTTACATGAAGCTGGGCCTATTGGCGGTTACCTTGCTTTGCCCGAAATTGCTTTCAAAACAGGACTTGAGTTTAACATGACATAAAAAAACTTTAGCCCAATCACGATAATTTAGTATAATTATTGTTGACATTTTTCGACTTGTCTGCTATCTTGGGAGAATCAAGAGTGCTGGAGAGTCTGATAAGCCTCTTTTTGAATGAGAACATCGAGAGGATTTGCTCTTGGGTGTTCTTTTGAGATCGTGTTGCTTAGGGCACGCGAGGATAATGGTTGTTGGTAATTGGTGGCAAGGAGTCTTAAGTAGGTTTTTTTCGCAAAAAGCGAAGGAGAGGATGGGATGAGGATGAGAGTAAAACATACAACGATACTAGCTGGAGCGTTGGTGATGGTGTTGGCCTTCACCAGTTCGGCGATGGGCCTTACTGTTGATGGTGACATCAGCGACTGGGGCAGCGCCTACAGGCACACAGATGCAGCTAACGACACCGGCTGCAGTTTCGAGATGCTGGAATGGGGTGCCTTCAGCAATGGTACCACGCTATACATGTTCCAACGGGTCGACATCGATATGACAGTGGGTCAGGTCTGGTCCGACTTCTGGTGCGATATCGACAACAGCGACGCAACCACGCTTGGGGGTATTATACCACAATCATTGTATGCCGAAGTCGGAATCAACGGTGCGGATATCTCCCCTCAGTGGGATGGTGGAGTAGTGGACCCCAATGCCAACCCTTGGGTTCATGAACCGCTTGCGGTTCAGTACTTTGGCTATGGAGACGATTGGTGGAAAGATGATGGAATTAATGCTCCGTCGGCAGTGATGGCCTATTCGGCAGACGGCACGATTCTGGAGTATTCAGTCAGCGTAGCCGAGTTGGAAGCCAAAGCCTTGACGTTCCCCGACGAAGCAGTTGGCGGAAAGGTTTGGGAAGTGGCTACTCGACTTGATGGTATCATTCGCGGTGGTTCTTATGGTGCCGACGTCAGCGATTCAACGGAATTGCTGATCGTTGCTGACTACGCAGGTGACGCCGATAATGACGGCGATGTAGATGCTGACGACCTCGCTACTTGGGGTGCCAACTACACGGGTTCCTCTGTTGGCGGTGCTAAGGGTTGGGCCAATGGTGACTTTGACGGTGACGGCGATGTGGACGCCGACGACCTTGCTACTTGGGGTGCCAACTACACAGGTTCTGGTGGTGCACCGATGATGGCTGATATGATGGCTTCTGTTCCGGAACCGATGACAATGAGCCTTCTGGCCATTGGTGGAATTGCACTTATTCGCAGACGTAGAAAGTAAATTAAACAAAAGAAAAATTGATTTTTATTCACTTTGAAAGGAGAATGGACATGAGGAAATTTATTACGATTGCATTGTTGGTTGTCGCGACAGCTGCTTTTGCTCAGGCAGCGAACCCGGCACTGGTAGCAAACGACGGTGTTGACTTAGGTAATGGGCTTACGGGTTACACGATTTCAGGTGTAGCTGATACCGACAGTTTTTTCGTCATTACTGATGTGACCTTCACAGCCCTTCCAGGCACAATTTTTGGTCAGTGTCTTGATGCCTATAATAATCCAATTAATACCAAAACTACGGCAGATATTGTCGAGGGAGCCGGGGGTACAAGTGCATCTTTGGATACTTGGTACTTTGATGGTAATTTCGATTCAGTAGCACCAAAACTGACTGACATAGCAGGGACTTCGTCACTGACGTTAAACTCCCTCTCGATGATCGGTGGTAATCTGGCTACGGACATCCCCGTCCTTTATATCGTAGCCAATGGTAACTTCAGCTGGACTGGCAACATTTCAGTTGCACCCGAAGGTGGTTCTGGTACTACCTATCAGGTGAGTGGCGTGACCCCCGAACCTGCCACGCTTAGCCTTCTTGGCATCGGCGCAGCAGCACTTATTCGCCGCCGTCGTAAATAGTGCAATGCTAAAATAAGGCTGTTTCGGCAGTCTTATTTGATAGAATACTGGACGGCTGTTCCCTTATGGGGACGGTCGTCCTTTTTTTTTCATCCCGCGAATGTTTGTTTTCGCCCGTATTCCGGAAAAGCAGTACAATAGAGGGAAAATTGTCCTGCTAGCTGGAGGATCGCGAAAGAGCAGAGAATTAATTTCTCTTTTGCGTGGGGCTAGGCCTTTACCGGGCACTTTGTTTATAAGAGATTAGTTTATGCTAATCCACTCATGCGAGTTTATAAATGACGAGGAAACTTTTTTAGGAGAACAAAGATGAAAAAAATTCTTATTGGCATTTGTGTGCTGGGATTGGTTGCTTCTATGGGCTATGCGGATGATCCCTACGCTTACAATTTCAGTGTTCAGCCGGGATCGAAGGTGGATTTCACCATGACGCAATATGCGTCATCTCCCCCCAGCGGTTCCCCCGTGCATTCCTGGGACGGAAGCTCCGGTGTTACTGGCACCATGTCCGCGGCCATGTGGCAAGCATCTGGCGGTTCGTTCAGCCATATTCAAATGAACGATATGGACATCTACGGCGACAGCACCATCGGGCCGACCGATTGGTTCTACGTGAGTACGACTTATGGGAATACGAGGATGAAGGGGCAGGTGGAGAACCTGAACATCAAAGACAACAACGTACCGGGCGATGCGACTGTTACCACCGGCGATTTCAATATCCCCGCTTATCAATCGCAAATGTATGGTTCCCTGAAAGTGTGGGCGGAGTATCACTTTTTGGGCATAGCTTGGGTTAGCGTGCCGGGATATTATCCGTATACGGAGAATCTGGCCGATCACAATGCCCCACCTCCCACTTCAGACATGTCTGGCAGTGTGAGCGGTTCTCACAGTAGCCCAACGATTACGACAAGCCAGCAAACGCAACAGACAATCGATTTAGCGGATATGTCGGACGGTCTTGTCACTTCGGGTTCCATGGTTGTCGACTTTGACTCCACCATCACCGCCAATACTGTCGGTACGCCGACGTTGCTCCTGCACGCCGACGCCGGGTCGGACACGGGTGTCTACGGGACATATGCCAACGCTACCCTGAGCGCCTCCGGTTCATACGATCCCCAGGCCGACACGATCACCAGCTACGCATGGGACCTTGATGGCGACGGCAACTACGACGACGAGTCGGGTGTCTCTGCCAGTGTCACAGCTGCCGAAATGGCCGCCCTGGGTCTAGGTTATGGCGATCACATCGTCGGTTTAAAAATTTTGGCCGACGACGGCTATTGGGCCACCGACGAAGTAATGCTGACGTATTTACCGTCGCTTCTCGGCGATGCAGATTCTGACGGTGATATAGATGCTGACGACCTCGCTACATGGGGAGCAAACTACACCGGTACAGGTGGCACAGGAAAATTGTGGATGAATGGTGACTTCGATGGCGATGGCGACGTCGATTCCGATGACCTTGCTACCTGGGGTGCCAACTACACAGGCCCTGGTGGTGCCGCAATGATGGCCGATATGATGGCTTCTGTTCCAGAACCGGCGACGATGAGTTTGCTGGTGCTGGGCGGAATTGCACTTATCCGCCGTCGCAAATAATTGTTCGTAATTTGGACTCTAAGTAGTTTAATTATAAGGGTCTGTACCTTTGGGTGCAGGCCCTGTTTGTTTTTAAACGGCATTTTCGGCCGATACCACCAGCGATTTAGGGGAATTGGTATTGTCAAATTACGCATAATGTAATATAATGTTATTAGCTTAAAAGACTTTATTTGCAAGCCTTTAGGAGGAGTCAGTGCAAATGGGAAAAAGTGCATACAAGTATTATGTTCTGGCAGCAATTTTAAGCTTTGTCGTACCAGCCAACGCTTTGGTGGTTTCGGGCGGAGTAAATTCATCTCCCTCCGCATTCGGTTGGGATTACACGGTGAAACTTTCAACAGGGACTGGAGTATATCTCGGTAATGGATGGGTGCTGACTGCCAATCACGTCTACGACGATAAGGTCGGGCAGAGCGTTACTTTTGCCGATGGAACTATATGTAATGAAGCATTAGGATACGGCGGCCGTGTAGGTAATGCAGACCTCGCATTGTTTCTGGTTTCAAACGAACCCACGCGAGCTCCACTGACGATCAGTTCAAATACATCGAGCGGTGCAGATCTTTTGATAGTAGGTACCGGCCGACAACAGCAACCTCAGGAAACAACATGGTGGAGAAACCGCTTCACCGATGAATGGTCGGAAACCGTCCAGTCTGGCCCGGATTGGGTTGTAGAAACCGGATACAAAACCATCAGCACACGCGAATGGACATGGGGAACCAACGATGTCCGATCCACCGGAATCACCACTGGGACATCACCATATGAAACAACCTGTTTTTTTACCGATTTTGACGATTCTACCGACGAAGCGCAGCTTGTCATCTATGACTCCGGTGCACCGGCCTTTACTTATAATTCATCGACAAGCCAATACGAGTTAAGCGGTATAGGCCTGGCTGTGGCACCAGGCAACGATTGGGGCTCTCAGGCACCGGATATTCGTTACAACGCCATCTATGGTGGTTATTCGTACTTTGGCGAACTTTCCGACTACAAAGCTACTATTTCTGCAATGATTGAAAACAATGGTCCAATTCCCGGCGATGCCGATTATGATGGTGACGTAGACGCCGATGACCTTGCCACGTGGGGTGCCAACTATACAGGAGCAGGGATTACAGGAAAATCGTGGGAAAATGGTGACTTTGACTACGATGGTGACGTTGATGCCGATGACCTTGCCACATGGGGAGCAAACTACACCGGTCCCAGTGGAACGCAGATGATGGCCGACATGATGGTTTCTGTCCCAGAACCCGCGACGATGATTTTGCTGGGGTTCGGCGGGCTGGGTTTGATTCGACGGCGGCGTAAAATTACTAACCCGACAGCGTCTTGAGATGTTGTGCGTATTTGTCGAGTTTCTCTTGTGAAATTTCAATCCCAAGCCCGTCATCTTTGAGAGTTCGTAGCGAACCGCCGTATCCGAATCGCAGAGATTTTCGGCCTTGCAGCAAATCGTCGGCCAACAGGTATCGGCCGTAATTCCCCTCGACGAATCGCGGGAACGGCCCCAGCTGCAACACCCTTCGCTGCGCCGCCGATAGAATGCTGCTTTCCCCCACCATACACCCGAGCGTAAACGGTATTTCGCGCCGTGCGGCAAGATTCATTAGCTTCAGCGTCGGCACGATGCCACCGTTTTTCGATATCCGCAAGTTCCACCAGATTGGTTTTGGTGCGTTCAGAAGGGCATGGGCGTCCTGCTCGGTTAGTATCGACTCGTCGGCCATCAGCGGGAGCGAACATTTTTGCGAAAGTTCCCCCAGCTCACCCGCCGAGCAATAAACCGGCTGCTCGACAACGCATATACCGTACTGCTGCAGCTCATCAATTCGCTCCGGCGTCGTGGCCATATCCCATCCGCCGTTAACGTCCACCCGCAACGTACACTCACCACGCCTCAGCCCACCTCGCAATTTGCGATGCACGATCTGGAGATTTTGGCGATCTATCTCGTCGCCAAGCCCGAGTTTGAGTTTGAAATCTGTCAGCCCGAACCATCGCATCAATCGTAAACGCCACACCGTTTTACGTGGGTCTTTCGACCCCAGCACACCCGAGACTTTCGCATCAATGAAGGCACGCATGCGTGGGCGGTTGGCAATTTTCTGCAAAAGCTCGGTCGGTATGTTGTGCAGGTCATGAAAGATTCGTCGCAGCCCCGCCAGTTCGATACCGCAGGCGGCGGCGTTTGTGCAGCGATTTTCAATGGCGGGTAAGTCGGCAACCGGCGCGCCGGGCGACAGCGAATCTTTGTCCATCGCATCCCAGATGGCGGCGATATCGTCGGGAACGCTCTGGAGCGTCTCGCCGGTGACGTAATCGCGTGGCAGCGTTTCGCCATACCCGACGAACCCGTCATCATAGCGTAGCTGCGTAATGATCGACTCGGCGGTGTTGCGCGTGGCGGCGGCGTGGTCGAATCCTCGCATGGGAATCGACATGTGGTAGATGTTCAGCTGTATCGCCTTTGGTGCCATTGTTTACTCTCACGGTATTATCTGTAGATGCTGTCGTTTAGAAATCACGAGTATATCATGCCTTTTTTTCGGACAATTTACAACCGTTTTTGACGAATTCGCTCTCAACGAGGAATTATGAATTCACGAAGCCCGCTGGAAATGCTCTTCGGTAGTTTGGAGGCTGGGGGTTGACATCTCTGCGTCAATGTCTATGCTTATCTTGTTGCGGTTTGCCGGGCGAGGCACTCGGTGACAGTTAATACGCAATAAGCGAAGAAGCAGGCAAATTTCGGTAATCAGCGAGTAGGGTCGGCCATTGTCGACCAATTGATTAGCATATCCCGAGAATGGTCGGCAATGGCCGACCCTACTGAAAAGGAACAACGCAGGATTATGGACACGAAAAACGTAACGGTAATCGGATTGCAGTGGGGCGACGAAGGTAAGGGCAAGATTGTAGATTCGCTTGCCTCGGCGTGCGACTATGTTGTGCGGTATTGTGGCGGGGCCAACGCCGGTCACACCGTCACCGTCGAAAAAGAGCGATTCGCGTTGCACCTGATCCCTTGCGGAATTTTACACCCCGAAGCCGTCAACGTTATCGGCAACGGCGTGGCGTTCGACCCTGTCATAGCCTTGGAAGAAATGACCGCCCTCCGCGAACGCGGCGTCGAAGTCACCGAAAAGAACCTCCGCATCAGCACGCAGGCCCAGGTGGTTATGCCGTGGCACAAGCAGCAGGATATCCTCAGCGAACAGCAGCTCGGTGCCAGCAAGATCGGCACGACCGCCCGCGGGATCGGCCCGTGCTACAGCGACAAGGCCAATCGATCCTCGGCGATCCGGGCCGGTGAGTTGGTCGACCCCGACCAGCTGACGCAGAAAATCCGCCTGATCGGCACGATCAAAAACGCACAGTACGCCGGAATGTACAACGCCGAGCCTATGGATATCGAACCTATTGTCGAACAGTACATCAAAATCGGCAAAACCCTCGCCCCGATGATCTGCAACGCCGGTGCCGACCTGCGGCGAGCGGCCAGCGAAGGTAAACGCATCATGTTCGAAGGCGGGCAGGGATGCATGCTGGATATCGATCACGGAACGTATCCGTTTGTGACGAGTTCGTCGGTAAGTGCGTGCGGTGTACCGGCCGGTGCGGGCATTCCGCCCAAAAGCGTCGGTAGCGTTGTGGGTATTATGAAAGCTTACACGACCCGCGTCGGAGCAGGGCCGTTCCCGACCGAGCAGAATAACGAAATTGGCGACAGGATTCGCGAGCAGGGTAAAGAGTTCGGCACCACCACCGGTCGGCCTCGCCGTTGCGGCTGGTTAGACACCATGGTCGTGCAATATACGTCGGAACTTTCCGGTGTCGACGAGCTGGCCCTGATGCTGCTGGACGTGCTGTCGGGCCTGGACGAACTAAAAATCTGCACCGGGTACCTCATTGACGGCAAACCCGTGGGCGATTTCGATCCGATCATGCTCGGGAAAGTTGAATGCGTTTACGAGACGCTCCCCGGTTGGAGCGAAGACATTACCGCTTGCCGAAAATTCGACGAGCTGCCGGAAAACGCACAAAAATACGTTCGCCGCGTAAGCGAACTTGTCGGACGACCGGTCGGCCTCGTTAGCGTAGGGCCCGGCCGCGACCAGACCATACCGTGCGACAGCGTAATCAAGGGCATTATCTGATGGCATCGATCAAAAATTCTCCGGAGCAAATCAAACTTGCCCGCGAGGAGTTGGGATTCTCGGCCGGTCGTTTTCCCGCGTCGATTGCGATAATTATGGACGGTAACGGCCGCTGGGCACGGCAGCGCGACCTGCCTCGATTCATGGGCCATCGCGAAGGTGCCAAAATCGTGCGGCGCATCGTGACAGAATCTGCCCGCCTCGGACTCGAGGCCCTGATGCTCTACAGCTTTTCGCAGCAAAACTGGTCACGCCCGGCCGAAGAAGTCGACGCCCTGATGCAGCTGTACACCGAATATCTCATTCACGAACGCCAGACCGTGATGGACAACAATGTTCGGCTGCGGCATTTGGGATCGCGTGAAGGACTCCCGGAGCAGGTTTTGCGAGAGCTTGACGAAAGTGTTCGCGTTTCCAGCAAGAACACGGGAATGTTTTTGTGCCTCGCGCTGAACTACGGTTCGCGAGAGGAAATGACGACGGCGGCGCAAAAACTCGCTACCCGCGCGGTGGCTGGTGAGATTTCGCCCGACGATATCACGCCCGAAATGTTTGCCGACTCGCTGGATACGCACGGTGTGCCTGATCCGGATTTGCTGGTGCGGACAGCTGGTGAGATGCGAATCAGCAATTACCTGTTATGGCAGATTTCGTACTCGGAATTCTACGTGACCGATACGTTTTTCCCCGACTTCGACGAACCCGAACTGCACAAAGCCATCCGTGCCTACACGAATCGCGACCGGCGATTCGGGGGCGTTGACGATTCAAATAGTTGAAATACGAAATTTGAATATCTAAATCCGAAACAAATACGAAATTTGAATTTTCAAAATTCAAAATATCGAGAGTTGGGGATTCCGGGTTTTTGTTTAAAAATTTTGAATTTCAATATTCGATAGTGTTTCGAGGTTCGTTTTTAGTGTTTCGAATTTCAATTATCATGACATGCGAATAACCCCGAAAATTTCGATTCCCGACGATGAGCTCCATGTGAGCTTCGTTCGCTCGTCGGGCCCGGGCGGGCAGAACGTAAACAAAGTCGCCACCGCCTGCCAATTACGATTCAACATCGCCACCACCGAGTCGCTGCCGGCGGGTGTTAAGGAACGGCTCGTTCGGCAGGGCGGGCGAAAGGTGACTGGCGATGGAGTGCTGATTATCGATGCACGCCGTTACCGCACCCAGCAACGCAACCATTTCGATGCGTTGGAACGTCTCAAAACCATGATCGCCAAGGCGGCCGTTGCTCCGAAAAAACGTCGTCCGACCAAGCCTACGAAAGCGAGCAAACAGCGGAGGTTGGATTCCAAGCAGCGGCGCGGGAAAATCAAAAAACTTCGCGGCGGGGTTGGCGAGGAGTAGGGGGGGGTGTCGATTTGTCATTGCGAGGAGCGCAGCGACGCGGCAATCTAAAATATGAGAATTGAGATTGCTTCGCTACGCTCGCAATGACACCGCTGTTGAGGAAGGCCTGCCTATTTTACCTCTGCGATGATGTCTAATTCGACGGTGGTATCGAGCGGTAGGGCAGCGGCGCCGATGGCACAGCGGGTGTGGCCGTTATCGGTGCCGAAAATTTCGCCCAGCAGTTCGCTGGCACCGTTAGCGACGGCAGCCTGGTCGGTGAAATCACCCTCGCTATTGACGAACACGTTTAACCGCACGATTCGCACGATGTTGTCGATTGAATCCGTCTGAGTCAGCACGGCTGCCAGTGCATTTGTTAAGCATAACCGCGCAGCTGCCTTGGCGTCTTCCAGCGAAACCGCCGACGGAACTTTACCCGTAGCTGCGAGCTGCCCGTTTGCGTCCATCGGTAACTGACCGGACGTGTAGACGAGATTCCCCACGCGAACGGCAGGGATGTACGCCCCGACGGGTTTGGCCGGTTCGCGAAGCTCTATACCAAGTTGCTCAAGCTTCTGCTGTGGAGTCATCT
Organism: Planctomycetota bacterium; assembly: GCA_030635145.1. GTDB lineage: Bacteria > Planctomycetota > Phycisphaerae > SM23-33 > SM23-33 > DAOVZK01. Next base: position 1,209 of record DAOVZK010000063.1, on the reverse strand, counting down.
TCTTGCTCCGTGGTTTGCGGTGGTTCGTATTCGTCGTCTTGCCCGACGAAAATTCCGTTGACGATTTCGGGCGGATTGGGATTGACCTCGAGGAAGATTTCCCCGAACACCTCGCCTTGCGAGTAAGTGATTTTCATCAGGCGGACCAGCTCCAGCATCGCCAGAAAAAGTCCCACGACTTCGCTTCTGGATTCTCGCCCAGCGAAGACCTTTTTGAAGGTCATTTTCCCGTCGCGTGTGAGCATGTCCAGCAAATCTTCCTGCAGCAATTCCAGCGGGGTGTCGTCGTAGATAATTTCGTGATGTTTCGACGATTGCCCGATGGCAGCCATCACGTCGCGGAAGGCATCGAAAATATCCCAAACCTGCACGTCTTCGATGTCGTAATCTTTACCGTCGCCGGTTTCGAGTTTGGCGGGTTTGCGCGGATACTTCATCGACTGTTCGAGGGCAGCGGACTGCAGATCACCGGCGGCGTCTTTGAAGGCTTTGTATTGCAACAGCTGGCGGACGAGGTCTTCTCGCGGGTCGAGTTCGGCGCCCGCCTCCTGGCCCTCTTCGACTTCCGGAGCGGGGAGCAGCATTCGCGTTTTTATTTCCATCAGCGTGGCCGCTAACACCAGAAAATCGCCCGCCAAGTTCGGGTCGAGCTGCTGCAGAAGCTCAATATACGATACGTATTGCGCGGTGATGTTGGCGATGGGGATGTCGTGAATGTCTACCTCGTCGCGGCGGATGAGGTATAGCAGCAGGTCCATCGGGCCGCTGTAGATGTCAAGATTTACGCGATATTCAGCCATGTCCGAGATGGTATCAGCCCCGAGGTGATTTCACGAGCTTTTTTTTGAAAACCCGATTTTTTCATGGCCTAGTACTCTGTCCCACCTAAATTGATGGGTATAGTCGTTTCAGTTTTATCCGAGCATCAGCTGTCGTGAATCGCCAGTTGATGCCGGCTTTTATTTCATTTCTCGAACGCTCCCAAGCTGCAATTGCATCGGCAAGTTGCTCTTGTGTTTCAAAATAATCGGCCATGCATTGGCGGCTCAAAACACTCAATTCGATCTCGGCCATATTCAGCCAGCTACCATGTTTCGGCGTATAATGAATCTCAAGTTTGTCGGCTAATCGTTTTGCCTCATCGGGCTTGAAGGCCTGATAGAGGCTCGCAATATTGTGCGTATTGAGATTATCCATCACCAGCACGAT
>DAOVZK010000056.1 GCA_030635145.1 Planctomycetota bacterium | reverse complement strand
GGATTACAGGATTAACTATGAATTATTAAAAAGAAAACAAGAATCAACACTATTAACTCCCAACTGCAAACACCATCGTAACGAATACAAATTTCGATGTAAATTAATCCTGATTAACAGGATTTTTAAAGCCTATGTTCTGTCCTGTGATCCTGTCAAAATTTTTATGTGAATGGTTACAAATAAACTTCGATTGGAATTAACACATGCCAAGGTCCGGCTGGAAACGTCAAGCGTTGCGATGGGAAGTTGCCCCGGTATTTGCCGGTGCCGACGCGATGGCCAACCAGATGAAAAACGCCCCGCTGGTGGCGCAGATCCTCTACAACCGCGGTATTGACGATCCGGACGCAGCCCGCGCGTTTCTCGCCCCCAAGCTGACTGAACTTTATGATCCGCTGGAGCTTGGTGGTGTTGAAGCTGCTGCCGAGCGGCTGGGGACAGCGGCGCAGGGCGGAGAAAAAATCGTAATCTACGGTGACTACGACGTTGACGGAATGACGGGCACGGCGATTTTGCATCAGGCGATTGCTCTTGTCGGCGGGGATGTTAGTTTTTACGTTCCGCACCGCATCGACGAGGGATACGGGGTTAACCGCGAGGCTGTGAAGCAGCTTGTTGCCGATGGCGCGAAGCTGATCGTGACCGTCGACTGCGGGGCCAGTGCCGGTGATGTACTTTCCGAGGCCGTCGCCGCCGGATGCGACGTAATCGTGACTGATCACCATATCATTCACGGTGATGCCCCGGACGTGACAGCTGTCGTTCACCCGACATTCAACCCCGCGGCCGATGCCAAGCCGTATGGCAATCCGTATCTTTGCGGGGCGGGGGTTGCGTTTAAGCTGGCGTGGGCGATGCTCCGCGGAATTTGCGGCACCGAGCGAGTCAGCGACGAAATGCGAAACTTTCTCCTCGACGCCACCTGCCTCGCCGCCCTGGGAACCATAACCGACGTCGTTCCGCTTGTGGGGGAAAACCGCATACTGGCGACGTTCGGGCTTAAAGGGCTGCCGGCGTCCAGTAATACGGGCATCCGCGCACTGCTGGAGTCGGCGAACCTGATGGGCGAATCGCTCGATGCGTTTCATGTTGGTTTCGTGATCGGCCCGCGTCTCAATGCCGCCGGCCGAATGGGCCATGCACAATTGGCTATCGAGTTGCTGACGACAAGCTCGCCGCAGCGCGCGCGGGAAATTGCAGACTATCTCATCAAGCAGAACACGCAGCGGCAAAACGTTGAGCGCAAAATCACGCAGCGTGCCAAGGAAATGGTTGAGGCCGGGAAGCTCGACGCCCCCGAAAACTGCGCAATCGTACTTGCCGACGAAAACTGGCACGCCGGTGTCATCGGCATCGTGGCCTCGCGAATGGTCGACCGCTTTCACCGCCCGGCGATAATTTTCACCATTGACGGCGACGTTGCGCAGGGTTCGGGCCGGTCGATTGACGGATTTCACATGTCCGATGCGCTCACGGCATGCCAGGAGCACCTCATCAGCTACGGTGGCCACGCGATGGCGGCGGGTATGAAGGTAAGCGTCGACAAGCTCGACGATTTCACGCAGGCCTTTACCCAATACGCTCGCGAGCATCTGACCGAATCGCAGCTGACGCCCACGCTTCGCATCGATGCCGAAACGACTATCTCCGCACTGTCGCAAAACGTAGTCGACCAGCTTGAGAGGTTAGCACCGTTCGGCGCGAAAAATCCTCGGCCGATAGTTGCACTACGAAACTGTACGCTGTTGGGTGCCCCAAAACGCATGGGGCGTAACGGCCAGACGATTGGCATGCTTTTGCAGCAGGACGGCGGGGCGACGATGCGGGCGGTGGGCTTCAACATGGGTGACCTCGCCGACGCATTGGCCGGTGTGCGAAACGTAAGCGTCGCCGCCCAGCCGGTACTGAACCACTTCAACGGGCGAACCAGCGTCGAGCTGCACCTCCGCGACGTTATCTGGGATTGCTAACACTGGAGACCTCTGCGAGGAGGCAATTGGGGGCAAACCCCCAATTTTTAGCGCAACACACTGCAAAAACAGTGAGTTAGTGGTGAAGACGATAGTTTCAAATGCCTCATTTCACGCGTTACATGAGAGAGATCACGCCTTATCTTTGGCAGATCATGCGTCAAACGAGGCGTTTTTCGCTACGCGGCGACAAAGCATCGGATTGTGGATTTGTAATTTTTTGTCATCCTCGCGAAGGCGGGGATCCAGTATATTAATATCGTGAAAGATTTTTACGTTTATATCATGGCGAGCAAGCGTAACGGCACTCTATACATTGGCGTCACAAATCACTTGGCAAGACGCGTGTACGAACATAAAAACAATTTGATCGATGGATTCACAAAAACATATAACGTTCATACCCTCGTTTTTTATGAACACACAAATGACATCGAGGCGGCCATCAAGCGGGAGAAACAACTCAAGAAGTTCAACAGACAGTGGAAGCTGAAGTTAATAGAAAGCCAGAATCCTGACTGGCGGGATTTGTACGATGATTTGGCGTAGTCGTTGCAAGAGCTGGATCCCCGCCTTCGCGAGGATGACACGGAGGCTGACGCCCTAATGCCAAATCCACCCCTCCCTGGATCCCCGCCTTCGCGAGGATGACACGGAGGCTGACGCCCTAATGCCAAATCCACCCCTCTCTGGATCCCCGCCTTCGCGAGGATGACACGGAGGCTGACGCCCTAATGCCGAATCCACCCCTCCCTGGATCCCCGGTTGGTTCCTGTTAAATTTCCAATAACGTGACAAAATTTCAGTTTTTTGTTGATGGGGGTATTTTCTGGGGGAGTATCGAAAATTTCTCTGAGAATCGCTCAAGTGCAGAGATTGTATAAAGATAAATTCCACTTCTGACCGATTAACTTCTCTATGTAGTGCCCTAGGTACGGTTTGGCTATACAGCTGCGCTCACTGGGAGTGTCGTAGAACGGTCAGACCGAAGTTGGGAAAGGTATAGACACTGTGAGTAGAATAATAAAAGTGACTACCTGGATCGTCGCGGTTTTAAACGTTGCGATGATGGTTGGATGCGGAGATACCGAACTGATGATCGGGAAATATCGATTCCTGTCGCCGCGCGACGTTATCGCCACACCCGATCATGCGCGGGTTACCTGGATCATACCAGGTCTTGGCGATGGGGACGTTGATCCAGCCGCCGAGATGCTTGCCAAAGCCACCCGCCCCGGGCCTGAGGATTGGCAGTATCACGAGAGAGACTACGTCATCGGCCCGACAGACGTGCTGGATATTATGATTCAGGATCTCTACGCCATCGGCATGGAGACCAGTTTGCGCCGCGAGGTATCCGATAGCGGATATATCGATCTACCGCAGTTGGGTAGCAGAGTCAAGGTAGACGGGTTGACGGGGGTTGAGTTGATGGCCGAGCTTAACAAGGCTTACATAGAAGCGGGCATTTTGTCCAATCCGGATATCTCGGTGATGGTGGCGGCCAGGCGGCAGCAGACTTTTTCCGCAATCGGTGCTGTCATGAGGCCGGGAACGTATAACATTGTGCGGCCCGACATGCGATTGATTGACGTTATCGCCCTCGTCGGTGGAATCAGCCAACCTGATATCGAATACATTTTCGTTATTCGCCAGGCACGGCCGATCAAGATAGCCCACGCCAAAAAGACACCCCCCGCAGATGCGCCAATTCCGGGTTTAACGCTTCCTCAGGCCCCAGCGGCTGACGGCGTCGTAAAAACGCCAGCAACTCTACCGGCAATTTCACCTGCGACGCAGCCAGCGATCGAGCCAACGGTTAAGCAGCAGCGGTCGGTGTTGGAGAATATCTTGGGCGACGACTTTGCGGATCCGGAAAAACCGCAGACCGAAACCCCCGCCCCAAAAGAGGAAAACATAAATCCGGCGATAGTGCATTACAGCGAAGCCCTGGCCGAGGGAGCAGCGGCGACTGGTTCTCCGTCTGTGGCACCATACGAATATAAAGACGGTGTCTGGCAGCGGGTAAAAGCAACGAAACCTGCCCCGGATAAAGGCAAAGTCCCTGCGATTGCTTCACCGGTGACCAAACCTGCTGACGCGACGTCGTCGGCCAATCGGGCCACCGATAAAACTCCGGGAGTTTCCCCGGATGCGCTGGTTACATCCAAAGATGACCCTTTCGGGTGGGACAATATGCAAGGCAAAGAGCTTGTCCGCGTGATTGCCATCAATCTCAAATCACTGCAAAGCGGCGATTGGCAGCAAAATATTGTTATTCGGGAAAATGACATTATTCGCGTTCCCCCAATGCCCGTTGGTGAGTTCTATGTGATGGGTGAAGTGCAACGCCCTGGTGTATATAGTCTTACGGGCCGAAAAATTACGTTGAAGATGGCGATTGCCGCTGTCGGAAACCTCGGCCCACTGGCATGGCCAGAAAACTCTGTCCTAACTCGCAGGATTGGCCGAAACCAAGAGCAAACTTTTCCGATTAATCTTGAGAGCATTTTTACAGGCCAGGATCCGGATATTTATTTGAAACCGAATGACGTTATTGCAGTTGGAACGCACTGGAAATCTTCATTCCTCGCAGTGTTGCGGAATGCCTTCCGCATGACCTACGGATTTGGATTTATTTACGACAGAAATTTTGCAGATCCGTTGTTTGTTACTCCGAACAGCAAGCGATTTACTCGCCTGTAAACGATAATTTTAGTTCTTTCAAGAGGACGGTTTATACATTTGGACGAAAAAAACAGCAAAATTGATGCGGCTAGTCCGCCGACATCTCAGCCGAGCCTTGTAGATATGATCGGTACCGATCCCCAGGAGATATCCCATTCTGGAGGTATTTCACGCAATGCCTGGATTAAGGTTGCCGTGATAACTCTGCTTCTTGCAGCGTTTTATAGGTCTGACATGGTCAAGCTGGTTCGTGGATGGCTGGCGGATTCGAATTGGTCGCACGGTTTCATCATTCCCCTTTTCAGCCTGTACCTCATATATAGCTGGCGGGGCAAGTTTTTCGATGCCTACAAAAATCGCCGCGTGTGTTTCTGGGGCTTGGTGATTGTCGTTATCGGATTGTTGATTAAAGTCTACGCCGCCGTTGTCTTCCCGAACAATTGGATACAACAACTTACGATTCCGGTTATGATTTTCGGGGCTGTGCTGTATTTGTGTGGCCCGCGGATGGCGGCGGTTACTTTTGTGCCGATTTTCTTCCTCGCCCTTGCCATGCCCTTCCCGGATAACCTCTACCAGCGAATATCGCTGCCGATGCAGAATTTCGCGGCTAAGATGTCGGCGATGATTATGACTGCATGTGGGATTGAAGTGAAGGTGACGGCCTCGCACTTGGACATTATCAGCACCAGCGGAAAGTTACAGCAGTTGACCGTAGCTGAAGCGTGCAGCGGGGTGCGTTCGCTGATGGCGTTTGTGGCGCTGGGGGTGGCGATGGCGTTTGTTGAGGCACGGCCGTTCTGGCAGCGACTGGTTATTATGCTCGCCGGTATTCCGATAGCAATTTTCGTGAACGTCCTTCGGGTAACCGGCACGTCGTGGATGTTTTATCTCGACAAACCCGAACTTGGTAAAGATTTCATGCATCACGCCATGGGCATGGTGCTATTGATACCGGCATTGCTGTTGCTGTTTTTGCTGAGCGTGCTGCTCAACAAAATGTATGTCGATGCTGACGAAGATGAGGATCAGGACAGCCATACCGATACCGACGAATCAGATGTTTCGGAGGTGGGAGTATGACCAAACAACAGCACAACGATAATAATGCTTCGGTAAGGCGAGGATGGATCAATTTTGGAATCCTTGCGGGCTTTCTGCTGTTTGCCACCGTCGGGTGGGGCGTGTCGATGAAGCAGCTAGGTTATTGGTTGCAGAAAGAACCCATCGAATGGCCTGACGGTGTGGAAGTTGACATCAAAGATTGCACCAATACCTCGTTGGCAAAAAATTTCGGCAACAGGTATAAACTCGTTGAAGGTGACGGGGTGCTTTTCTGGGACAAAGAGAAAAAGGCTTTCACAAAAGATGGCAAGCCCGACGGTATTATCGAGCACGACGGCGATATTCTTGATTCGCTGAAAATTGGCACCACGCTCGACACGACCCGGCATAAGGATCGCAAAAGCAATTGGTACTCCGCGAGAATTTATGAGGACACTCGAGAACCTCGAAACTCCCCTTATCGTTATTGGCGGTTATCGATTGATTTTTACACTGGCGGGGAGATAACGGTGCCTCACGTACCGGAAGTTTGTGGTGCCGCCGGCGGAATCAATGCTTCAGGCCATCGCAAAATTGCTATCGAATGCCCAAGTCAGCGCGATCCATGGAATAAGTTCAATGTCAAAGGTCTGACTTTTGAAAAAGGCCGAAATTTGTACGTGCAGTATTATCTGTTCGATGTGAATGGTGCCCCTGAACTGGATCGCTTTAACGTCCGTCGGATTCTTTCGTCGCTTACGTTGAGATACGTATTTTACGCCAAGATTCAAGCGTCTCCCCTGTACAGCAGGGTTCCAAGTGTTGCGGAATCTGACCGTAAGGCGGCGGAATTTTTCAAGTATGCAATGCCCTATATTCTCAAGGAGTTTCCCAGCAGGGAAACGGTTGAGCAGCTGAATAAATAGCAATAATGTTTCATGCAGCAAGACTTTTGTGGTGTTGCCGCCGTGTTAGAAGAAGAAAAATAGTAAGGTAAAAAATGGCTAAGAAAAAAAAACTTAATACGCGTTTGGTGGTTTTGATTTCGGTAGTACTCGTAGCGGCGATTGGGTTTGGTGCTGTCGCTTGGTTTGCCAGCCGACCTAAAGATCCAACATATTACTACGAGCAGGCGAAAAAAGCCCTCAAACAAAGCCCCAAGCAATACGTTCGGGCTGGTGAGATGTTTGGAAGGGCTATCGCGGGCAGCAAAGACAATATCAACCAACGTAACGAATATCGCTACGAATATGCAATGATGTGTTTTGAACGTATTGCCAACCCGAACAATGACCCAAGCTTGACCCAAGATGGCAGAATGGAGGTACGAGCAAGTGGGATCAATACGCTTAAGCAGGCAGTGGAGGATAATCCAGCCTATACCAAAGCCCGTCGCCAATTAGCCGACCATCACTGGAGTGTTGCATACTCTATGCAACACTTTTCGCATCCGGGTAGGGTTGTTGAATGGAATAAGCTTATTGAGCAACTTGACGCTATTTTGAAGCAGCAGCAGGATCCAGAAATGTATTACCGCAGGGCGACGGCTGAGCGGTATTTGGCTGAAGAAGATTCAAGTAATATCCAACTGGCAGAGAAGGATTACCGAAAAGCGATAGCAACAAGTAAACCGGGTGATGAAAATATAGCTTTTCGGATAGGATTAGGTGGATACTTGGAGTCGCTGGGGCAAACGGCGGAGGCTGAGCAGGAATACAAAGATGCAATAACGGCGAATCCCAAAAACGCGGATTCTTACCTTGGCTATGCGGGATTCCTTCTCCGCGCAAAACGCAAAGAAGAGGGCATCAAGCAAATTCAAGCCGCCATAGACAATGATCCTGAAAGCGAGAAGGGTTATATATACATGGCGCAGAGATATATAGGTAACAAAGAGCCAGACAAAGCTCTGAAGCTCCTGAAAAGTGCGCCCAAGAACCGCATTGCCGGTATCAGCATTTATGCCATGGAAGGGGGGCTTTATGCCCATACGGGTAAGTTGCAGGATGCGGTGGCTTCGTATCGTGCCGGCCTGGATGCTATCGACAGGCAAGTTTCCGAAAGCGAGAAGCCTGCGATGATCAGGAAACTTGAAAAGGCGAGAGTGTCCCTTGTGGCACGGCTTGCCAAAACATATCTGAGGATATATGCGGGACAAAAAGGCACCCCTGCTGCCAAAGAAGCGATGGATCAGGTGGAAAAATATAACGATTTGCTCGTTAAGCTTGCTCCCGAAAGTTTTGAGCAGTTGGAGATGGCGGGGCGTATCGCCTACGCCAAAGGTGATATGAATCAGGCAAGAAAATGTCTGGAAAAGGCGCGCCGGTTGCGAATCGAAAGGGCTAACAATGCAGGGCAAAAGCAGGTACCTGCCAGTCCGGAGCTCACCGGTTTGCTGTGGATGGTTTACGAACGTACCGGGGCTCCGAGTAAGGCCAAGCGGGAACTAGAGAACCTTTTAGCGATTCCGGGCCAGAAAAAACCGGCGTATGTGCTGGCGTTGGCGAGCTATGAGTTGTGGGAAAGAGATTATAAGGCCGCCAGAATTCACGTTAAAGAGGTTCTGGCTGTTGATCCCGATAACGAGCAGGCAAAAAAAATTCTGCGAAATTTGGATATTGCAGAGAACCAGAAGCTTCCGAGTGGTGATACCAAGCTAGATACTGCCGGCCGAAATGTCATGCTTCAGTTGGTGAGTGACTATGTAACGGACGGTAAAAATGACGAGGCTATCGATGTTTTGAAAAAGCTTCTGAAGTCTAATCCGAATGATAAGCGTGTGTTGGTAGCGTTAATCAGTCTGTTGATGGAAACTGATCAAAAAACCGTCGCACTTGAAATTATTAACAAAGCGGCCAAAAACTCTCCGGACGACAAGGACCTTGCAAATTGGCGGAATATCTTGCAGGCGAATGATCCGGCAAAGGTATTTGAGGCTCAAATGCAAGCGATGGATGATATAAAAGATCCCGTCAGCCGTGACCTGCGAAAAAGGCAACTTTGCCTGAAGCAGCAGAAAACGGACGATGCCGACAAGTATCTCAAACAGGCCGAAAAGACCAACCCCTCCGATCCCCGGGTCGTCGCCGCGTTCTACACCATTGCTGTCAAAAACAAGGACTGGGATGCAGCACAACAAGCCGTTGATAAGCTTCCAGCAAAGGAAAAATTGCAGCGAGAGTTGTACAAGGGGCACCTCTTGAATGCCCAAGAAAAATATGGCCAAGCGGCTGAGGTTTTTGTGAAGGCATTGCAGGAAAAACCGAACATGACGAAGGTGCGATTAGCGTTGACGAATTGCTACCTGAAGCAGAAGAATTATGACAATGCTGAAAAACAGCTGCTTATCATGGTTGACAACAACAGCAGTAATGTGGACGCACTTGTCGGGCTTGCAAAACTGGCGCAGCAGAGGCAAAATCTCGAGGATTTTGAAAAATGGATTACCATGGCTTACAAGCATAATGCAGGTAAGCGTCATCCTTTCATCAAAAATGCTTTTTTAGTTCACAAGGTTGAGAAAAGTGATCGTAAAAAGGCTATTGCGGAACGCGAGAAGATTTTCCAGGCAAACCCGACGGATTTTTATAATGCTGTGCGCTTGGCGGGGCTTTATGAGTCTGTAATGCAAATAGATAAGGCTCAGGAAAAATACGAACATATCCTGAAGCGTATTCCTGACAAGATTGACTTTTCCCCGACGGTTGCCGATTTCTACTTGAGGATAGGTCATCCGACGAAGGGTTACGCGCTTTTTGATTCGCTGCTTAAAACGGCTAAGACTCCTGATGAAAAAGCATCTGTCTTGGTTCATTATGGTAAATTCCTCACCCAAATCGGCGAAATTCCCAGTGCAGAGGGGATGTATAAAAAGGCGATTGAAGCTGATCCAAAAAATCCCAAGGGTTATACTGGCTTGTCGGATTGTTATGCGATGCAGGCGGACCGATTCGCACGATTGGGGCAAAAGCCTCAGGCTGATAAAGCTTGGAATGATTCAATTGCGCAGCTGCAAAAGGTGCGGGGTTTAGAACCGAAGAATGTTGGTATCCAGAAACAGATATGCTACAGGCTTGTCCGTGCCGGAAAGCATCAGGAGGCGATCAATGAATTCCGGAATATTCTCCAGAATGACCCGGAAGACAAAAATGCCCGCCTCAATATTGCCCAGATATATCAAACTCAAAAAGACCTGCCAAAGGCCACCGCAGAGCTGGAAGGTATAATCAAAGACTATCCTCATTACGCCGAGGCATATGTCACACGGGCTCAGATTTGTACGGCCCGCCGCGAGTTCAAGAAAGCGGACGCGGCGTATCGTGAGGCGTTGAACATCGACAAGAATCTGGAATGGATGCTTTCCAGAGCCCAACTCAACGCCTATATGGGCGATACCGATGCGGCCCTGTCTATCTACACCGATGCCATTACCGCATTTCCAGATCACCCACAGGCTTATGTCTCTAAGATCGACTTGCTGAAAGCCCGAGGTGAGTTGGGCCAGGCAAAATTGCTTGCTGAAAGCGGCCTGTCCAATCCTGTGTTTGAACAAGTGCCCAACTTTGCAATGTTGCTGGCGGAGGTTTATAAGTCGCGTAAGCAACCGCAGGAAGAAATTGCGATGCTACAGAAGGCAGTTAAAATTGCTCCGAATAATACCCAGATCATTCGCTATTATCTCAAGGCACTGGCGGACCAGAAAAACTCGAGTTTGCAATCTGAGGCAGCGAAGTACATTGAGGACCCCAGGCAAAAGCCTGGAGTTATGGGTATTCTGGCGTTTGCAAATGCAAAGCAACATCCCAATACGCCTGAAGCATTTGAGCGTTTTTATGCTGCATTGAAAGAGTGCGGCCCCGGGGATGTGTCGTATGTGTTGAACCTGATGCAGCAAGCCACCGGCCCACAGGGATTGACCGCCAACTCCGCGGAACTCGAAAAAATCAATCCGGCCTCCGGGGAAATACTGTATGCCATAGCTCGAGCCTGGACGCTTCAGCATAAGTACCCCGAGGCGATTGCAGAATATAAAAAGACTCTCGGGTTGGCAAAGGAGCGTGCTCGCAAAGTCACTACGCTTCTTGCCCTTGCCAGCGTCTACACTGCAATGAAACAAGATGACAATACGGAAAAAACGTACAGGCAAGTTCTAGAAATAGATCCTGACAACAAAGCCGCCCTTAACAATCTGGCATACTTGCTGGCTGATAATCTCAAGCGTCCCAGAGAGGCACTGCCGCTGAGCAAAAAGGCCATGGAACTGGAGCCAGGCAACGCCAACGTTGTGGACACTTATGCATGGATATTGGCGAGCCTGAAAGAATATAAACAGGCTATGTCAGCCTATAACGAAATCAAAGACAGAAAACTGAAAAATCCCGAAATTCTGTATCACATCGCGTTTGTGGCGGAAAAACTGGAAAAATACGAGATGGCTGAAGAGTATTATCAGCAGGCATTGGCCGCGGTGCAGGTTTTTAAGAATCATCCGCTGACAGAATCAATCCAGCAGGGCTTAAACCGCGTCAAGCTGAAGCTCGAGGAGTAAGATTATGAGTTTGGTACCAAAACGAGAAGAAGTTCCTCACATTGTTCGCCGAAATCGTGATTCAGGGCACTCGCCTATGATGCGCACCGCGAATACGGGAGGCGCCGGGTTCACCGGTAAAGATTTCCTGCGGATTCTTCGCAAACGAAAATGGATGATAATTATATCGTTGTTGGTGTTTACCATTGCTGCTGGGGCGACAGCGTATATATGGCTGCAGGTGGCACCAAGATATACGGCTGTTGTAAGGCTTGAGGTTCATCCGGAGAAGGCTACGATTGTGGGGAAATCGGCAATGGGTGTAAACAAAGACACTATGGAGCGATTGTTGTCTTCACAGGCTCAGTTCATTTTGGTAGCTGAGGTGCTTGAGACCGCGGCCAAAAACATTCGAACAACATCCTGGTACGAACAGGTCAAGCAACGGGATGAGGATGTAGTTTCCCAATTGAAGGACAATATCAGCGTGTCAGTGGTTCCAACGACTAAGTACCTGCAAGTGTCTATGTCTGGTACTGACAAGAAGAGTATTACCAGGATTGTGAATGAAGTTGCTAGAGCTGCGGTTAAAATTTCCGATGAGAGCGCTAACAGGGGTTATCAAAAAACCATTGATGAATTAGGGCAGCAACTCAAGAAGATAGACGAAGAACAGGAAAATGAAATCATCCGGGTCGAAAACCTCGAGCGAGGGGGAGTTGGCGGACAGGCTATCGAGGCGATTGAAACTCTCAGAACTCGTCAGCAGCGGCTGGAGCAACAGATGATTCCCATTCGGGAACAATGGACTCAGGTTGCTAAATCCTGGGAGGCCGTGAATGGCGCAACCGATAAACAAATTGGAGAAATGGTTGAAACCAGGCAGGCCGTAGAGGCAGATGTTGATGTGCAGGGTTTAGAGGCGCGGATTAATGATCTGGAAATGAACTTGGAGAATACTAAAGCCGCTCTTGGCTCCGAGAACAAAAGCGTTAAGCAGTGGCAGGTAGCTCTGGACACGGCCAAAGCAAAACTTGAAAAAACCCGAAACGAGGTTCAGGTAAAGATAATTGCAGATATGAGGGCAATTCGCGAGTTGAGTTACGAGCACATTGAAAATCAACGCAACACATTGAATAGACAGATCCAAGAAAATGACGCAAAACTCAAACGATATCTTAGTCAACTTACAAAATTAGATCAAGCCAAACGGCGAATAACTGAAGGTAACAGAAAAAAGGCGCAATTTGAAGCGAAGATCATGGACCTTGGGCTTCTCAGAAACAGTGAGCAGCCCCTTACCATATCCAGTAATGCTCGTGAGCCGAAATTACCAACTTTCCCCTCCTACAAGATTTTCATTCCCTTGGGTGTTTTCCTGGGTCTGGTTGTAGGACTTGGACTGGCGCTTCTGCTGGAGTTTATGGACAGTTCCATCCGTGCGCCGTCGGATATTTCCCGGCGTATTGATCTGCCGTTGCTGGGTATGGTTCCGCATATTGATGACGTCGACGAAGAGATCGGTGACTTGCGGACGGCATTTTTACATCATCCTGACACCATTATATGCGAGGCGTTTCGGCAGATTCGCACGACCCTGATGTTCCACGGCCCCGACGCTCCGAAGCGAAGCATCCTCATCGCCAGTGCCATGCCGGAAGATGGACGAACGACGGTTGCGCTGAATCTGGCGAGCCATATTTCTTCCGGCGGTGGTAAAATTTTGGTGCTGGATGCGAATTTCCGGCAGCCGGCGATTCACGGGCTGTTCCCCGAATGCCCTCCCGGTGGTTTGAGCAGTGTGCTTTTAGGTGAGGGCAACTGGAAGGATTATATCCATCCGGTCAGCCCGCGAATGTACGTAATGCCTTCCGGTCCGGCTCCTCAGCATCCGACGGAGCTGCTGGGTTCGCGAAAGATGAGCGAACTGCTTGAAGAGCTCTACGAAGAATTCGATCAGGTCATTATCGACTCGGCACCTTGTTTGGTGATATCCGATACGGTGTCGTTGAGCACCTTGGTAGACGGAGTTGTTCTTGTCGTTCTTGCCGGGGAAAATACCCACGGCGTTGTCCAGCGAACGCGAGATATGCTCAGCAGGCTTGGTGTGCATATTTATGGTGCCGTGCTCAATGGTGTTCGCGTGACAGCTGGTGGTTACCTCCGCAAAAATTACGATACATTCTATGAGTATCGTGACTCGAAGCAAGCTCGAGCTACGGCACCGGCAGCTGCTGTCGAACCGGGCGATGACGTCGAAATTCTGGATGGGGATGTCGATAACCAGAACATATAGAGTTTGAAAATCAGTTGACGGTCAGTAGCCAGTGATCAGTTTGCAGAAAGATGAGTCAGAATCTCCTTTCTTTTACTGATGACTGACTGCTGAAAGCTTCTTTTATTCAATCAACCGCCGCACTGCATCGTCGTTTCCGAGGATCATAAGCACGTCGCCTTTTTTGATCTGCGTATCAGCCATCGGCACGGACATGACCATTTCTCGCGTGCGTTTAATCCCGTCAGCGTCGAGATCTTCCGCTATTCTGCGAATCGCGACTACCTGTACGTGGTAATTTTTGCGTACCTGCAATTCTTCGAGCGTCTTATCCCAAAATTTTTCCGGTGCCGTCGCCTGAATCAGCCCCACGCCTTCGGCTAGTTCGATGCGATCTTTGAGATTCGGGGCGATCAGTCGGTTCAACCAACGGTCGGCGGCTTCGCGTTCGGGATTCACGATGTCGTCGGCACCGACACGTGAGAGAATCTGTGCCCGCACCGAGCTTGTCGCTCTGCTGATGACGCGCGGTACGCCCAGCTGCTTAAGCAGCACAGTTGTCAGCACGGCGCTTTCAAATTCGTTACCCACACCGACGACGGCGACGTCGACTTTATCGATTGCCTGTGAGCGAAGGGCATTTTCATCCGTTGCGTCAAGGCAGACTGCTCGGGCGACGTCGTCGCGAACGGCTTCGACTAAGGCACGCCGTTTATCGACCGCGATTACGTCCGCTCCGCCTTCAGCAAGCAGCCGCGCCAAGCGAGTTCCAAAACGTCCCAATCCGATAACTGCAAATTCCTGCATGGTTCTATCCTATCAATACGTTTTCTCGGGGGTATGTGTAGTTTTCTGTTTTTACGCTGGCACCCAGCGCTACTACCAAAGTCAGCGGGCCAACTCGCCCGATCAGCATTCCGAGCGTCATGAGGATTTTGCCGAAAGCGTCTAACCGTTCGGTGACGCCCGTCGAAAATCCTACAGTGCCGCACGCACTGTTGACCTCAAATAAAATGTCGATCAGCTGTTCATTTCGCATCGCCACCGACAATATCATGGTTATCGTAAACACCATCGCGATGTACAGCAGCACAACGGTGGTGGCTTTTCTCAGGAGCGTTTCGGGTATGCTTCGGTGAAAAGCTTCGAGTTCATTGCGCCGCCGCAGCACGCACCACCCCGAAAGAATCAGCAGTACGAAGGTAACGGTTTTGATACCACCTGCCGTTCCCGCCGGGCTTCCGCCAATGGTCATCAACCCGCACAACCACAGCTTACCGGAGTTCGTCAGGTTTGCGATGTCGATGGTATTAAACCCAGCGGTGCGAGCTGAGATCGACTGGAAAATTGTTTCGCGAAATCGCTGGGATCCCGACAGCTGCGACCAGGCGTC
>DAOVZK010000054.1 GCA_030635145.1 Planctomycetota bacterium | reverse complement strand
CGTGGTTGCGGTGTTTGCAACCACGTTTGGCGCTACTCGATGAACATCGCATCCCCGTATGAGAAGAAGCGATACTCGTTTTGGACGGCGTGTCTGTAGATCGAGAGGATTCTTTCCGTCCCAGCCTTACCACCAGGATCGCAAAACGCAGCTACAAGCATCAGCAAAGTGCTGGCTGGGAGATGAAAGTTCGTAATCAGCGCGCCTGTAACGTGGAATTTTCCCGGCGGGTAGAGAAACAGCTTTGTATCACCGGCGGCGGGGACGATTTTTCCATCGTTGGCAGCGGCGACGGACTCAATTACGCGCACGCTTGTGGTGCCGACGGCTACGATTCGTCGAGATTGCGATTTGGCACGGTTTATCGCCTCGGCGGCGCTCTCTGAAAGTTCGTAATATTCGCTGTGCATGTCGTGCTGGGTGGGGTCGTCGATTTTTACCGGCTCAAACGTGCCCAGCCCCACGTGCAGCGTTACGTTCGCAAATTCGATTCCCTTTTCGCGAAGCTGCTGCAACAACGTATCGGTAAAGTGCAGCCCCGCCGTCGGGGCAGCCACCGCCCCGGGATTTTTCGCGTATACAGTCTGGTAACGTTGCTGATCTTCGGGGCTTCGCGGGAGATTCTCGCGACGAATGTATGGGGGTAGCGGAACGGCACCCACCTTGGAGAGTATTTCTTCAACCGATCCCGACGGTGTTGGAGCTACGATCCATTTTCCCCCACCAAGATTCTCCACCAGCTCAAGGGCTTGCTGCGGATCGTTGTCGAAGGCAATCTGCTCGCCGATGCGGCATCGCTTGGCGTTTTTTAGCAACACGCACCAGTTACCGTCCTCGTGAATTTTTTGAACATTCAGGAATAGTCCCTCAACAACGCCACCGGTTTGGCGGCGGCAGGCGAATTTTGCGGGAATCACGCGGGTGTCGTTGAACACCAGCAGGTCGTCATCTCGCAGCAGCGACGGAAGTTCGTCGAAGCAATGCTCGCTGGGGGTGCAATCCGGGCGGGTGAATGTCATCAATCGAGATTTTTCCCGCTGGGCAGCGGGGTGCTGTGCAATCAACCGCTCGGGAAGTTCGTAATTAAAATCGCTCAATCGTATCGTCATAGCTGGAGGATAATAGCACAGTAGAGCATAATGGAAAACGACAAATTTTACCGCGAGAGATCACAATGATCACAAAGAATGTGAGTTTATAAAATATTCCTTGAGGTCTATGCGTTGCTTTGTGGTGAATTCCATCTTGGTCTTAATAATGCACCATTATTATTTTAGGTAGCTCAAAATGGCTGTGGCGATGGAGTTTGCGATTTTTTGCTGGGTTTGATACGTGCTCAGGCGGGCGGCTTCATAGCGATTGGAGAGGTAACCCATCTCTATCAGCATTGCCGGACAGTTTGTGTTTTCCAGCACGCGAAGGTTCTTCGAATGTTTACGCACACCGCGATTTTTCGTGAAGCCCTTCAGTTGCTGCTCGACGTTTTTACCCACACGGTGCGAGGGCGAGTTGTTTTTTTCGCGGCGCGGAACGTAAACGGTAAATCCGCGGACTGTTTTGTTGGCGGCGGCGTCGGCGTGGATGCTGACGAACAGAACGCATTTGCTGGTATTGGCGATGTAAACTCGCCGGTCGAGGCCGACGTAAACGTCTTTGTTGCGGGTCATAACGACGCGCACGTTGCTGTCTCGCAGCTGTTTGGCAACTAAGCGAGTGACGTTCAGCACGATGTCCTTCTCGCGATACCCGGCGGCGCTTATGGCGCCGGTATCTTTGCCCCCATGCCCCGCATCGAGCACAACTATCGGCCCATTGGGTGTGTTTTGGGGCTTGGCAGGGACGGGATTTTGTGTGTTTGTGGGTTTGTAGTTTCTCGGCCTAAGGTTCTGCTTGATTCGTTTTTCCAGCGACGTCGAAACCATTATCGTCGAGCCGGTGGCGGTGATGGGTTCGTTTGTTTCCAGCGGTCGGCCGTTAACAAGCACCCTTTTGTGAGGGGCGGCGATGATGATGACGGAATTCTGGCCGTCGGATAATTCACCAACGAATTTTCCGCACCGTACGACTCGCAGCTGCAGTCGCGAGGCCAACTGCTGGATGGACATTGTTGTCGGGGCGGTTGGCGGTCTGGTTGTGGTTGTGGTTTCACCGAGGTTGCAACCGGCCGATGTTAAACCGGCGAGGCATAATCCCAGATGTAGCAAGGCGGTGGCGATGCGGGGAAAATTTTTACGTTCGGGTTGAGTCATGGGATAAATTACCGATTTTATATTCGACCGCCCAGCAGGCAGTACACAAGAAACGCTATCCACAATGCGAACAGGCCGAACACTATCAGTAGGTAGCGGCGCGAGCGAGATGGGGAGTGGTCTGGCACTCCGTCGACAACGTCGATTGGCTCGGGTAACTGCTTCTGTGGTTTCCCCGCGGATTTGGCGTCGTTGTGCGGCGATGATTTACGTTTTTCGTTACTCATTATTCCTTCAATCGAATTTTCTCGCTGATGTCAAAATCCTTGTCCAAGTTGAATACGTTGCGAAAGTCTTCGACGCTGTCTTCGTCGGTTTTTCGCATGAACCCGTGTTTGATCAGCAAATAAACCATGTTACCGAAGTCGATGCTTTCGTTGACGCCCCATTTTTGCAGCACCACCGGGGCCATCATGCCCCAACGTTCGACCGCCAAATCGCGAATTCCCTGGCACAGCTGCTGGCCGGAAACATGTCCGCTGGGAACTTTTTGGTCGCCGTAAGCATCTTTCGCCGCCCGGGCCAGGCCCTCATGAAGGAACCCGAACGCCTCGATCTTGTACCGCCCGTCGTCGGCGATGATCTTGTCGATTTCTCGTTTGTTCTGATGGTTCTCGTGCATGGTTACTGCTTTCTCGGAAACAGCGGATCGGTCTGGACTATTTTCGTGCCGGGTTTGATTCCGCCCCATTTGCCCAGCTCCGCAAGTGTACCTTGCGTTTGCTCGCAGCCCAAAGACTGCAATGCCGATGCGGTTTTGTCCGGCATGATGGGGGCGAGGTAAACCATGATAATGCGGACGGCTTCGGCACAGGTGTAAAGGATCGACCCCAGCCGGGATCGTTGCGATTCGTCTTTGGCGAGCTTAAACGGGGCAGTGTCGTCAATGAAAGCGTTCGTCGCACTCACGAGCGAAATGATCTTGTCGATGTAGTGATGGAAGGCGCAGTTTTGCATCATTTCGTCGCTTTGCTCGTAGATGGCTTTTGCGGCGGCGTGGACGAGGGCCGCTTCTTCGAGAGTTTCGACAGGTTCGGGAATCTCACCGCCGAAATATTTGTCGATCATCTTAATGGTGCGGCTGAGCAGGTTGCCGATGCCGTTGGCCAGCTCGGAATTGTATATCTGCTTGAACATGTCGGCACTGAAATCACCGTCGGTGCCGAAACTTACCGCCCGCAGCAGATAATAGCGGTACATGTCGCGCGAGTACTCGTCGCAGAACCCGGCGATTTCCTCGCGAGAGATAAAATTGCCCATGCTCTTGGACATTTTCTTGCCCTCGGAGGTCCACCAGCCGTGTGCGAAGATTTTTTTCGGCATCGGGATATCGAGGGCCATCAAAATGCACGGCCAATATACCGCATGGAACCAGAGAATGTCCTTGCCGATGAGATGCACGTCGGCGGGCCAGTATTTGGCGAATTTACCGTCGAACTCGTCACCGATTTCGGGAATGCCAAGTGCGTTGTAGTAATTGCTCAACGCGTCGACCCAAACGTAAACCACGTGCGACGGATCGTTGGGCATTTCCACGCCCCATGGAAGTTTTTCCTTGTTGCGAGAGATGCACAGGTCGGGAAGCTCGCCGGCGTCGATAGACATTTTGAGTTTGCTGAGAACTTCGTTGCGGCGCGGGGTAGGTTGAATGAATTTCGGGTTCGCTTCGATATACTCGATGAGTTTCGGTGCCCACTTACCGAGGCGGAAGAACCAGTTTTGCTCGCTGTATCGCACGAGCGGTTTGCCGTTGATCTCGCTTTTATAATCGTTGTCCCGCGCAGCCGACTCGGTGACGTATTCTTCCTGCCCCTCATCGTACCACCCCTCGTAGCTCCCGAGATAAACCTCGTCGCGGTCGACAAGGTCTTGCACGAGCTTTTGCACGCGTTTTTTGTGCCGCGGTTCGGTAGTGCGAATAAAATTGTCGTTGCTGATGTTCAGCATATCCCACAGGTCGCGAAATCCGACGACGACTTCGTCGGCGAGTTGCTGCGGGGTGGTGTTTTTTTTCTCGGCAGCCTTGACGATTTTTATTCCGTGCTCGTCGGTGCCGGTCAAAAAATGTACATCGCGCTGAGCGGCGCGGAAATATCGTGCCAAAACGTCGGCGGCGACTGTCGTGTACGAGTGCCCGATGTGCGGGACATCGTTGACGTAGTAAATTGGCGTCGTTACGTAGTAGGTTTCAGTCATTTTCTTTGATTCCGTTAAAAAACAAGGTGGCATTGTAGCATGAAGTTTGCAGATGGGAAAGAAATCTGCCGCTGGATTTTCCCGGGCGTGGAAAAATTGTGGGGGTTATGGGGCGGTTTTTCACCGCCCTAAGGCATCATTGGTCGGTCGGCTGAGGTTGAGGCGGCGGGCTGATCGGTGGGCAGAGGAGTTACCGGAACCGGAGCGGCTAGCGGCTGGTCGGTCGGTATCTGGGCAGCAATCGGTGGGGCGACGGGGGCAGGATTCGCGGCGATGGAATCAACAGCGACACTGGGTGCCGCCTCCATCTCGCTAGCTGCCTGGGCTTGCTGCTGGAGCTGTGCGTAACGCGCGAGAAATTCGTCGGCCAAGTCGCTGTAGTCTTGTGCCCCGTGGCTACGCGGTTCGTATTCGAAAATCGTCTTACCGAACGACGGGCACTCAGCGAGTTTGATGTTTCGTCGGATAACGGTTTCGAAGATTTTCGCGTCGGCCCAGGGTTTGGTGCTCCCGCGGGCGGCTTCGAAAAATTGTTTCACATCAGCCACGACATCGCGGCCGAGGCGTGTGACGGATTCGTACATGCACAGCAACACGCCCGACACTTTCAAGGATGGGTTCAAACGCTGCTGGACAAGCTCGATTGTTTTGAGAAGCTTCCCAAGACCTTGAAGCGCCAAAAAGTGCGGCTGCAACGGAATGATAACTTCGTCGGCCGACACCAGCGAATTCAAGGTCAGCAACCCGAGCGAAGGAGGGCAATCGATCAGCACGAAATCGCTGCGAGTTTTCATTTTGTCCAGGGCGGTGCGAAGAAGATGGTTGCGGCCGGGAACTGAGGCGAGTTCGCTTTCGGCCGATGCGAGGTCGGTAGTGGCGGGAACAATCGAAAGATTACCCGTGAGCATCTGCAATGTAGAGTCGATATCGCTTTCACCCGAAAGAACATCAAAGATCGTTGCGGTTGTGCTGGTGGGGGTGACCCCATAGTGCAGTGTAAGGTGACTTTGCGGATCGAGGTCGAGCATACAGACATCTTTCCCACGTCGGGCAAGCCCGGCTGAGAGGTTGGCGGTTGTGGTTGTCTTTCCGACCCCGCCTTTCTGATTGATTATTACAATAGTCTGCACGCCGGCATTATAAACATTTCCCGCTTTAGTATCGACAACATTTTATCGAAGCATTTTAAAGTCGCGGGTTTTTTGACGTATAACGTAACGGCAGAGCGGCGAGGCGGGGAACCCCTCTGTTTATAAGGCCGAAAACACAGTGCTTTTTTGTAATATTCCCAAATGGGCGAAAAAAAACGGCGAAAGCACCTTTAACAGGGACTTCCGCCGTATAATATCCGAAAGATTTCGGTAGAAACCGAAAATCAAATCATTCGCTTATTTTTTCTTTTTGCGAACGACTTTCTTCTTCTTCTTAGCTACCTTTTTCTTGGCAACTTTCTTTTTCGCGACTTTCTTCTTAGCTACCTTTTTCTTGGCAACCTTCTTTTTCGCGACTTTCTTCTTAGCTACCTTTTTCTTGGCAACTTTCTTCTTCGCGACCTTCTTCTTGGCTACCTTCTTCTTGGCAACCTTCTTCTTCGCTACTTTTCTCTTGACGATTTTCTTCTTCGCGACTTTCTTCTTCGCTACCTTTTTCTTCGCCACTTTCTTCTTTGCTTTTTTCTTAGCCATTTCTGTTGTCTCCTTCCAAGAGTGCCTGTGTTAGTTTTGAAACCCAAGATGGAAGATATTTACCTACTTGTAAATTTCTTACTCGCAACATGCAAGAAAGAATTTCCATATTTTTTTCTTCAATTAGTTTTTCGTCATAACTCTCCCGCCTCGTTAAACAATTTTCATCTTTATTTAAACTTTCTTTTGTGTGATTGCTGAACAAAAACAGGTGCTTCGTCAAGATGCATTCGCTTATGTGCATATTAAGCAACGGTCTCGTCGCTAAGAAACGGCCAGAAACTTTTTTTGCCACGCGTAAAAAAAATAATTTAATTGCATAGGAATTTGTATTTATTGCCCCCGCGTTGAAGTAGGGGCGATAAAGTTCGTCCGAAGGACGTTAATTAAATACGGCCTCCGAGGTTTAAAATCGTCCCAATTTGGATGTGTTGATGCCAAAAATAACATTTCTTCTGTGCCCCTGATGGGGTATCATACATTACCTGATTACAACAAACAGCATGGAGACTGTATATATGCGACGAGCTATTTTATTGATGCTTCCGTTAGTGATGTTGCTTGCGGGTTGTCCCGTTCCGTTTAAGGGTGAAGTGCCCAAAGGCGGAAAAAAATACATGATTGATCCGGCGACGGGCAATGCCTTCTGGATGTACGTTCCGAAGAAGTATGACCACGACACCCCCGCGCCGGTTATCGTCAGCTGCCACGGAACCCCTCCGTATGATGTTGCCGAGCACCACATTCGCACCTGGGAATGGTACGGTGAAAAATACGGATGCATTATCATTTGCCCGGATCTGCAGGGCACCGACGGGATTTTCGGAGCAGGGCCGATAGGTGGAATGCTCCATAATGAGCGTGTAATCCTCAGTATTATCAGCTCGCTGTGCTACAAGTACAACATCGACCGTAGCAACATCATGATCACCGGCTTTTCCGGCGGTGGGTTCCCCGCCTACTGGGTTGGGTTGCGGCACCCGGATGTTTTCAGCGCGATCGTCCCACAAAACTGTAACTTCAATCGCTCGAGCATCGACGGTTGGTATCCTCCGCAGGCACGAAAGATAGATGTGATGATCTATTACGGTGAGTTTGACCCTGCGCCGATTGTTATCCAGTCGAAGCACGGAATTGAGTATCTCAAGTCGCACGGGTTTAAGGTAAAGACAAAAGTTATTCCCGGTGGGCACGACAGGCATCCGGAAGTGGCGATGGCGTTTTTCCGCAAGAGCATGAGCAAGCGGCCGGCAAATGGCACGCTGGCATCTTTGAAAATAAAGAAGGGCGCAAAGAGGCGAAACCCAACGAAGCCGGGTTACAAATATCAACCCCCGAAAAAATCGCCGCCCGTTAAAAAGACAGCTCCCCGAACTCCTACTACAACGTATCCCGATATGCCACCGGCGCCGTAGTGTTGGATGTCCTCTCGGGTCGGCGGTGACTCAATTTGAAATTGAGAACCGTCTCCAAAATAAAAAGGCATAAAAAAAACGCCTCGACATTACATCGCGGCGTTTTTTATTTTTAGAATTTTTTATCGATGCTCTAGCGGTTGCCACCAGTGCTACTGGTCTCCGCCGACTGCGAATCGTGCGAACGCCAGAATTGAGGCGTCGCCAAGGACTTCCTTGATTTTCTTTTTGTCGTCTTTAACGTACTGCTGTTCGACGAGGGCACGTTCGGCGAGGAATTTTCTGATCTTGCCTTCGACCATCTTTTCGGCGATCTCTTCGGGCTTGCCCGATTCTATTGCCTGCTGTTTTGCGATTTCGCGTTCTTTGGCAACGATGTCGGCGGGGATATCGTCGGTGGTCAGGCCCATGGGATTGGAAAACGCGATGTGCTGGCAAAGCCCGGTGCTGGTTTCTTCGTCAACCGAACCCTTGATCGCCACAATCACGCCGACTTTGTTGTTGTGGTGCATGTAGCTTCCGATTTGATCGCCGGAAATTTTCATGCCGTTGGCGTAGTTCATATTCTCGCCGATTCGCGAAAACGTTTCCTGCACGCAGCCGGTGATTTCGTCGGTCGCTTCAACGGTTCCGTCTTTGGCGGCGAATGCTATTTCGAGGACGCTGGCGACCATTTTCTGGAATTCCTCGTTGCGGGCACAGAAATCGGTTTCGCATTGTACTTCTATGATTGCAGCGGATTTGTTGTCGTCGGCGATTTTAATGGCGACGAGGCCTTCTTTGGTGGCGCGGCCGGCTTTTTTCTCGGCGGTGGCGAGCCCTTTCGAACGAAGCCAATCATTTGCAGCGGAAACGTCACCGCCGTTTTCTTCCAACGCCTTCTTGCAGTCCATCATTCCGAGGCCTGTAGAGTCGCGAAGTTCCTTAACCATTGCTGCTGTAATCTGTGCCATCATATTCTCCTGTTTCACTTTTCGAGCGTTTTTTGCAAACGACTCGGTATCTTTTGTAGTTTGTTTGAAGCTAAAAAATCCGCACGCCGTGTTGGGCGTGGAGATTATTCTTGACTGGCGGGGGGCATAATCGGGGCAACCGAGCTTGCTTCCGGTGCAGGTGCGGGAGCTGCTTCTACCGCCGGTGCTTCGGTGGTGGCTTCAGCTTCAGTAGCTTCCTCTTCGCCGGCGTCCTCGGCACGGGCGGTGGTGGCACGTTGCGAGCGGCGGCGCGGGACGTTGTCGTTATCCCCAGGGCCCTTAAAGTCGACTCGCGTTCCCTTGCCTTCTTCAGCCGAGTTGCAAAGTTCTCGCAAAACCACTTCGATTGAACGCATTGCGTCGTCGTTACCGGGAATCGCGATATCTACCAGATCCGGGTCGGCGTCGGTATCGATGAGCCCGATAACGGTGATGCCCATTTTCTTGGCTTCGCGGATGGCGATGACTTCGCGGGAAACGTCAACAACGACCATAACACCGGGGAGGCGATCCATTTTGCGGATGCCGCCGAGATTGCGTTGGATTTTTCGCATTTCGCGGCGTAGCGAGGCGCCTTCCTTTTTGGAATACGCGTCTAGGCGGCCTTCGGTTTCCAGCAGTTCGAGCTGGTCGAGTCGGCCGATACGTTTGCGGATTTCGCGGAAGTTCGTCAAAGTCCCACCCAACCAGCGATCGTAAACACCGTGCATCTCGATGCGCTCGACGTTGGACTTGATAGCCTTGCGGGCCTGACGCTTCGTTCCGATGATGAGAATATCTTTACCCTTGGCGACGGTTTGCGTGACGAGCTTTTTCGCCAACATCAAACCGCGGAGGGTTTCTTTGACGTCGATGATGTGCAGGCCGTTACGCTTCCCGAAGATATACGGTTTCATCTTCGGATTCCAGTTACTGGCGCGATGCCCGAAGTGAATCCCCGCTTCGATCAATTCGTTGATAAGTTGCGATGCCATAGCATTAGCTCCCAGGATCACACCACTGTGACGGCCTTATGGCAGGTCGGTCGGTAGTGATCCATCTACAATAAGTACGCCCCGAAGGGCACTACCGATGCTGTTTGCCACGTCCAACACGGACGAAGCGCACCGGCACAAGCGGACTAATCTACTGATTTATGGCCAATACGTCAAGGAATTTGTAAACTTTATAAACCTCTATAAAAAAAACCCACTTAACATGCTCTAAATTTGAGCGTGCACCGAGGCATGGCCGATTTTTTTGCAGGCCGGCGATTTTTGGGATTTTGTGGCGTATCTTCTTTGATGGCCGTCAGTTAAGACTAAAGCTGCGGCGACTTATGGCTGGTTTGTCGGATTATTCTGGGAATTTGCGATTTATTTTGGTTTTTCCGGGGCGGTGTTCCGATGTTTACATGTGGGTTTTGTGCATTTATCCGTATCTTAGCGTCGGATTTTTGATATTGTCCAAAGGAGACATCATGAAAATTATAATTGTCGATTCGGATTGGCGTTTTGTTAGCAAGGCGACGAGATATTTTGAATCTTTCGCCGACAGTGTTCTGCAGCAGTCTGCCTTTTCGCTGATAGAGCGTGCTCAGGCATGGCAGCCTGACTTGGTTGTGCTGTCGGCCGAGTATGCGACGGAAGATTTGCTGGGATCGCTCGAGGAAATTACTCCGCGCCCAGCTGTGCTGCTAACCGAACACATGAGCCGTTACGATCGCGCCTGGGCTGCATGGCAGCGGGGCGGGGATGAGCTGCTGATGAAACCTGTCTTCAAATCGCAGGATCTGCGCGATGCGGTTTTGGTGGCGATGCAAAAAGCTACAACCAACGAGCACTACGAAACCGAAACACGAGTGGCCATGTCGGCGTAGGGTTGTAGAGCTACTGTTGCCGGGCCTTTTTGACCGCCGATTTTACGCTTTTTCTTTTTCTTCCGGCCGGGCTGCGGATCGACAATATCAGATGATGGCGGCTTGGACGAATTTGATGTTTTTATAAAAGATTTTCGAGGCGGGCGCTCCTGTCGCAAAGTTGAGCGTTCTCCAGTTTGAGTTGCAGGTTCTCTGCCTGTAGTTTTCCAACTCGGTGCCAGCTTCTACTTGCTGCGTTAAGGCCTTTATTTGTTGCTCCAAATGACTCATCTGGCATTGTGTACCACATCACAATCGCGCCAGACATTTTTGTAACTTTTTTAAAAGTTTTCTGTGAAGGGATACATTGTAAGGCTTTCACATAATTATGGCACTCTATCCCATATTCAGGTCGCCGAAGCGGGTCTTGGTGGTAACGACTAGCGAACCCTGCTATTCGACGATGGCAACGACGGCATTTACAGCGACGGTGTCGTCTTCGTTGGCCATAACTTCCTTGAGCACACCATCGGCCGTAGATTCCACCTCAACGGTCGCTTTGTCGGTTTCGATTTCCAGCAGAGCATCACCGGCTTTGACCTGATCGCCCTTTTGCTTCAGCCATTTGACAATACGCACGTCCTCGATGCCTTCGTCGATGGTTGGGATTCTGATCTCAGTTGCCATTTGCAGTCTCCAATAAAGAGTATTGTTTAGGGCCTTTGTAATTTCGTCGCAATTAAAATTTGGCTATCCCATATTCAGGTCGCCGAAGCGGGTCTTGGCAGTGCCGCTTTCGATTCCGCCTTTGAGCGGCTTTTTGCGTTTGCGTTCGGGTTTGTTCTGGATGGCTTCGAGGTCGGCGAGCGTACCTTCGCTGGCGGCCTCGGACGAACCGCTGGATTCGGGCTTCATCGACAGCCCAATCCGCCGCCGCTCCTCATCAACCTCAACAACACGGGCCGTAACCGTTTGCCCGACGCTCACCACGCTCGTTACGGTGGCGATGCGTTTGTCGGATAACTGACTTATATGGATAAGCCCTTCGACGCCCGGTGCAAGTTCCACGAACGCACCGAAGTCTGTCGTGCGGGTGACGGTTCCTTCTACATTACTACCGGCCGCCCAGCGAACCGACGCACCAACCCAAGGATCCTCGCCGGCCTGCTTTATCGAGAGGCTCATTCGCTGCTGTTCGGAGTCGACATTCAAAATACGAACCTTCACGACATCGCCGGCATTGACGACTTCTTTCGGATGTCCGATCCGCCGAAACGATAGTTCGCCAATCGGAATCAAACCTTCGACGCCCGGTTCCAGCTCCACAAACGCACCGAAACTCGCGAGATTCGTAATGCGTCCGCTGAAAGTTTCGCCCACGCCCCACCTGCCCTCTGCCCCGTCCCAAGGGTCGGCGAGAGTCTGCTTTAGTCCAAGGCCGATACGTTTTTCGTCTTTGTCGATGCTGAGAACCTTTACCTCCAGCTCCTGCCCAACATGCACGATGTCTTCGGGTTTCTCGACGCGCGAGTGAGCCATGTCTCGAATATGCAAAAGCCCGTCGCATCCGCCAATATCCACAAACGCACCGTACGGCATAATCGTGCGAACGGTTCCCTGCAGCACCTTGCCCTCGTGGAGCGTTTCCCAGAGTTCGTCGGCAAGCTCCCCCTGCCGCTTTTTCATCAAGTCGCGCCGCGAAACAATAAGATTACCCTCGCGATGATCGACTTCGCTGATGAGGCACTCGAGTTTTTCGTTCGTGTATGGGGTAAGGTCTTCGATGCGGGCGATGTCGATTTGGCTGATCGGCATAAATGCGTCGATGCCGTTTACGACAAGCTCCAACCCGCCTTTATTGTGCCCGGTGACACGCCCTTCGACGATCTGCCCAACCTCGATGGTTTCCCAACTGGCAGCCTGCACCGCGCCATCGCGCGAAAGGCGAAGGATGCCTTCGTTGCTGTCGAATTTTTCGATTACGACTTCGATAGTCTCACCGACGACGGGGAGTGGTTCGTCGCGGAACTGGTCGGCTGGGAGCAAACCCTCGCTGCGCCCGCCAACGTCGACGAAAATATCGTCGCCATGAATTGCTATAACCTTACCCTTGCGAACACCGACGCCGGTTCCGCGTTGGCCGGTTTCTTTCTTGTCCTCCGCGTCGAGAAGATCGGCAAGGTTCATATCGCCGAAGGCTTCGTCTATTTCGCGTTGGAGTGCATCGTCAATTTTGGTTTCCGGTTTGAAGTAGTTTTCGTTGTCCATGTTATGTTCCGACTTTGTTGGTTAAAGGCCATTCCAAATGCGTAAATTCGACTCCGACACCTCCTGAAGTATCGGATAATGATACGTGAAAATTCGATTTTCGCAACACTTTCTACAGCAACGACCAATCAAGTGGCAGCTGCGATTACTTTTTCTTTCGCCGCCGGCGACGCCGACGTTTCTTTTTCGGCGGGCCATCTTGAGACGATTCACCACCCTCGCCCGAACTACCCTGCTGCGTCTGCTGCGTGCCGGATTCGCCCCCGCTATTACGCGACGACCCGGATTTCGGCTCGATAGTCTCGTCGGTCCGAAACTCAGGTTTCAGCGGGACATCTACATGATCGGACTGAATCGGTGCCTCCAGCCCAAACAGTTCGCTGATGGGGACGGACTCGGGGTTGGGATCAATAAGTTCGGGAACCAGCGGCCTAGCTGTGGCGGTAATTGAAAAATCCTGCAACGGCGGAAGCTCGGGGGCGTTTTTAATAATCTCTGCCCGCAACTCTTCGTGATTTTCGTCATCCTCTCGAGGCTCTCGATATCGGTCGGCTTGCGGGGCATCGGTAGCACTTTCGCTCACCGAGTCGTCCTTTCGTCGCCGCCGCGACCTTCGAGATTTTTTTCTACCGTCTTGCTCACCCTCACCAGACCGCCTCTCGGCATCGCCGTTTCTGGCGGAACCGTTTTTCCCGTTCCGCGAAGCATCGGCGTGAGATTTCTTCGAGAATCGCTGGGCGGAATCCTGCTCCGTCATAGGTTCAATATCCCGCTCGACAATATCCTCGACAGGCACGATTGCTTGCGTACCGTCAGGTAGATAAAGCCGCACCAGCTGCGTAATAATCTGGGTATCGATAATTTTCCCAGCCAGCTGTTCGGTACGCACCCAGGTATTTCGCCGCGGAAGTTTCTTGCGGAGCTCTTCGTAGGTGGCGTCTTCGTATCGCAGGCAGCACATCAGGCGGCTGCATCGGCCTGAAATTTTCGACGGGTCGAGCGTGGCCTTTTGCACCTTCGCCATTCGCATCGAGACGGGTTTGAGGTCTTTGAGGAATTCCTGGCAGCAGCAACGTTGCCCGCAGCGTTCGTAGTCGGCAACGAGGCGTGCTTCATCGCGTGCCCCAACCTGCCGCATCTCGATTCGCGTGCGGAATTGGCTGGCAAGGTCGCGTACGAGTTCGCGAAAGTCAACACGCGTCTCAGCTGTGAAGTGAAAAATGATGCGTCCACCACCAAGCAAATGCTCAACGGAAACGAGCTTCATCGGGAGCTTGCGTTGCTTTACCTGATCGCGAGCGTATTTGGATTCTTCGGTAGCCGAGCCGGCCAGGTGCCGATAATCGACAATATCCTGCTGGTTGGCGATGCGAAGAACTCGCCCGTTGCGCCTGAACGGATAATTGCTACCGCACTTTTTGATGAATTTGTCAAGCCCGCCTGCATCTACACAAAAACTGCTTTGCGGACAACACCCGTTGCATCCATTTGAAGATTGGGCCTCCTGCGATTCCTGCGTGGCGTCGTTGTTTTTGACGTTTATCACCACCTCGCCCAGCTCTACACCGCGCTCGGTTCGCACAACAACTTTGGAACCCTTGGGAATATACTTAGGAAGGTTATGCCGAAACTCGCCGATCTGCCGCATAAGCCCGTATCGCACAACGACGCTTTTTTTCGGGGGATCCTGCTTGGATTTCTGCCCCCCGCCTCGATTGGCTGGTTTTTTCCCGCTGGCATTTCCGCTTGTATTACCGTTGGCGGGGGCTTTTTGTTCGGATTTCTCAGACTGCGCATCGGCGGGTTGCTCGGACTCAGTAGATTCGCCCGCGACAACTTCACCTTCTGCAGACTCGCCATCGGATGATTCCGGCGCAGAAGGTTTCTGCTGAGGCGCATCGTCGGGCTGCGGGGGATTGTCTTGCTGAGGGGTGAGGCCGGAATTTTCCGTTTCCGGAACCGTAGGGATATCTTTGTTTATATTTTCCTGCGAATCGGGATTACCGTTTTCGTGCGCAGAATCTGCGGGGTTGTCGGTCATGACACACTCCGAATGTCGTCTAACCGCAGCGGCCTGCGGGTATTTGCTGTCAATTTTACGTCTCCGATACGTCTACCGAAGGTCCGTACGCAAGCGTTGGGTTCCAGGAAAAACCTGCCCAAACTCACACCGCCTCGCCACATCCGCTAACCGCAGTCGGCTGCAGCAGCAACGAGACCTCGGGATTATAACGCTTTTGGGGGGTGATTTGAGATTTTTTTATCCTTTTTTTCCCAATATTAAAAAAATTCGGAATGTCATAGTTTAAGGTAGAGAGTTTTTTTGTTTTTTTCTTGCCTTAATCCCTACCCATGCTTATAATTCTTTTAGTCCTAACATAAGGTAGAGGAAAAATGGATATTATCGAAGTCTTTGAAGCGTTCCCAACTCAAGAAGATTGTTTATCTTACCTTGAAAAAATCCGGTGGCAAAACAAACCCCGATGTCCATATTGTGATTCTACAAATCAGACACCACTTAAAAAAGAACATCGCTACCATTGTAATAATTGTAACACCAGCTTTAGTGTAACGGTACAAACAATCTTTCATCAAACCCATTTACCGATTCAAAAATGGTTTTTAGCTGTTTCGTTAGTTTTGAACGCTAAAAAGGGTATTTCAGCCCGTCAATTAGCCAGACACCTTAATGTAAACCGCAATACCGCTTGGCGTATGGGTATGCAGATTAGGAAAGCAATGTATGAACCAGCTCAACGCAACCTCTTACAAGGTGTTGTTGAAATGGACGAAACCTATATTGGTGGCAAGCCCCGCAAAGGCAAAAAAGACGACGATAATAAACGTGGTCGCGGTACTAAAAAACAGCCTGTTGTCGGCATGGTAGAGCGAAACGGCAAAATTAAAGCCAAGGTTCCTCCAAAAGACAAAGGGCTTGGCTTCAATAGGCTGGCCCTACTAATCAGAGAAAACATTGATACCCAAAAAGCCGTACTCATTACAGACGAATACCGTGGTTATTCGCCAATCTCAAAAATATTACCTCATTATGTAATTAACCATCAATTGTCTTATGCAGATGGGGAAATTCATACCAACACAATCGAGTCGTTTTGGGCTATCTTAAAACGAGGCATTATTGGACAATATCACAAGGTTAGCATAAAACACTTGTCAAAATATGTTGACGAATTCGCGTATCGCTGGAACAATCGTAAAAACAAGAACATGTTTCAACAAACACTACAAAAAGCATTGGGAGTAGCATAAAATGACAAAAAAAGAAAAGCCACAAAAAGCATTATTGAAGGGTGTTTTACCTATTGGTGGGATAGAGCTTAATTGCGCTGTTTTAGAGGATGGTACAAGGGTTTTAACCGCAACCTCTATATTTCAAGCTTTTGAAAGATCAAGAAAAGGAATGAACTCAAGGCTAGAAATTGCAGGGACCAAAATACCCCCTTTCTTGGCTGCTAAAAATCTTAAGCCTTTGATAACAAACGAGTTAATCGACCGGGCCAAATCAATAGAATATTTAGATGGCCAAACACTCAAAAGAGGGT
>DAOVZK010000006.1 GCA_030635145.1 Planctomycetota bacterium | reverse complement strand
TATTCGTTACGATGGTGTTTGCAGTTGGGAGTTAATAGTGTTGATTCTTGTTTTCTTTTTAATAATTCATAGTTAATCCTGTAATCCTGTCAAAAAAAGAAACCAATTTGATTAACAGGAAAAAAAGGTGTGAACGCTTACGTTTATTTTTAAACTCGAAATTCTAATCGCTAAATTCTAAACAAATTCGAAATCCCAATCAGCCAAATACCAAACAATCAAATCCGACCAATTGGCAATTTTGTTTTGGAGATTAAAATTTCGAACATTCGATATTGTTTCGGATTTCGATATTCGGTTTTCGGACTTAAAAAGTACTATTTTTACTATCTCGCGTTTTATCGTACTTCCACTTCTATCTGTGCATCTGATCGTAACCGTAGTGCGGAAGCTCCTCGAACATGTCGCGGTAGAGATGCGGATTGTACAGCGAAAACGGCACGGGGCGCAGATATTCGACAGGTCCGGCGCGGCGGATGAGTTCTATCAGCGACTTGATTTGCTTTTGCGAGCGAAATTCGGCGATGGCGTCGATTTTTTTCTTCAGTGCGTTCATCGGTGCCTTGATTCGCAGCTTCGGGGTCGTGGGAAAATTGCAATAGACCGCCATCTCGTGAATATACGGCACTGCTGACAGGGGCTTGCCAAGTTCCGGCCAGATGGCACCGGCGGCGTGGAAACAACTGATAAGCATTTCGGCGTGAACGATGCGGTGATCGGGGTGCAGGTCGGAGCTGGTGGGTAAGAAAATCTGTGTCGGGCGAACCTTGCGTAACAGCTGCGTAAAGGAATTCTGCAAACCGGTATAACCCTTGACGTTAACGTTGTCGGTGGGGGTGGCCTTTCGCCGGCCTTGATACTGACCCAGCTGGCAGTCAGGGAAACCCATCCAGTGAACGTTTTTCTGCGGAACACCGAGCCTCTTCAAAGAAGTGAACGTTTCTTTCTCACGCACATCGCTAATGGTGTCCTGCTCTGCCATCGAGCAATATCCCTGGGCACCATCGGTGACGACGGCAACATGCACGGGAATTTTGTCCTTCAGCAGCGACAACATCGTAAGCCCACCGCCGATAATTGCATCATCGTCGTGCGGGCTGACAAAAAGAAATCGCGGATTTTTCTGCCAATGCCGCGAAACACTCTTAAGCGTAGACCCAACCCGCCGCTCATTACCGACAAGCCTTACAAATTCATACTGATTCCTGTTAACCATGATTTTTCTCCAAATACGTGCTGGAGCATCTCAAACTTGACAGTGCGCTTTTTGCTGGCTTGCTTTGCTCGTGGCCGCGTCAGAAACATTTCGGAATATGAATGAATATGCCTCATGTTTCTTCCTTGCCACTAGCAAACCCGCAGCGCAAAAATACGAACTGGCAACTTTTCAATGCTCGAATCCGCAGTGTAGACTGAGGCGGGGTAACTTATCAAGACTGTTTTGGAAATAGCGCCTAGAAAGGCGAATTTTGTGCGCGCAAAATCGCAGATTCGTAAAATTTTCTCGACTACGCAGAAGCTACTTTGGTGCGAGGCTAATACACTTTGACGGTCCCAATCAGTTGTTTCATGGCGGCGACGAGTTTTTTGGGGGTTGGAACCCCAGCGTCTAAAACCAGCACCAGCGGAGCGGTGGTTTTGCTGTTTTCCGGTGTGCCCATCAGCACCACCCACTTATGCCACTTGCCCCGCCACAGGTACAAAATCGACGAAAGATTATACACCCGCCCGTTTTTCTTCCCGCTCCACAGCGGAACCACGAGATATCCCTTTTTGCGAAGCTGCTGTTGGTAGAACCCGATGAGATTCTTGCCGGTATGTTTCAACTCGGCGGTACAGACGCGGGCGAAAAACGGCGACTTTTTGAACGGGGTCAGGTAGATATTGGAAAAATACTGAGGCCCGGGCGTCTTGAACTCCTTGCCGTTGGCGTCGGCGGGTAGGCCCTTGGGATTATACGGATGCTCAAGCTCTTTGAGACGCTCCCAATTTGCAGGCGGCGTGACGGACATCTTCAACTTACCGTCGGTTTTGGTGATTTTTTTCGCGTTGGATTTCGGGAAGTTTTGGTTGAGCAGTTTTTTGACGTTCTTGACCAGCTGCTTTGAGTTTCGAATTTCGGCCTGGGCCTGAGAATCGAGGCCCTTGGCGGGAATTTTCCCAGCTGCGATGCTGCTTAACCAAGTCTCCGCGCCGATTCCGGGCAGCAGATTACCAGGCCCGCGTCCGACGCGAGCATCAATCGTAACATTGTTGATGCTCGGTAGATTACTGCACGATTTACGCCACATCACCAATCGCTCGGCAGCCTCGCCGGGCTTGGTGCCCTGTACAATCCACAGCGGAATTTTTTGGGATTCTTTGCGGGGCTCCCACAAACCGAAACTGCGGCCGACGATTCGCACCGGGGCGACGGAAACCAGGGCGGCACCGACGATTTTTTTGGGGAACCGGTCGATCATCTGCAGCGCCTGTGAGCCTGTGGTGGTATCGGCGACGATCAGCAGGCGGTTGAGATCGGGTTGTACCAGTGCGGGAGCCTGGGCGATTGCGGCGGTAATGTCGGATACCTGCGCCTTGGCCCATACATCGGAGTCACCCTCCAAAACCAGAATACAAAACCCCTTCTTCCAGAGATTTTTGACCCAGTAACTGGTCGCCGACCCCGAGAATCCCGGGGATGCGAGCACAACTGCAAGCGGATACCTTTTCTGCGGTCTTATTTCTTGCGGATTGTACCAGGTCGGCTTGAGAAGCACGCCCTGCCCGGAAGCAGCGGTTCTTTCCCCGGCAGCCTGCAAAGCAGACGTTCCGGAAAGCACCATAAAGACCAAACCAACCGATATCCATTTCGAAAATTTTGCTTTTTGCATTTTTTGCACCTCTTTGGTTGCTTATCCCAAAATCGCTGGTATTTGTTTCTGAGTAATGCTATATTCCTCCAAGCAGCACTTTCATACAATAATTTTTACGCAAAAGACGTATAAAATCTTTTAGGCGTCTTTGGTCGACCGCTGCCGGGGCATGAAACTGGTTGCCCGATTTTAAACCAGATTTATCCCTGAAACATACATAAGACTACATATAATGCAAGGCAAGAAAGGCAGAGATCATGCTTCATATCATTCGAGCTATTTTTCTCGTGGTTGTCCTGGCGGTAACAATTTCATTCGCAATCCAGCTTTCGGAACAAGGTAAGGTTACGGAAGATGCCGATGAGCAAATGACTTTCATATACATGTACATCCTGATTCCCTCGATTGCTGCTGTCGGGGTAATTATGATCGACATGTTCTGGCGGCGTAAGAGGCTGAATGTTCTCGGCGGGTTGTTTTTCGGATTAGTCGCCGGACTAGTCCTCGCTTATGTAATAACGCTGGTTTTCGACATGATCGCCAATATTTTCCCGTCGCTGATTACGAATCCTATTTTTCCGCTGGCCAAATGGCTGCTGGGGGCGATGGCGGTATTTCTATGCGTCACAATCGTCATGCAGACCAAAGACGAGTTTCGATTTATTATTCCCTACGTTGAATTCTCGAAGAATTCCAAGGGCAATCAGCCGATGCTGCTGGATACATCGGCAATAATTGACGGGCGAATCGCGGATATCGTCGATACGAAGATTTTACAGTCGGAACTGATCGTACCGCGATTTGTGCTGGCCGAACTTCAAACCATCGCCGACTCGGCCGACAAACTCAAACGCAATCGAGGCAGGCGGGGGCTGGACATTCTCCAGCGGCTGCAAAACAACGACATCATCGAGATCAATATTCTGGAATTCCACATACCAACCGTCACTCAGGCGCCCGATGTTGACTCCAAGCTCGTTGCATTGGGCGAACATCTCAGTGCCAAGGTTGTCACCAACGACTACAACCTCAACAAGGTCGCCTCGCTCCGCGGAGTGGAAGTTATCAATATCAATGACCTGGCCAACGCCCTAAAACCAATAGTGCTCCCGGGTGAAAACATGGAAGTCAAGATCATCAAGCATGGCGAAGAGGCTGGGCAGGGCATTGGATATCTTGACGACGGGACGATGATTGTTGTCGATCAGGGCAGACAATTTGTGGGCGAGACGATATCGCTGCTTGTTACGAGCGTGTTGCAAACTTCGGCGGGGCGTATGATTTTCGGCAAAGCCGACCCCACCATACCCCCTGTCTCCACCAAGAACCCCCCAACAAACCCCACCGCCTGACATCTTGCTTGATACTGCGGTACAGTAAGCGTAGAATAATGATTAATGATGGTACATTTAGCAGCGTCCGGGAATAAGGATATTCTCTAATGCCCAAAGAATCGTTGGCACAACAAATGAGTACGCCTCGCCTTGTAGACGAGGACAGAATCAAACAGGCCGGGCCGTTTGTGGCAATTTCTCGGGAATTCGGGTGCGGTGGGTTTTCGCTCGGATTGCTGCTGCTGGATTTGCTGACCGATAACGCCGAAGAAGGAAAAAACTGGCAGATATATCACAAGGAAATTCTCGAAAACCTTGCTACCGACACAGGCTTGGCGATGGATATCATTGAACGGCAGCGGCGTGAAAAACCACGGCTGCTGAGCAATTTTTTCAGTAGCGTTGCCGGTAAAAAAGGCAAAATGCCCAGCGGGATGGAAATTCGCAATCGCATGACAACGATTATTCGCGAACTCGCCATGGAAGGCCACGCCATTTTAATCGGGCAGGGCGCAGCCGGGGCAACCAACGACCTGCCAAACGGTATCAGCGTAAGATTAGTGGCACCAGAGGCGTGGCGGATCAAACAGGTGGCATTTCGCGAAGGGCTTGGGGAAATCCAGGCTAAAATACGTGTCAACGAAGAAACCGAACGCCGCCTATACCTGCAAAAAATTTACGAACGGAAATTCTCCAGCAAACCCGCATTCTCGCTGACTTTCGACTGCTCGGTTTTCAGCCTCGCCCAAATCGCAACCCTCACGCACAGGGCGATGCACTTGATGAAATGCGTTTGAATCGGACACTGTCGGCCGACGCCGCAACCAGAAGGCATGTTGCAGGTTAATCCGTTAACTGCTCTATTTTCAGTTCGCCGCGTCGGTGGCCTGCCACAGGGCGTAGAGGGCTACATTGGCGGCAATGCCGCGAGCGGTTTTCGGCATGTAGCTTTTTGCCCCGTACGGTGTGTGCCCGTCGAGCGTGTCGTGAACGCCATACCGCACAAAGATCGCGAGAATTCGGCCGGTTTTGGAATCCTCGTAAAGATCGGCGACAGTTGGCATTCTAGGGACAGCTTTTCTAAAGGAAATTGTGCGTTTGAATTTCTCTAACCGTGGGCCGCGAAAGTCTCCGCAACGGCCAGTCAGCAACGGACACGTTACACCCGGTTCCGTAGGAGCCTGATCGCTAAACAACTCGCCCAGCATTATTTCTGCAGAGGCGCTAAACTGCGACGACCCGCCGACGGCATTGACGAAAAGCGTTCCGCCCTTGTAGATGAAAACTCGCAACGCCGCGATCTGATTTTCCGTCAGAGCAAAACCGCCCGACCCGGTAATCCACGCGAGTTGATAACCCTTGAGTGATTTGATTGAAGGTACGACATTCTTTGTTATTTCCAGCTCGACCTGGTTTTCTGCCTTCAGCTTACCCGAGAGATATTCCAACGCGTAGGGCTGAGTGTTGTAATTTCCACCATGTTTGATCCACGCAACGCGAAGTGCTTGTTTTACCTCACCGCCACCAATATTCGAGAATATCGGTCTCATTCGCGAGGCCATGTTGTTGGTGCCCGTCGCCATGAAAAACAGATTAGCGCCCAGCGCAAAATCTCGCCTTCGCGACGTAACCGCTTTTTTCTGCCAGGCGTTCGCGATGTCTTTTTTCAGCACGACCACCAGCAAACGCGTCCCGTCGGAAATTCCCATCGCTGGAAATTTCGCACCCATATTTCGGTACTTTTTGTTCATGGTGTAGAGCGGCGAATTTTTGGTAAGCTCTTTGAGTTCGTAGTGCCCCCCGCTGTCTTTCCGCTGCTGGACGTAAAGATCCTTCAAGCCCTCCTGCACGGACGCCAAAAATTTCTTGTTACCACCGCACGGAACAAACACCAATGTCCCGCCGCGAAGCGTATACTCCCGAAGTTTTGCCCATTGATCAGAGGTAATTTTAAAATCTTTCTTACCTTCAATCAGCATAATCGGCGCATCCAGCAGCGTCTGGATATCGTCCGTAACTTTCACGATCTGCCACCGCATCGTACGTTCGTAATGCCGCTGCATATACTCGGTAAATCTTGCGATATCACGAGGGTGATAATTCCAGCTGGTGTCGTCTCCGTAGTTGAGCTTGTTGAACGTCAGAGGCATCCGGCCGCGCGACAGCATGATCAATTCGTAGGCAGCTCTTACAATCGGGCCCCAGTAACCTTTCGGATGCGTCCCTTCGGGACGAGGTTGCGACAACTTCGCCGCCGACAAGGCATACCAGTCTAATCCGGCGATAAACTTTCGGCCACTCGTCATGCCGATCTGCTGAATGCAAAACATCGTATACGCCGGGTTGGAATTCCCCGCAGTTCGTTCCACAAAATTATCCTTAAGATTCGAGTCAAGATATCCCCACGCCCTGTCCATGGGGCCCTGATGCTTGTAACGCCCGGAGGTTTTGCTCAACGCATCACGAGTGATATACATGCTCGCAAGCCCGGCGGCCGTCCACGGTATCTCGGATGTATAGGTTTTGATCTGCGGTGCAAACGACCACCCACCGTCCGGCCGTTGCATTTTTAACCAGACTCTCATCGCCTGTGAAAAAATTTTGTTCGAAACACGATACCCCGACTGCCTTGCCTCCCAAAGCGCCATCGCTGCATAATGATTCGCCTGCGAATTAAAAGCCTTTTCCTTACCAGACTTCCACTTGCCCTTCCCGCGGGAAAGAGACTTCAGGTCAGATTTTATTACAGCACGATGCGACGGTGTTTGGCTGCCCTTGGGAATGCGACCCAGCACCATTACTCGAAATGCCCGGACGGACATCGATGGTTGGCTCTTAATATTCACGAGATATGCGACTGCCTTTTTCAATCGCGGATCGTTTTCGTAGCTCCCACCGGCCTCCAGTAGAGCGTAGGTAATAACCGCCGACGCGTAGTTGGCGGGAAGATGGTAATCGTAGGCATATCTGAATTTTTCCCAGCTACCGTTGGATTCCTGCTGAGTCCAGAGGTAGTTCTTCAGCGCCTCAATCTGACGGTCGATATCGTCGTCGGTCGTTTCACGCGGGGGTGGGGCAGCGTAGCCCGAAGCCAACAATATGCAGACCAACATCAATGCTGTGAAAATTTTAGCTTTCACGTTCCACACTCCCTGTGCAAGTTTTGATACGAAAATCCATATCTGTAAATAACCTTATTTACTCATTATCTTTTGCGCATTACCCCAGAAAGAACTTTCCGGGTACTTGGCCTTAAGCTTCATCCATATTCCACGCGCGATACGCCGCGGGGCACTGGTTCTGGTGTCACTCCAAAACCTTGAACCCCATTCATAATAAAGCCTCGAAGCAGCATATGGTGCGGTCGACAGCTTGCCAATGTATTTTTTTTGCACGGCAGAATATTTTTCTCGCGATACGCTCCAGTAGCAAACAACGGCGTTTTGATGGTAGCTCCAGCGATCAATCGGCCGTTGCATGACGGTGCCGGCTTTGAGGAACATGCTACCGGCTTTGGAAAAATTCCCGCCATAGCGGTTCATATTTGCCAGCAGCAGACAATAAGCGGCATTTGCGCCGCGAGATTTGCAGAATTTTTTGAGCTTGGGAACAATTCGCCTGCCCTGCGACATAAGCTTGTGTTGACCAATCGCCAAGCCAAGGTTCGGCAGGTCGAGGCGGTCGCTGATTTTGGGATAACGCCCGGATTTGAGGCGCTTTCGCAATTCAACCAGGCCTTTTTGGGCACCCTCGGGGGTTTTGCTTTGAATGTACATGTTGATGTCTTCAAACTCCATCTTCCACTTCAGCTCGGGGTTGTGGGTTTGCTTCCGCAACAAAACCGCAGCCTTTGCCGCACCAACAAAATCCACCTTATTCCAGTGCCAGTGTATCGTCGGAAGACGATACGCATAATAAAACGCCTTGTCGCTACAAACCACACCCTGATATTTGTTTTTCCAGTTCTCGCCCACGCCCAGCCAGTATGCACATTTTTCAGTGTAGGTTTTCCCGGATTTCAAATCGGTGTAGTAAGTCCCCAGCAGCACAATCGCAGCGATCTCACCAGACTGAACACGTTTGTTTAACTGCCCGCACACGTAATTCATTTTCTGACGCATGTATTCCGTATTGCCGGCAGATTTATTCTTAAGACCATCGAAACACTTCACGCGATAAGAAAACCATCGCGGTGCGCTGGTTGAACCTGGAAAATGCGACATCGCCGCGTTGGCAAAAATCCTGAGACGATCAAACACCTTCGATCCGTGAGTGGAATTTATCTGCAGGTTCAAAACCGTTTCCGTCAAAGGATTATACGGATAAGCTTTCAACATAATGTTAACCCACTTATCTCGCTTGTCGTGAAGCACCTTCTTGTAGAAGTAGTCCACAATCTCGCTGATCGCGAGAATGGTGTAGGCATCGTTGCGGTGCTGGTTGTACATGTCCTCAACAATTTCCTCCATGTGCCGAACCTTATTGTCACTCAGGCGAGCTTGGAACTCGTTGTACAGCTTGGCCGCCTTGCCGTCCGGATCCGCAACGGGAATATTGTATTGCTTCCGGGCAGCGTCAACAACAACCTGTAGATGCGAGTGGGCCTGGGATAATTGAACTATCTTGTCGAAATTTCCAGCACACCAATAAGGCTTAGACAGCAGCTTCTGCGACAACTTGGTGCTGCTGTCCGCATCTCCAAGCACCAGCAACACGTCAATACGGTTAATAATGTTGGCCCCCATTTTCAGAGGATTGTGCGGGTAGTGCGATGTTTCATCTTCGAGAAATTTTAATACTTTTTGCAGACGTCTGGCCTGTTGGGCAACTGGCAGAGAAGAGCTGGCGTCGGTCCACAAAGACAAAACTTTGTCGCGATGCGCACCATAGGGATACTTGTCGAGATACCAGCTGGCAAGCTCAAAAAATTCGTCGTTTCGCGTTTGATTAAGAAGAAACTTCAACCTCTTTACCATAACGCCATCCAGCGACGTATAACCTGCAAAATTTTTCCTGAGGGCATCATAAATTTCGTCGGCTCGCTTGTTGTAATTAATGACCATCGATTTTGAGGCTTCTTTTGAATTGGCAGAATCACCCCTGAGATCCAGGGGTTCTCGGCCCTGGCACCACTGGGCCTCCATGAGCATGAATCCGATAGCGCGGGGGTCGTTTTTACTCCAGCCTTTTGCGTATTTTTTGTATTGAGTGAGGGCGGTTTTGGCTTTTTTGAGACCGCTTTTCCGCAACAACTGAACATGTGCAAATTTCCACTCCGACGGAAGCGACTGGCCGTATTTCCTGAACACCGGGTCAAATATCCGAAGCATTTTTGCGGCGCGGTCTTGATTGTCACCCGCCGCGAGAACCTTCCCGGCCCATTGCATGTCACTATTGAAACTGAGGTTGTATCCAGAAGTTCGCCGGTACGGCCAAATCAAATAAGTCTTGTTAAAGGACCAGTAATAGCTCCCCACTTTTCTCCAGTCGATACGCCCACTGACAGCAAGCGGAGCGGTTTTCCATGCTTTGGCGACCTTCGCGTAGAAGGAGATGAACTGGTCATATTTACCCTTTCGCAACGTAGTGACAAGGCGGTTTCCCCAAGCAAAATTCGCAGCCTTGGAGCCAGGAAACTTTTTGATGACTATTTCGAGCTGCTCGATTCTGCCTTTGTCGTTACCCAACAACTGATAGCAATGTGCCAGCTGAAGGTGCGCCAGCGAGATGTTTTCGTTCGTTTTATGGTCTCGAATAAAACCCGCCAAGCCTTTGGAAGCCTCCCCCCAACGTCCCAGCCGATACACCTTTACAGCAGCATTATAAACTTCCGTTGCTTTGTCGGCTTTGGTAACGGGGGCTGCTTTTTTTTTCGCTCCTGCAGTTTTCTTGACGGCTTTGCGCGTATCCTTGCCCTTGACTACCTTACCCCAAACAACAGGTAGCGGCGTGGCGACAAGGCCCAGCAGAAAAACAATACCAACCAACACGAGTGTATTTCTTTGTACCTTCATTGTGTTCGCTTCCTGACAGCAGCCTTTATTTAAAACAGCACCCCCACTATGATTAAACGCCTCAAACGCGCCTGCGGCACACGAAAAATCCAAAAATTTCCCATGTAATTGTACACAAGAATCCGAAACAACTCCAACCTCAAATCAGACCAAAACGCTCAGGGACATCTTAGAACTTTTTTTTCCGCTTTGATGCGCGGGTGGTTTTGGTCGGTTCTTTGTATTCCCAGTTTTCTTCGGTGTCGGGTGGTTCTTCATCTGCTAAATCGGATAAGCCCTTGGCTGACTTGCCGGGTTTCTTTTTGGGTTTTTCGTCAGAATTCGCAAGCTGCTGTTTGAGTTCGGCGATACGGTCTCGCAGGCGAGCAGCCTTTTCAAATTCTAACCCCTCGGCGGCGGCGAGCATTTCGCGCTCCAGCTCGGCAAGCAGCTCCGTGCGGTCGTATTGCTGTTGATCGGTGCAAAGAACTTTGCGGGCGGTGTCGCGCGCGCGAAGTTGATCGGAAAGCACTGAGCGAATTTCTTTTTCGATGGTTTTGGGCGTAATACCGTGCTGCTTGTTGAACTCAAGTTGCAGCTGACGGCGGCGCGAAGTTTCGGTCATCGCCTGCTGCATCGCATCGGTAATGCGATCGCCATACATGATAACCTTGGCGTCTACGTTTCTGGCGCAACGCCCGATGGTCTGAATCAGCGCCGTCGCCGACCGCAAGAATCCTTGTTTGTCGGCATCGAGAATGCACACCAGCGAAACTTCCGGTAAGTCGAGGCCTTCACGCAACAGGTTCACCCCGACAATCACGTCGTGCACCCCTTCCCGCAGCTCGCGAAGAATATCGATTCGTTCGAGCGTGTCGACCTCGCTGTGGAGGTACTGGCAGCGGAAACCTTCACCGCGAATGTAGTCCGACAAATCTTCCGCCAGCCTCTTGGTAACCGTTGTCACCAACACACGCTGATTTTTCTCCGCTCGCTTGCCGATCTCCGCGAGAATATCTTTCACCTGCCCGCTGGCTGGGCGAACTTCCACTTCCGGATCGACCAGCCCCGTCGGGCGAATAACCTGCTCGACCACCTCACCCCCACTCAGCGTAAGTTCGTACTCGTTCGGTGTAGCAGAAACGAAAACCACCTGCTTCCACATCTCCTGAAACTCGTCGAACTTCAGCGGGCGGTTGTCCATGGCGCTGGGGAGCCTGAACCCGTAATCCACCAGCACTTTCTTGCGAGCCTGATCACCGTTGAACATCGCGCGAACTTGCGGAATCATCACATGCGATTCGTCGATCATCAGCAGAAAGTCGTCTTCGAAATAATCGATCAGCGTGAACGGGCGATCCCCGGGATTTCGCCCGTCAAGATGCCGCGAATAATTTTCAATTCCGGGGCAGTAACCGACTTCGGTCATCATTTCCATATCGTATCGTGTGCGGGCATTTAACCGCTGGGCCTCGAGCAGCTTGCCCTCGTTTTTCAGGTTGATGACCTGCATTTCCATTTCGTGCTTGATCGTAACGACGGCGCGCTCGACGGCGTCTTCGTCCACAACGTAATGCACGGTCGGAAACACGAACACCTGGTCGGTTTCGCTCAACGCTTCGCCCGTCGTGGGATTTGTCAGCCGAAT
Organism: Planctomycetota bacterium; assembly: GCA_030635145.1. Lineage (GTDB taxonomy): Bacteria > Planctomycetota > Phycisphaerae > SM23-33 > SM23-33 > DAOVZK01. The sequence goes on along the minus strand of DAOVZK010000006.1, from coordinate 78,603 downwards.
CGCATCGATCTGGTCCCCGAAAAATTCGATCTGATATCCGAACTCCTCGTAGGCGGGGTACAAGTCGACCGTATCACCGCGAACCCGAAACGTGCCGCGTTTAAAATCCATATCGTTGCGGTCATACTGCAGATGCACCAGCTTATGCAGCAACTCGTTTCGCTCAACGTTATCCCCAACGCGAATCCCCAGCACCGACGACTTATACGCCTCCGGATTGCCCAGCCCGAAGATACTCGAGACGCTGGCGACTACAATGACATCGCGCCGGTGCGACAAACTCGTCGTCGCCGACAGCCGCAAACGGTCGAGATCGTCGCTGCGGGCGGCGTCCTTCTCTATGTAGATGTCCCGCTGCGGAATGTACGCCTCGGGTTGGTAGTAGTCGTAGTAGCTGACGAAATATTCGACGGCGTTTTCGGGGAACAAATCCTTGAACTCTTCGTAGAGCTGGGCGGCGAGGGTTTTGTTATGGCTGATAACCAGCGTGGGCTTTTTCACCCGCTCAATGACGTTCGCCATCGTAAAAGTTTTACCGCTGCCGGTTACCCCAAGCAGCACGTTGTACTTTTGTCCGCGATTGATATTCGCGGTAAGTGCCTCGATGGCCGCCGGCTGATCGCCCTGCGGGGTCAGCTTGGATATGATTTTGAATTCCGGCATAAACTTGTTGCGGCTCCAATCCTTGAGCACCAATGGATTTCAAGCCCTGCATTATACCGAATTTCGCGGAAAATTCACCCGTGTAATAACTTAGAATTTCCAGACAAGGTTCAGCTGAATCGTCACGTGCCCGTCTCTGCTGGAATTCGCCTGCCACGCTTGGGAACCGCTGTTCCATGTATTAAACGCGTGAATCGGCTCGGTGATAAATATCGTCGAGCTGACCGAAAGGAAATCGTCGATGTTGTACGCACCACCAAACATATGGCCCTGCCGGTTGGGGCCTTCAAATGTAGACTCTGTAAGTGCCGCCGGTACTGCGTTGGCCTCGATATAGGCGTAGTTATAAAACGCGCTCCAGTCGCCTTTTTTCTTGTTCTCCCCAACCTTGATTCCAACGAGAAAAGCATCGGATGCGTTATCGAATTCCGGGTTATAGCTGAGATTTGTCCCAGAAGTGGCGTTTAATCCTTGTGCGGTTTCGGAACTATAGGTGTCGGTGAAATTGTGCGTCCAGCTGGCGACAACCTCCCATGGCATATCCAGCATTTCCCAACCGAACCTACTGGTAAGCTCCAGCAGCTGCATGTCAGAATCCGCCCAGCCGGAGTTGTTTACCCACGACCCGTCAATACCCGTATAACCAATCCCCTGACAATTATAGTCGTGGTACATGTACATGGTACCACCAAGATACCAACTCATGTTGTTGCCAAGTTCCCAGTCGAAACCACTACCGATACTGACCATAGTGGCATTTCGAGAGGTATCTTTGGTATTGCTTGTGATTACGTTGGTGCCCATGTTCGCAGTATTCTCGAGGAACCATAAACCAGTCGTAACGTAAGGTTTGAAATTACCCCAGTAGGGTGCGACGTACTGAGCTACAAAACCCTCAGGATTAATGTCCACCGCCCAGGTCATCCATGTTCGCGACTTTATGGGGTTGGGCATTTTACCACCGGCCAGTACTAATCCGGGGGCCCACTTGGGTTTGTATCTCGCGTAGGCAAGATCGATCCAGATGGGTTTTTTGCTGAACATATTAGTCATCGTCTGGTTGGTAGACAGCGGGGTTGCTCCGTTGGGGTCGTAGGTCGAAGGGCCGTTACCACTAGCTAACCTGAATCCGACTTCCAATTGCTTGTCCCACCACGTTTTTATGAACCCGAAGCGAAGGCGAAAGCGAAAGAGATTCTGACTCTTTCGGCGGTTAGCGTATCCCGTGGCCCCAAGCAGGCCGCTTCGCCCGTTGTAAAGATCATGTTGATAACGCAATCTGAAATCACCGAAGAACGTGAGGTTTTCCATCCACTTGGGAGTAGTCGGGTGGGTGTTGGCGTCGGCCAAGATTTCTTTCATCAGGCGGGCGAGCTCTTTTTTGTGCATGGCTCCAAGCTCTGTGTCAATTTTTTCGCTCTCGAGTTTTTCGATGCGAGCGTTAAGCTGCTTGATGATTTTTTTCATCTCGGCGAGGTCGGCAGCTTTGTCGTCGTCAGCAGCAAAAAGCTTCGGAGCCGAAAGAACACCGAGTACCAAAATGATTACCAGTAGATTTCTAAGTCGCATTTTTCATTCCTTTGCTCCAAGCCGCCGCGCAGCCCGGTTAAATCCCAACATCCATGTCGCTTCAAAACCTACACGAAAAACCCTGATACAGAGTAAATTGAAACTTCTACCGATGAATGGATGGTAAATTTATACTATCCATCTGAATATGATGCAAGCAAAGTTTTAATAGGAAACGGACAATTTTAGCGATTTATTTGTGTCGAATCGGAGCTACACAAACAGTTGCCCGGGAATCAACGGCCTTCTTTTTCCATCATTTCATCCAGCTTAGCGAGGGGCACTGGCGGTTTGGTTTTCAACTCCTTGATGGTTTTCAGCCTTTTGTCATCCAGCTTAAACTGCTTCACAAAGATGTCTGTAACATCCACCATTTCCGCAGACTTGTAATACTTTAGTACTTTTTTGTCCCACTTTGACACCAGCGCAGTAACATCGGCACGCTCCATTATTTCGGGCAACTTTCCCTTCATGCCTTCCAGAACATCATCGATGGGGGCTGCGCCGAAAACCTGTCGGTGAAGCCGCTTCCTGAACGCCCAAAGCTCCGCCTCCAATTCTTTGGCGTGTTTGTCGTCTCCAGCAGCATTGGCTTTTTTAATATTTTCGGCCAGCGAGTCCGTATAGCGATTCAACCTTCCGTCATCCCACCAGTATGCATAGGCTACAACTCGCGAATCATAAGTACCCACACATTTCACCGTCGTTTCAGGCTCATCATCCGTGGCATTGTTATTATCAGTACACGATACAACACCAAACCCCACAGCGGCATACATCAACATCAATATAATTTTAAACTTTTTCATTTTAAGTTCCTTTCGAAGTTACACAAAGAACTGTCCGGCTTGATACACCAGAGTCGTGACAATCCACGCCAAGGCGGTTAGGTAGCCGAACAGGAAAAATCCCCACTTCCACCCGCCGGCTTCGCGGACGGTGACGGCAAAGGTGGCGATGCAGGGCATGGAGATAAGGCAGTACAGCATGATGCAAAATCCCACCAGCGGGGAGTAGTTGGCCTGGAGTTTTTCCTGCAGCGTTCGGGACTCTGAGTCAGGGTCGTCGACGGAAAAAACGATTCCCAGCTGCGTGACGAAAATCTCCTTGGCGGCGGTGGCCCCGATCAGGGCTGTCCCGATCCGCCAGTCAAAACCCATCGGTTTAAGCACGGGTTCGATGAAATGCCCAACGCGGCCGGCGACAGTGTACTGCAACTCCCGCGACGAGGTCTCTGCTTTGATTTCGCCGAGCTTCGCCTCGAGTGCATCCGGTGAGTTTTGATATTCCACCTGAACAGCCGCCGCGCGAATTTCGTAATCCCGCTCGATCTCCGAACTTTTGGGATAGCTCGTAATCACCCACAAGATAACCGAGGCCGCCAGGATAATCGTCCCCGCCTTGCGAATATACGACCACGAACGCTCGCCCATGTGAACTAACAACCCCATAATGGTTGGCAATCGATACGGGGGCAGCTCCATCACAAACGGCGCAGCCTCGCCGCGCAGCACGGTCAACCGCAGAATCTTCGCGCAGAAAATTGCCAGCACGATTCCGATAACGTAAATGCTCCACAGCATCGGCGTGTGAAATTTTGCGGGGAAAAACGCCGCTAATATCAGCATGTAGATCGGCATGCGTGCCCCACAGCTCATCAGCGGTAATACGAGTATGGTGGTGATTCTGTCGCGGCGATTATCGAGCGTACGGGCAGCCATCACGCCCGGAACCGTGCACCCGAAACCTATCAGCATCGGAATGAAACTTTTCCCGTGCAGCCCGAACTTGTGCATCACCCCGTCCATGATAAACGCCGCGCGGGCCATGTATCCCGTGTCTTCCAGAAACGCAACGCCCAAAAACAGCAGCACTATCAGCGGCAAAAATACCAGCACCGCTCCGACACCCGCGATGACCCCGTGTATGACAAGATCGCGAAGAATTCCATCCCCGCCCCAATTCGCCGAAAGAAATCCGATCAGCTGTTCGTTGATCAGCAAGTCTAACCAGTCGACGATTGGATTCCCCAGCAGAAACGTCACCTGAAACACGAGGTACATCATGGCAGCGAAAATCGGGAGCCCCAAAATTCGGTTGGTTACGATTTTGTCGATCTGGTCGCTTCGCGAGTGGCGGGCCTCGACGGTTTGCTTAATGGTTTCGGTGCAGGCACCGGAGATGTACCCGTAGCGGCGGTCGGCGAGGATGATCTCGGCTTCGTCGCCGTATAGCCCTTTGATGTGCCGCCGCAACTTTTGCCCGGCCCCCAGCAGTTCGTCGAGACGCTCGCTGTCGTCGCCAACGATTGTGCGAAGTCGTTCGATGGTTTTTTCGTCGTTCTCCAGCAGTTTCGTCGCGTACCAGCGAGGCCGGGCGCTTAAGACATCAAACCGCCCCGCCATTTCTGCCAGTTCGCGAACATGTTGCTCAATTTCAGTTCCGTAATTGGGGGCGCGAAGTTTGCCGATAGCTGCGTCGTGAGCATTGGCGGTGGCGACGGCCGTCTGCAGCAGCTCGTCCATGCCCTCGCCCTTGCTGGCGACGGTCGAAATAATCGGCACGCCAAGCAGCTTTGAAAGTTTGGGGATATTAATTCGCAGGCCGCGCGATTTTGCGACGTCGGCCATGTTTAGGGCGATTATGATCGGCACACCCAGCTCGAGCAGCTGCGTTGAAAGGTAAAGATTCCGCTCGAAATTGCTCGAGTCAACAACGTTGATGACGACGTCGGGGGTTTCGTCGATGATAAAGTTTCGCGCGACGACTTCGTCCAAACTGTGCGCGGTGAGCGAATAGGTTCCCGGCAAATCGACAATCCGCAGGTCGGCGCCGTCGCAGCTGGTGAACCCCTCCTTCAGGTCAACCGTTACGCCGGGATAATTTCCGACCTTTTCGCGCCCGCCAGTGATGGCGTTGAAAACGCAGGTTTTCCCGCTGTTTGGGTTACCGGCCAACGCAACTGTGATTTTTTTACCGTCCATTTTGCACATCCTAAAACTGTAATGCCCCCCGCGTTACACGCGAACGACGAAAACGCGGTCGATCATCCCTCGGCCGATCATCATCCGCGTGCCTTTAACCAGAACCACACACGGGCCGCTGCGAGAATTCGACACAACCTTAAATTCCGTACCCGGGGTTAAGCCCATCTCGGCGAGGCGGTGTTGCAGCCTCGCGCCACCGCGAATGTCCATGAGCTTAACCGTATCGCCCTGCGAGGCGTCCTTCAGCGGCAGCGAGGAGTTGGGAGAATTTTTACCTGCAGGACAAACCATCATATTTCACCCTTGTCGTTTGCCGTTTCTACGAAATCGGCGATCCATTTTCGGTATCGCGGTGGAGCGTGGTGGATGTACTCGGCGAACATTCCGAGGCGTTCGCGAAAATCGCGATCTATGGCGTGTTCGACGCGGCAGGCGTTAGAGTCGGCGGAGCTTTCGTCAAGGCCCAGTACTTCGATCATGAAATCTTTGAGCATCTTGTGCCGCCGGCGAACTACCTCACCGGCTGTCCAACCCCGCTTCGTCAGCGTGATGGGCTTGTAGGGAGCATAGGCGATGAGCTTGCGCGAGGTTAGTTCCTTAAGCGCTGCGGTGACGGCAGGTTTACCCACCCCGATACGCTCGGCGATATCTCGAACACGCGCGCGGCCGGACTTATCCGTCAAGTCCAGAATCGCTTCAAGGTAATCCTCCAGGGAGGATGTTAATTTTTTTGCAACTTTCGGCAATGCAACCGCTCCTGATCAATCCATGCTGAACAAGTAGGGTCGGCCATTGCCGACCAATTGGTTTACCGTATCTGAAGATGGTCGGCAACGGCCGACCCTACGCCATATAAAAAGTTTACCACAATTGTTCACCTTGGCAAACAAAAAGTTCACATTGCTGAACTTTTTTTGAGAGGGTGGCATGGTCAGCGGTACTCCGATGGCCATGATTCTTCGTTCTCAATTGCTCGCAACATCCCACAGCCCCAGCCTAAGATTTATCTCCCATCAGACCAAGCAATGTTTGCGATCTCGCCAGCACGCCATCCCACCGATACTTGGGTTCCTCTAGGGGCAAAGTAGTTTTCAAAATACGATCTTCAAGAGAAGGTCTTGGGTGAAAGGCTAAAATGTCGCCACGATTATTCAGGGCGATTCCAGCCAAAACCTGCTGATTGTCAGCATTGGGATCGTGCCCAAAAGCAGCCGCTACACATGCACAAGCATCCATCGCTCTCACACGCATTATTCTTTTAATGACTTCATGTTGATTTTCATAAAAACAATCAATCGGCGAAATAACCAGAGACACTTGTTCGAGTCCTGATAAAATACCACCTTCTGGAAGCAGAATATCAGCACAGGCAAGTATCAAACAGCGATGACCTAAAATATCAAAAACATGAATTCCAATACCACCGTCTAAAATGCTATCGTCGCTTGGTTTTTTTACATATAGCTTCCTTTGCTTTCCAATATAACCCTCAGGCCCACAAATAAAATGGGTAATAAAATACTGGCCTCCACTTTTTTCGATAATTCCACTACAAATAAACTTTTGATGTTCTTTTGCAAGTCGACATATTCTCTGACACGATTCTCCCTCTGGAACATCTTCTGCTAATTGTTTATAATCTTTATCTCCATCTTTCCAGAACCCACCGATAATATTCGCCTCAGGAAAAATGAATAGTTCTGTCATAGAACCATTTTCTTTCTCAAAAATCTGTTCCATTTTAGCGAGATTTGCAGATTTATCACCGGGATAGAGAACAGGGCTAACAATTGCTACCGACACACCATTACCCATATCATCATCTTTCCTAAAGTTTATTTACGAACTTTGTTACTTCGTCGACCACGCGGGTGACCTGCTGTTGCGTAATGTTCGCGAAGAACGGCAGCGCGACGGTTCGGGCAGCGATGCGTTCGGTAACGGGGAAGTCGCCTTGAGAGGTGCCGAGCAGTTCCGAGATGTACGGCTGGGTGTGGATCGGAACGAAGTAGCAATTGCATCCGATGTTTTGTTGCTGCAGGTGCTGCATGACGGCCTGGCGAGCTTCGGGGGCAAACTCGTCGGCGAGTCGTATTACGTAGACGAAGAAGCTTGCACTTTCGCGATGCGCCATAGGCGGAAGCACGATTTTTCCGGTGGCGGCGAGGGGGGCGAAGGCTTCGTCGTACATTTGCGATGCGCGGCGGCGCTTGTCGAGAATTTCGTCGAGTCGCTGGATTTGCACCTCGCCGATGGCCGCGGTAATGTCGCTCATGCGGTAGTTGTATCCCAGCCGTGCATGTGCTAACCATGCCTCCGTCGCCCTGCCCTGATTGCGCAACGACACGCACATGTCGCGAATGTCTTCGCTGTCGGTGACGATCATTCCGCCCTCGCCCGTCGTGATCTGCTTGTTCGGGTAAAACGCAAAGACCCCGCACTCGCCAAAATTTCCCGCCGGTCGGCCGTCAAGAACTCCACCGAGCGCTTCGCAGCAATCTTCGATCATCACCAGGTTATTGTCGCGGGCAATTTGCTCGTACTCGTCGAAGTGCGCCGTGTTGCCGAAAACCTCAACCGGCAAGATCGCCTTAGTTTTAGGCGTGATCGCCGCGGCCGTGGCAGCAGGATCCATGTTGTATGTTTCGGGGTCGATATCCACAAACACGGGCCGCCCGCGCTCGAACAAAACGCAATTGGTCGTCGCGATAAATGAAAACGGCGTCGTGATAACCTCGTCGCCGTCCGCGATACCGAGCGACTTGACGCACAGGTGCAGCCCGCTGGTTCCGCTGTTGACGGCGATGCCGTATTTTCGCCCGGCCTTGGCGGCACACCCAGCCTCAAACGCCGTAAGCCTCGGGCCCAAACTCAATCGGTCACCACGCATAACGTCGACGACGGCCTGGATCTCGGATTCGGTAATGTCCTGACTCGAAAGTGGAATCGATTTACTGCTCATATCAACCTTTCTATGCACGGGCCGCAAGGCGACCGTTATGTCATTATCGGCCGATGGTGATGGAGAATTTTACACTTCTCCAGACGCAAATTTCGAAATTCCGTCCGGCACCTGCACGACGAAGTATCAGGATACCACAAAACCTCCGAATTTTGAACGATTTGACGAATTTAACGAAAAAATCTACACCTAAAGCTATCTCTGCTGTTTTGACGATAAACTTAACGGTGCGCGGTAGCTGTGCGCTGTTTTGGTGGCGGTGTTTAAGCAGCGGCCTCGAACAATTTTGCGATGGAAAAACGACATGACGCATAAATCCGAAAATCCGAACGCAACGCCCGGAGAAACCAAGGGCGGGGCATACGCTGGTAAGCACATTCACCTGATTGGTGTGGGTGGTAGCGGCATGCGGGCGTTGGGCGGTGTGTTGCTGGATCGCGGAGCATGCGTCACGGGTTCGGATATGGCAAGCAGCGATGCACTCGACCGGCTGGAAGCCCAGGGCGCGACGATTCATATTTCGCAGCGTGGTGAAAACATCCCCGACAACTGCGACATCGTCGTATACTCCGCCGCCATCGACGAGCAGAACCCCGAACTCATCGAAGCACGAGCGCGAAAACTGCAAGTGCTGAAATACGCCCAAATGCTGGGGCGACTGATGAGCGAAAAAATCGGGCTTGCGATTACCGGCACGCACGGTAAGAGCACGACGTCGGCGATGGTGTCGTATGTGTTGTCGCAGGCGGGCGTCGATCCGAGCTACATCATCGGTGCCAACGTCGAGCAGCTGGGCGGGCCTTGCGGTGTGGGGCATGGCGATCATTTCGTCGCCGAGGCGTGCGAATTCGACCGCAGCTTTTTGCACCTCAACCCAAAATACGCTGCAATTTTAAACATCGAGGAAGACCACCTCGACTGCTACCGCGACTTGGACGCGATTATCGAAGCCTTCCGCGCATTTGCCGCCGGTATTCAACCCGGGGGTGTGCTGGTATGCAACGGCGAAGACCGCAACGCTCTCGAAGCCGTCCGCGACGCCGACTGCACCGTAGAAACTTTCGGCATGACCGAAGGATGCACGTGGTGCGGAACAAACGTCACAACCGATCGCGGTAAAGTGACCATGACCATAACCAAAGACGACCAACCGTTCGGGCAAGTCACCGTCCCGCTACCGGGTTTGCACAACGCGTACAACTCGCTGGGGGCCATTGCGATTTTGCATCACGCCGGTTTGGGAGCCGAGGAAATTCTCCGCAACCTGGAAACATTTGAAGGCGTAAAGCGGCGGATGACGGTCAAGCACAGCGACGATGAAGTCGTGGTTGTCGACGACTTTGCTCATCACCCGACGGAAATTCAGGCTACGCTGCGGGCGTTGGTGAACGCTCACAAACCGCGGAGAGTGATTTGCATTTTTCAGCCTCACCAGCACAGCAGAACGCGATTTTTACTGAAAGATTTCGCGCAAAGTTTCGCACTTGCCGACGAGGTCATCGTGCCGGACATTTATTTCGTTCGCGACTCGCAGCAGGAAAAAGATTACGTCTCGAGCAAGGATCTTGTCGCTCAGATTCGGCTGCGCGGTGGCATGGCGATTTATCTCAAGACGTTCGAGATGATCGTGGAGTATCTCAAGGGCATTTTTGAACCTGGCGACCTCGTGGTAACCATGGGGGCGGGGAACGTGTGGCAGGTTGCCGACGAATTTGTTCAATGGATTAACGACAAGCAATAACATAAGCACGACGTGTGCGGTGATGGACAGGAAATAACACATGACTTTATTTGATGGACTAAACGCAACGGTTAAAACTGACGAACCGATGGCGAAGCACACATGGTTTCGCCTGGGCGGGCCTGCTGAGTATTTCGTGATTCCAGAAACGCGAACCGACCTGGTTGAAGTTGTCAAGCGATGCAACGAAAACGACATGCCAATGTACGTGTTGGGATCTGGCGCGAACCTTCTCGTCGCCGACTCGGGCGTTAAGGGCGTGGTGATTCACCTTGGCGGGAAAGAGTTTAAAGAGATGACGTTTCAGGACGACACCTTAACCGCCGGTGCCGGGGTGGACATGGGCAAGTTGGTGCTGCAATGCGTTCGCCAGGGATACAGCGGGCTGCAGGGGCTGACGGGAATTCCCGGAACCGTGGGCGGATGCGTGCGGATGAACGCCGGCGGGGCGTTTGGCGATATCGGAAGCGTGATCGAATCGGTGACGGTGATGAATCGCAACGGTGAGATTTTCGAGCGCCTACGAGAAGACCTTGCCTTTGCATATCGCAGCTCCAACATTTCGTCGAAGTTCATTATCGGTGCATCGTTTTTGCTGATCGAAGACGACCCGCACCGCATCCTCAAAGAGGTCAAGCAAATCTGGATCTACAAGAAAAATTCTCAGCCGCTCTCGCACCGCAACGCCGGATGCGTATTTCGCAATCCGCGCGGTATGAGTGCCGGTGCACTGATCGACAAGGCAGGAATGAAAGGCAAACGTGTCGGAGGCGCGCATGTGTCGGACAAACACGCCAACTTCATACTCGCCGACAAAGGTGCCACCGGATTCGATGTGCTGAAACTGATCGATATGATCCGCGATGCCGTCGCCAAAGAATTCGGCGTGAACCTCGAAAAAGAAATCGAAGTCTGGTAATTGGTAACCACCAGCTATAACAAAAACGGAAACGAGACGTAAAAAGTGACGGATCACTTGGACATAACGGTGCTGATGGGCGGGCCATCCTTCGAGCATGATGTTTCGCTGATGAGCGGTGAAAACGTCGCAGCTGGGCTGGAGGCTGCGGGGCATCGCGTGACGCGCGCCGACATCTGCCCCACCAACACCACCGCACTCGACCGCAACGGAATCGACGTAGTGTTCATCGCACTACACGGAGAGTTCGGCGAGTCTGGCGAGGTGCAACAGCTGTGCGAAGATCGCGGGTTGCGGTATATCGGGTCGTGCCCCCGGGCGAGCATGTTAGGAATGGACAAGCCCGCCAGCAAGCAGCTGTTTCGACGCAGCGGGCTTAGCACGCCCGACTGGACGGTAATCGAAAACTTTCAGCACCTCGAAGAATCGCAACCACTGATCGAAAAAATTCCGGTGCCTGTCGTTGTAAAACCAATCGGCGGAGGTTCGAGTGTCGACACTATCATCGTCCGCGACGAAGCATCTCGCGTAGCTGCCGTTTCCAACCTGCTGGACACATACGACCGCTGCATGATCGAGAAATTTGTCGCAGGCCGCGAGCTTACCGTGGGCATTCTCGGTGATGAACCGCTGCCGATAATCGAAATCGTAACACCACACACGTTTTACGATTACTCCGCCAAGTACGAGGACGGTTCCGGGACGGAGTTTATCTTCCCCGATGATCTGGACTCTTCGATGATGCAGCAAATTTACAACGACGCGATAACCGCGCACGAAGCAATCAACGCACGCGATATTTCTCGCGTGGATTTTATCCTCGATGCCGATGGCGTTTTGCAGGTACTGGAAATCAACACAATTCCGGGCTTCACGACCCATTCGCTCGTGCCGCTCGCCGCCAGTCGCGCCGGGATCGATATGCCCGCACTGGCTGACCGAATTGTGAAGATGGCGATGGAAAGAGACGTAACACATTAGATTTGACAAAGAGTGATTGGAGACAAAGTGGCAGCTAAACGAAAAAAAGTTCCTGCTTCTCGCAGCAGAAAAGCAAAACGCAAAACTACACCTTCGCGAATCGGATCGTTTATCGATTCTGTCCGCCGGCAGCACGGGGCAGCCTTCGCACGTGGCACGATGTTCCTGGTATTAACCGCCGCCGCCGTAATGGTGGTGACCATCGGTCTGCGAGCCATGCAACGCAAAGTTTTGGACGATCAACAGGCAGCTGTGCAACGAGAATTTTGCGTAGAGCTCGTCGGCGCACCCGACTGGATGCCGCAAGAACTCCACCGCGATATCGTCAAAAATATTACGCCCGGCGACCGTAATTTTGGCAGCAAAGCTTTTTGCGGGGAAGTTTTCAAACTCGCCAAAAACAACCCTTGGATTGCCGACGTTCTGAACGTTCGAAAAATTCAGACCGCCCGCATCGATAAGCAAAACGTGGTGATTGTCCGCGCGAAGTTCCGCAAGCCGTTCGCGCGCGCGCCGTTTGAAGGCGGCATGGTGTACTTCGACGAACACGGTTTCGTTCTGCCGTCGCGATTTGTACCGCGTTGGGAAACCCGCAACGGTGCGCAGCACGCAACTTATCTGTCCAGGTATCAGGCCCCGCAGTCGGCGGCGCGCATCCACTATATTACCGTCAAGGGCGTGGGGCTTGTACCGCCGATTCCCGGTGAAAAATGGAACGCCACCGAGCTGGCAGCGGGGATCGAAATGATCAAGCTCGTCAAGGCCAAACCGTACGCCCATCAGATTACCGTCGCCGACGTGCAAAACTACGGCAACCGAATTTCCGACACTGCCCCACAGCTGGTCTACTACGCCCAGGTCGGCCGCGATCGGCAAACTACAATAAGGCTGGGCAGATTCCCACGCCCGGAAGGCGGCGACTGGGTCGTACCCCCGGAAACGAAAATGCAGCGCCTCGACGAATACGTTTCGCGCAACCGCGGGCGCTTAGCCGGAAAAAACGAATACATTGATTTGCGATTCGACGAACTAATCGTCAGCGTAAATTAGCGGCCACGCAGCAGCCATAATGCTGCCGAGAATAATTGGGAAAACCCTTGACGATCTTTAAAAGCGTGATACACTCCTGACCCATGATTTCTTACCGCAAAGAATTTCGGACCGCTTTTTCGCTGCTGAACACCAGCCGGCTGCGAAGGCTCCGCGCGGTTTTCTGGCCCGACGCTCTGGTATAAACGGGCTTGTTTGAATATCGAAGCTTCACACCCACGAAGCTAAATTCGTAAGACTCATCCCCCCGAAATCCGAAACGGAAATTATCTGTTTCGCGAAGCAGAGTCGTGAATTTGTTCGTATTTCAGAAATTATCCCCTCTTCTACCCCGTGTCCTAATAGTTACAAAAACGTTATTGAAAAGATATAAAAAATGGCAAGACAAAATATTCGCAACATCGCAATCATCGCACACGTTGACCACGGTAAGACCACGCTGGTCGACCAGCTGCTGCGCCAGAGCGGGCAGTTCGGTAAGGGCGAGCTGCATGGCGAGTGCATTCTCGACAGCAACGACATCGAACGCGAACGCGGGATTACCATCCTCGCGAAAAACTGTGCCATCAACTACACCGACCGCACTGGCAACTCGTATCACATCAACATCGTCGACACCCCCGGGCACGCCGACTTTTCCGGTGAGGTCGAGCGCGTTTTGAAACTCGCCGACGGTGTACTGCTGCTGGTCGATGCCTTCGAAGGTGTCATGCCGCAAACGCGATACGTTCTGAGCAAGGCACTCGATTTGCACCTGCAACCGATTGTGGTCATCAACAAAATGGACCGCCCGGACATTCGTGCCGAGAAAGTACACGAGGAAGTTTTCGATCTGCTCGTGGAACTCGGTGCCGACGACCACGCGCTGGAATTTCCGACGGTTTTCGCGTCGGCAAAAAACGGCTGGGCAGTGCGCGAAGACAACCACCGCTTCCCCGGTGAAAGCGAAGATGTCCACGACCTGTTCGACGCGATTATCGAGTACATCCCCGTGCCGGACCTCGATGGCGATGCCCCGACGCAGGCACTGATCACGTCGATCGATTACAGCGAATACGTCGGACGAATCGGTATCGGGCGTGTGTTTGCCGGGTCTCTGCAGGCCGGGGAACCAATCATGCGAATCGACCGCGAAGGCAAGCAGACCAAACAGAAAATCGGACAACTGTTGCGGTTCGAGGGTCTGGGCCGAAACGAAACCGACCGCATCGAAGTCGGCGACCTGTTCGCCGTCGTCGGGCTCAACAAAGTAGACATCGGCGATACACTGGCCGACATCGACAACCCCATCGCCTTACCGCCGGTAGGCATCGACGAACCAACACTGCACATGACATTCCGCATCAACGACGGACCATTTTCCGGCCGTGAGGGCAAATTCGTCACCAACCGCCAACTCCGCGAACGGCTGGACAAAGAGCTGCAATCCAACGTCGCACTCCGCGTGGAAGATCGCGGCGACGAGTTTAACGTCTCAGGCCGCGGGCTGCTGCACCTGGGTATCCTGTTGGAAAATATGCGTCGCGAAGGTTACGAGCTTTGCGTCGGCAAGCCCGAGGTGATTTTCCATCGCGACGAAAACGGCAAAAAAACCGAACCCATCGAAAAGCTCATCATCGACACCCCCGCCGAAAGCGTCGGGCCCGTCATGCAGCTGCTCGGTGACCGCAAGGCCGACATGACCCACATGGACACGCAGGGTAATCGCACGCAATTGGAATTTATGATTCCGTCGCGCGGATTAATCGGGCTGCGCAGCAGACTGCTGACCGCCACCGCCGGGGAAGCCATAATGAACCATCGCTTCGCCGAGTACGGAGAATTTCGCGGTGAAATTCCAAGCCGACAAAACGGGGTGCTCATCGCCACCGAAACCGGGCAGGTTACCGCGTATGCCCTCGACCAACTCGCCGGCCGCGGGATTATGTTCACCTCCCCGGGCGATCAGATTTACGAAGGCCAGCTCGTCGGTGAGCATTGCCGCGACAACGACCTCCCTGCCAATGTCGTTCGCAAGAAGAACCTCACAAACGTACGCTCGGCCAACAAAGACGCGACCGTAACGCTCAAGGCCCCGCGAAAATACTCGCTCGAAGGCTCGCTGGAGTACATCGAAAGCGACGAACTCGTGGAACTCACGCCCGGATCGATACGGCTACGAAAACGGTTCCTCAAAGAGGCCGACCGCAAACGTCACCTCCGCAATCAAGCCAAAACCGTGCAGGTGTAAGCCCACCGGCCATCTGGTTTATTTATTCGTTATCGTTTTGGGAACCTTTTTCAATAAGTTCCGCGATTTGGTTTCTGGCTTTTAATAGTGCGTCCGGGTCTTTGTTGAAATAATGAGCATCTACCAACACGCTCGCCGGAACAGAGATTAAGGCTTCTGCTTCTTTTTTGAAGGCGTTGTCCGAACTCTTTTGCTGCAATTCTTTGAGAATCGAAAGGTATCCCAAGTCTTCCGAACCGTCGCGAAGAATTTTCATGCGGATACTGGGGTTGGCACCGGGATAAATCAGGTATCCATTACCGTTGTGAATACCGGCATAAGGAAAACCGTAAGGCTTTTTCGTAAGTTCCCAGCCTTTGGTTTTCCAGTCGCGACGATCTATTTCCGGTTTTGCCCACTCTCGATTACCTGCCCATATAAACATCCCCTCTGCTCCGTACTTCCAGCACAGCCAAAGGGTCAGACGATTTTCGATGGCTTCATTGTCAATTTGCAGATTCGGGGCCTGAACCAGAGGGCGATAATAATCGATTCTTATAGGCAAGTGACAGAAGTACAGCCAAAGATTTGCCTTGCCCTTATTTTTCGCCGCGAAGGCTGGGCCCTTCCCCGTAGAAACATCCGTCATCCAAATATCGCAACCCTTATCCATATTCTCATGATACTCACTAGCCAAAAATGCCTTGACGTCGGGATAAGCCGCATGGAATTTCTGATAAGCGGGAATGTTTTGGGTTTTGAATTTTTTGTCGTCAGGCTCATCCGGGCCGAGGTATATCAACGCTCTATCAACCCAGCCTTTTTCTCGCAGATGCGCCACATACTTTTTCAGCTTTTCAGGGTCTTTCCCGGCTGACGAAATCTGGAATGCCTGCAAGCCCCGATCGAGACAATACTGCAGATTTTCATCAAGGGTTTGAAAATCATTGTCCTTTAAGGAAACAAAATTTCCGCCAATAGATATTGGATCAATTCCATGTTTCAAAAATTCACTGGCAAGCTTGCGGTATTGTTCGGGCGACATCTTTTCGCCCCACGGCAGCGAGGGAGAAGTCCAAACCGCCACGGGAAACGGCACTCGATCCGGCAAGGCAAAGTTGTAGACATGAAGTTTAACTTTGACGCCCAGAGATTCGCCATCGGCCTGGAGTTTTAACTCTCCTTCGTAGTCAGCAGCTGGGGCATCTTTGGGAACCTTGATTTCCACCCAGAAGAGGCCCAGATCGATGCCGGTGATTTTGATCGGCTTGTTGGGCAACAATATGTCCGGCCACATCCCCGTGTATAATGAAGGATACTGCGCCGGAACCGTTTTTACATATCCAACACGATAAATGCGAATATTGGCCGCCGCGATCCTGTGTTTTCCGTCCGCCGATTTTAACGGCCCGGCAGACAGCGTAACGTTATCCAGCGTTTTTCCGATCTCGGGCAAGACAGCAACCTGAAAATTTTCGTATTCGTTCCTGGCCGCCGTCAAATTAATTTCGTTAGTGTACTTTCCCTTGAACCAGTACTTGTTTAATGGAACTTTCTCCAAGCCGTGCTGGATGCCAACAAGAAAATTTTTGGGCGCCTTTGCTCCGAGCTGATCTTGCAGCTGCGAACGAGCCTTGATAAAACGTCGCAATTGATCAGCGAACGGCAGCCCCCAGTGGTCCACATCGTCTTTCATTTCCTGCTCTTTTTTGGGGAGCGTTGCCAGAAACTTTTTATCGACCTCGGCGGCGATTAAAATTCCAGACACCCCGAAGCTAATCGAAACAATAAGTAGACACATTAATTTTTCCATCATGCTCTCCATGTTTTAGATCATACCACCTGCCGATTTTAGGTTGATAGAATACCTTTGGCAACTGTTATCCCGGCATTCTGCGCCGAAAATTTACCCCGATTATCTGCGTAAATCTGGCAATATTCCGCCGCCGTCAACGTTAGTACCAGTGACGGATCGAAGCTGCCAGCGATTAAAAATTGTGTGTTGAAAAATGAAAAATTTGCGAAAGGAGCGATACGATGAAAAAGTCAATAACCATGCTGAGTGTTGTAATTCTGATGGTAGGTTTTGCCTCGCTTTTATTCGCCGGATGCGATGATCGTTCGCATCACGGCCGAAGGCGTATGCGCACAAAGCGTGATGTTGTGGTAGTTCGTTACGAGAAGGACAATCACAACCGCCGATGGGAAAAAGATGAATGGAAGCATGAAAAACGTCACCACAAATGGGAACGTAAGCGGCATGAAAAACGGCGTGACGGCAAACGGAGTGACAGGAAATCCCGCGACAGCAAAAAGCGTCGGCGACGATAAAAGTTGTCTCTGTGTACGTGAGATGTAGGCCGGGTTTTAACCCGGCATCATAAGCTAAATCCGAATCGCGAAATCCTAAATGCGAAACAATATCGAATGTTCAAAATTATAATTTTCAAAACAAAAATACCGAATTGTTGCCTGAATTTATTTTAAATTTCGAAATTTGTATTTGTTTAGGATTTCGACATTCTTATTTCGAGTTTACTTTTCGCCGGGTCGAGACCCGGCCTACGGACTTGCTTACGCACCAATAATCAATACACATCAATCGGTGCGTAACGAGTTATGCACCCTACTGAGCTATTTCACTCGCTTGCCCAAGACAGTAGTCAATCGCTCAAGTGCCATCGACCGATCTGCCGGATCGAGGTGAACATCGAAAATGCAAAAGCTATCCGTATGCTTTTGGGCTTCCTGCAACGCACATTCCAGCTGATCTTCCGTGTGGATGTCGTATCCCTTACCGGCCGAGAGAAGCTCGGGAATGCGGGCGTAGTTTAATGATGGAATGTCGTTGAATGCACCGTCCAGCATCGGGCGTTCGGTGCCGTATCCCTGGTTGTTCAGCACAATGATTATCGGAGTCAACCCGAACCTCGCAATCGACGCGACTTCCATGCCGGTCATTTGAAACGCACCATCGCCCACCAGCACCAGCGGGCGCAGCTGTGGGTTGGCGAGCTGGGCACCGATGCTTGCCGGAACAGCAAACCCGAGCGACGTGTAGTAGGCCGGGGATAGGAACTCCGTCGCGCAATGAATGTTCATGTCGATCGCGGCGAACATGGCGTCACCGGGGTCGGCGATCACGATGGTGTTGTCGTCCAGAAACGAATTCAGCCGCTGGAACAAATATCGCACGGTCATCGGTTTCCCAGTGGTAGGATTGGCGGGTTCGGGAAGCGGCGGATTCGGAATATCGGGAACCTTGCGTTTACCCATGTCGGCGGCGATAAGCCCGGCGATGAAATCGTCCATCTCCACGCCATCGTAGCTGTGATGTTGAATCGAAACCTTTTCGCTGGTGACGGAAATCGATTTGCCCTGATCGAGATGGGCGGTAAAAATTCCGAGATTCACATCGCTCATAAACACGCCAAGAAGAATGAGGCAGTCGCTGGACTCGATATACTCCCGAACTTCCTCACGGCCCATGGCGCCTTCGTACACGCCAAGATATTGCGGATGATTTTCCACGACGACCGACTTGCTCAGGATCGTAGAGGCGACCGGAATTTTGGTTTTGTCCAACAGCTTCAGCAACGCATCCTGCAAACCGAAACGGTGCATCTCCACACCGGCAAGGATCACGGGTTTTTTCGCGGCGGAGATAATACCGACAGCCTCTCGCAATGCTTCGTCAAGTGCGACAGGGTCGCTTGATCGCACGGTGTCGTTCGATTTCTGCGGCGGATCGGCGGGGGCGGAAACCATGTCGCGCGGGAGTTCAATGTACACGGGACGCTTGTATCGAAGGGCAGCGGCGAACACGCGGTCGATTTCGCTGCAGGCCGTGCGGGGATCGTCGAGTACGGTAGAGGCCACGGTGAGTTGCTCGAAGACTTTCAGCTGCGTGTCGAAATCGCGAACCCGATGATGCAGCAGCGGGGTTTTGGTGCGTTCGTTTGTCCCGGGCGCTCCGCTGATGACGACGACGGGCGATTTTTCGGCGAAGGCCTGGGCGGTTGTGTTTGCGACCTTCAACCCGCCAACGCAATACGTAACGCAGACGGCGCCAAGGCCGTTGACTCTGGCGTAGGCGTCGGCGGCGAAACCGGCGCCTTGTTCGTCGCAGGTGTTTATCACTTTCAGCTTGCTGTCTTCCAGCTGCTTGTACAAACCCAAAACGTAATCGCCCGGTACGCCGAAAATATGGCCAACCCCGTGCGAAGAAAGTTTGTCGATGAGGTAGCTGCCGATCGTATGCTGTTTGCTCATGGGCGACCCTTTTTGTAGATTGTAGAAAATCTGATTTCGCGCGAACCCCATTATCGCGTTGGGCTCGCATAGATTTTACTACGCGAGCCCACTGGAGGCGGCGGGGATCGAACCCGCGTCCCGTGACGTATCAACGCCGGTTTCTACGTGCGTATTCGATTATTTGTTTCTCGCGGATACAGACTCCAATCGACAGGATTCTGTTTCCACCAGCCCGACAAATGTCCCGGGAGAGTAACCGGACAACTCTCTACCAGCAAGCTCGCTGTGCGTCGTCGTTGATGTCCCACGAGCAAAGACGCCAAAAACGGGTTGCGTAATCTACGCAGCCATTTGAAGTTGCGGTTTGGCAACTAAAAGTGTCCAGGGTTTTACGAGGCCACCTGGAACCTCGGCACGCCACCGACGCATCACACCGTCCGGTCGAATCCAATTCGCCCCCGGATTTCCGGCCGCTTCGATCGCTTTTCAATCGCCGGAAAAATGCATCGCTGATCTGTAAGATTATACACTACTTTTCGATTCTACGCAAACGTGTACATTGGCATGGCGAAACTACGGCCTCGTGGAAATTCCACAAACGTGTAGATTTCGGCCGATAAACCGCGCGCCGGAAACGCATGCCAAAATTTTTAGACAGGATAACAAGATGACCTGATTTTCAATTTCCCATTTCAAATTTACAATTGAAATTCGTAAAAGGGAAATTGGCAATTTGCTTTATCCTGTGATCCTGTCAAAAAAAGGTATTAGTTTGATTGACAGGAAGAAGAGGGGAACGCTTGCCGCCCGAAATCATAGACCGCAGATCAGGCGATGGTTTTGCTTTGCGGTTTTGCCTTGGGCGGATTTTCGAGAACCGCACCTTTTTTCCGCCAGCTTTCGTATCGCTTGTCGAGCAGATTCTCGAGCTTGAATCTTTTCAATGCGCGGATGTTGCGGATGATGAACTGCTCGACATTGTGCCCAGCTTCTTGGGGATTACGATGTGCACCACCGAGCGGTTCGAGAACGATTTCGTCCACGACGCCGAGTTCCTGCAAATGCGGAGCGGTGAGTTTGAGTGCGTCGGCGGCCTCGGATGCCTTCTCGGCCGTGCGCCACAAAATCGAAGCGCAGCCTTCGGGGCTGATGACCGAGTAGTAGGCGTATTCCATGATGGCGACTTTGTCCCCGACGGCAATGCCAAGTGCCCCGCCGCTTCCGCCCTCGCCAATCACGACGCAGACGATGGGAGTTTTCAGCCGGCTCATCTCGAGCAGGTTGCGCGCGATGGCCTCGGCTACGCCGCGCTCTTCCGAGCCAATCCCCGGATACGCACCCGACGTATCGATAAATGTCACGACGGGAAGTTTGTATTTTTCGGCGAGCTTCATCAGTCGCAGGGCCTTGCGATATCCTTCCGGCTGGGCCATGCCGAAATTGTGAGCGATTTTTTCCTTGGTGTCGCGGCCTTTATGCTGGCCGATAACCATGACCTTTTCCGTGCCGATTCGCCCGAAGCCTCCGAAGATGGCTTTGTCGTCGGCAAATCGACGGTCGCCGCGCAGCTCGACAAAATTCTTCACGAGCAGGTCGATGTAGTCGCGGCCCAGCGGGCGATGCGGGTGCCGCGCGACTTGTACAGTTTCCCACGGGGTCAGGTTCTGATAAATTTTGCGGAGCATCGAAACGTACTGTGCGCGCTGCTGGCGGATCTCGGTGGAGAAATCGCGGCCGGTGCGGATTTGCTCGGATTCAAGCTCGCTGATTTGCGATTGCAGCCGGGCCACGGGCGCCTCAAACGGCAGGGCTATTCCCAATTCTATATCGTTATTCTTCTTCGATTTCGCCATCGACATTATCCTCAACCAGCAGTTATGGCCGGTCACCTGGACAGCACATCAGAGCTTACCGGCAATTCGGCCGACAGGCCCGCGGAGCGAATTATGCGCTCCTGCCAATCATTCCGGAACATTATCGGGGCAATCGAGGCAATTCGCAAGTGATTTCTAGCCATAACCGGCAACGACAGCGACCCAAAACTTGGGCTGCGGTGTTAAATTATCCTTGCCAAATTTTCCAAATAATGTCTAAATGGAGGCAGCGAAAGTGCGAAATTCGCCGATTCTGGAAATTCAGTGGTGCGAAACTTAAAGTTGCGAGGTGACAAGACCATGCCTAACTACAATCCCAGACAACTTCTTACAGGAACACTTGTTACGATTTTGTGCGTACTTGCGGTGGCCCCCACGGGGATAACCGACGAAGTCAAAATTCTCGCCCTGCCGTACACCAAAGTGCAGGTGGTTAATGTCAGCAAAGATTTCATCAAGTTCACCATGCTGTCGGGAAAGACCGTCGCCAAACCGCTGGTGAGTGTGCGGCGGGTGATACTCCAGGATTTTCCGCTGTTTTCGGCAGCGGAGCGATTGGCGAGTTCCGGAAACTACAAAGATGCGGTACCGGTTTACGAAGATGCGATCAAGGGGCTTAAGGAGCGGCAAAAAAAACTTCTCGAAAAAAGCGCCAAGCTCAGAAAGAATGACAAAACCGAGCAGGCCGACCGGCTTGCCCGCAACGCCAAAGCCAAATGGCCGAAAAAACTGTTCGAGTTTCGGTTAGCGCAGGCCAAGAAACCACCGGCTCCGAAAAAATTCGGAAAGGCCCCGGGGCGATCCCCCACAAAGCCTCCCAAAATTAAAATCAAATCGAAAAAGAAAAATCTCAACGCCTGCCCCGTCTGCAATGGAGCTGGACTGGCCAAGTGCACCAGGTGTAAAGGGTCGGGATATGTCAAGTGCACCCATATCGACAACAAGAAGCAAAAACACGCTAACTGGTACGACAAATGCCGCAAGTGTAACGGTAAAGGCAAGCTCCCGAAGGATTACAAAAAAAAGATACCGTATAAGTACAAGGGCAAGTGGCATACCAGGACAAAGTTGGTCAGAAAATGGGAACCCTGCCCCGATTGCGTCAGCATCATGGACGAGCGCGGTGTTAAGACTTACGTTACGTGGGTTTGTCCGCATTGCAGTAAAAGCGTCTATAAAGGTTATGTCAAGTGCGACAAGTGCAGCGGTGCCGGAAAACTAAAATGCGACATCTGTAAAGGTACGGGCCAGAAAATTAAAATCATCATAATCCAGGACAAAACCAAACCCTCGAAAAAACAACCCATCAAGCCCACCGACAAACCAAAAACCTGGAAACCTTAGTACTCTGTCCCATGAATAATGTTGTGTAGATGCGGGCGTTGGCGAGGCTGGCACGGGGGAACTGTGAAATTGTGCAATTGTAATTTAAAAATGCTCTAACTCGCGAGGATTGCATAAAACGCCGCGGCCATCTCGGCGCCCTTGTATAGTTGTAGGGTCGGCCATTGCCGACCGCCTTTCATGGTGTCATTGCGAGGAGCGTAGCGACGCGGCAATCTAAACTGCCAAAAATGAGATTGTTTTGCTTTGCTCGCAATGACAATGCTAATATTATCTTCGGCGCTGCCGATGGTCGGCAATGGCCGACCCTACGAAACTCGTTCATGGCCATCCCTGCGGGCTGACCATGCCTGCCCCCTACAAATCATCGACGCCGTCGGAAATTTAATCCGCGAGAATCTGGTAGAACGCCGCGGCCATCTCGGCGCCCTTGTATAGCATATCGATGTCAAGCTTTTCGTTCGGTGAATGGACGTTGTCATCCGGTGCGCCGATGCTGAGCATGACGGGGTCGAGATTCATCGTCCGTTGGAAGACTTCCGTAATCGGAATCGAGGCACCACATCGCACCCAGGCTGGAGCTTTCCCGAAGGCCTGCTGCATGGCGGCGGCACCGGCCTGGGCGTACGGTGAATCGGTGGGAAACAACGCTGCTCGCCCGGCGGCGTGGAGGGTAACCTCAGACGTAATTCCTCGCGGGGTATGGTCTGCAACGAACTGCTGCAGTGCTGCGAAAATTTTGTCGGGGTTCTGACCCGGCACCAGCCTCATCGTAATAATCGCATTTGCGCGGGCGGGGATAATGGTCTTAACGCCCGGGCCTGCATGGCCGCCGGAAATTCCCGAGCAATCCAGCGTCGGGTGTGCCCAGTTGCGGTGCAGCGGATCGACGCCGCGCTGCCCGCCATGAAATCCGTCTAGCCCGAGATCGGCAGCGCGTTTTTGTTCGTCAAATTCCACCTGCGCCCAGCTGTTAAGTTCGTCTTCGCTGGGGGGGATGATGTCGTCGTAGAATCCGTCGATGGTCACGCGCCCGGTGTCGTCGGTCATGTCGGCGATGATCCTCGCCAGCGCGTTTGCCGGATTCGCCACCAACCCGCCATACACCCCGCTGTGCACATCACGATCCGCCCCGGTGCAGACGATCTCCACACCCATCATGCCTCGCAACCCCACGGAAATCGACGGAAGGTCGCTGGCGTAAAAGGCGGTGTCGCTGATGACCAATGTGTCGGCGCGGAGCTTTTCGCGATGCTCGGTCAAAAACGATTCGATGTGCGGTGAGCCGATCTCCTCCTCACCCTCAAACAGCACCTTGAGGTTCACGCCCAAGCCGATGGTTTGCAACAGCGCCTCGATACCAATTATGTGCGCAAACAGCGGGCCTTTGTCGTCGGCGGCGCCGCGGGCGAAGATTTTCCCGTCGCGAACCTGCGGATCGTACGGTTCTGTCGTCCATTCGTCCAGCGGGTCGGGCGGCTGAACGTCGTAGTGCCCGTACAGCAGCACGGTCGGGGCAGTGTCGCTGGTGTGATACTCAGCGAAAACGTACGGGGGTGCATCGGGGGTTGTCAGAATCTCCGCTGCAAACCCGCTCGCCACCAGCCGATCGCGCAGCCATTCGGCACAGCGGTTATAATCCTGCGGTGCGTCTTTTATCGACGTCGGTATCCGCAGCAGCTCGAACAGGGCAGCGAGATTTTCGTCGCGATGGGCTGCGAGATACGCGTTTGGTTTGTTGGTAGGCATAGGCGTTAGCGTGGCATTCCCCTCGGCATTCCGGCCGGCATTCCCCCCGGCATTACTGACCGCATAAGTTCGTTATTGATCTTCTTCGCCGTGTATCCGTCCTGTCCGATTTTGGGCATTGTTTTTTTGATGGCGGCGGTGGCCTTTTTCATCATGGCCACGTACATGGGCTTTCGCATTTGGGGAGACATTTTCAGGATATCCCATTTCCACGCACCGGCTTTTTTGATCAGATTCAGACGCTGATTTTTTTTAATCGGGACAACGGCGGACTTTTTGTTTCTGAGGATCTTGATTTTGGCAGTGTTGATCATTTGCTCGTTTAAAGTTGGAAGTTTAACGGGGATCGGGAGCGACTTCATCGCGTTGTCACCGTAGGCTTCGGTCATTGCGTCGGTGAATTGTTGGAGGGTGACTATGGCGTCGAACATCGATTCGATATTGGGCTTGGTTTTGGAAGTGGCCACGACGTTTTGCATGAAGGTTGCCTTGTCGTTGCTGGTTATGGCCTCGACGAGAGTGTTCATTACGGTTTTGATGGCGTCTTTGTCAGTAACCGCGACGTCAACAGGTGGTGTGGGTTTGGCCGCAGGTGTGGGGTTTACTTTTGTCGCCGGGGGTTTCTTGGAAGATACCGCGGGGAGAGGCTTGGCTTTGCTGACGGATGCTACCGCACCAGCAGGCGCCGGGCGTTTGGGCGTGGCAGGAGTTTGGGTTTCGGACGCAGGGACAGGTGCCGCCACCGTTGCTGTCGAGGTCTTGCGCTCTCGCTCATCAATTTCGAAGAATTCCTCGTCTTCATAGATACATACTTCGGCACCGACGCTGCTATCGGCCGGGTCTTCGACGGGCTTGGTGGGTCTGGAGCTGCACCCCACGCTGGTAAAAACAACCCCAAGCAAAACCGAAAAAAGCAAAACGTTCAAAAGTCGCATGTTCATATCTCCTCGCAGGCGTAATCGTTACGAAAAATCTGACCAGAGCAGACTAGCAGCAAACCCACGCGGTTTCAATCAAATAATCCCCGCCGAACGGGCGTATGCGGGGCAAATTACATGTGCACGGTGGGCGTGGCCTTGAGGGTAAGATCGGAAATCTGATTTTTCGCAAGGTAGTGATATCCTAACCCGGCGATCATGGCGGCGTTGTCGGTGCAGTATTTCAGCGGGGCGGTTCGCAGCTGGGCCGATAGCTTGGCGGCGAGTTTTTCCGCACCGTCGCGAAGGGCAGAATTCGCGGCCACCCCACCACCGAGGATAATCGTTTTCGCGCCGGTCTGCTGCACACCGCGCCGAATTTTGATCGTCAGCACATCGACGACGGCAGCCTGGAAACTTGCGGCGACATCGGCGATTTGCTGCGGGGTGAAGTTTTCGATCCCGCGCGGGGCCTCGTCGGGTGCGCCGGTGGATTTCATCCCCGGGATACCGTTTATATGGTACAGCACAGCCGTCTTTAACCCGCTGAACGAAAAATCGAGCGATTGGCCTTTCAGCAGCGTCCGCGGAAACGCCACAGCTGCGGGATTCCCGTCGCGAGCGGTTTTGTCGATTATCGGCCCACCGGGGTAACTTAACCCCAGAATCGACGCGACTTTGTCGAATGCCTCGCCGGCTGCGTCGTCGATTGTGGAACCCAGCAGCTGCATTTCGGTTGGGGCGTCGCAATGGTACAGGGCTGTATGGCCCCCGCTGCAAATCAGCGCGACAGCTGGGTACTCGATGGGCTGCGAATCCAGCGCCGCCGCGTAGGCATGGGCATAAACGTGATTGACCCCGATAATCGGAACGTCCCAGACCCAGGAAAGCGTTTTTGCCGCCATCAACCCAACCAGCAGCGACCCGATAAGCCCGGGCTGGTGGGTGACCGCGACACTCGAAACGTCGTTGGACGTTATATTCGCGGTATCAAGTGCTTCGCGAATGACAGTATTGACGGCCTCGATGTGGGCGCGCGATGCGATTTCCGGCACCACCCCACCAAAGCGGGCGTGCATGTCAATTTGCGTCGCCACGACATTGCTCATCACGCGCGAACCGTTGGCGACAACGGCGCAGGCGGTTTCGTCGCAGCTGCTTTCGATACCGACAATGATTGTGTCTTTCGTTTCGATCATCAAATAATTCCGTAACTAAAAAAGGGACCGCCGGGTCAAGACCCGGCCTACGGGTCTATCTAAATCCGAAACTTTAAATCCTAAAAGCGAAACAATATCGAATGTTCTAATTTTGAATATTCAAAACGAAAACACCAATTCGTTCTCTGCCATAGTTTTGAATTTTTACTATTCGAATTTCATATTTGTTTAGGATTGCGATATTCGGATTTCGATTTTAATATCCGGGGGATTGTAGTCGCAATCGACAAAATCCGCAAGCTCTGCCGGATATTCCTCAACATCCCCGCCGCGCTTCGCAGAACATCAATCGCGGGAATCTCGTAAATTTTGGGTAGTCATTTGGCGGGGTTACGTGTTAGAATGCTCGGCTTGCTAGAGCAAGGATATCAACATGAATGAGTGAAAAATTCCATAAGGAAAGGCAAGATGAACAACGAAGCATTTGACGCGAAAAAATTCGATTTACTGACGGAAGAACTGCGGTACGTGATCACCGACATGGTCTGCTGTGCAGGGTCCGGCCACCTCGGCGGGGCACTGAGCCTCGTTGAAACCTTCATCACGCTGTACTACCGCGTAATGAACGTCGACCCGAGCAACCCCAAGTGGGCAAACCGCGACCGTTTGGTGATGTCCAAGGGCCACGGTGCCCCGGTGTGGTACGCAGCCCTGGCGTATAAGGGATATTTCCCGAAAGACTGGCTCCCAACGCTCAACGCCGACGGTACAAAACTCCCCTCGCATGCCGATGAACGCACCGTTCCCGGTATCGATGCGACGACCGGTTCGCTCGGGCAGGGCCTTAGCGTGGCGTGCGGAATGGCGCTGGCCGCCAAGCTCGACAAGCAGAATCACACCGTTTTCTGCATCATCGGCGACGGCGAAACCAACGAAGGACAAAACTGGGAAGCCGCCATGTTCGCCGCCCACAAGAATCTCGACAACCTCGTAGCCATCACCGACTACAACAAGCTGCAGATCGACGGGTTCACCGACGATATTCTAGGGCTGGAACCGTTGGTGGAAAAATGGCAGTCGTTCGGCTGGGAAGTCTTCGAAATGGACGGACACAACCGGGACGACCTGTACGAAAAGCTTACCGCCGCAAAAAACGTCACCGGCAAACCGGCGATGATTATCGCACACACGATTAAAGGTAAAGGCTGCAGCGAAATCGAGAACACCATCGGCAGCCATAATATTAAAGTTCCTGACGAAGCCGCCCGCGAAAAATATCTCAGCGCGATGAGCAACGCAGACATCGAACTTCCGTACTAAAACGAAGTTGTCAGCTATCAGTAGTCAGTGATCAGCAAGAAAAGGCTACACCACAGATTGCTGACACAAGACACTTACAAGGAAGCATTCTTGTTTTACTGATAACTGATGACTGACAACTGATAACTTGAAAAAAAGGTAGAATGATGGCTGAATTACACGAAATGGAAATGCGAGCAGTTTACGCTCAAACCCTCAACGAACTGATGGAAACCAACCCCGCCGTGATGTGCCTCGAAGCCGACCTCGGTAGAGCATCCGGCACTGTCCCGAAAGTTTCCGACGCGCATCCCGACAACTTCGTCGAGTGCGGCGTGGCCGAGGCTAACATGATCTGCGTCGGTGCAGGCCTCGCGCTGGAAGGCAAGATTCCCTTCTGTGCAAGTTTCAGCTGCTTTGCCTCGCGGCGAGTATACGATCAGATCACCATCTCGGTGGCGTACGCGAACAACAACGTCAAAATCGTCGGCACTGCCCCGGGCATTACGCAAGGCCCCAACGGGGGAACGCACATGTGCTTCCAGGATTTGGCGATCATGCGGGCCATGCCGAATATGCACGTGTACTCACCCTGCGACGTTTACGAATTGCGGGCGATGTTGCGCCAGATGGCGTCTTCCGATCAGCCGGCCTACATGCAGTTGGTTCGCCCGAAACTGCCCAAAATTTTCGACGACAACGCCACCTTCACACCGGGTAAGGCTGTCGTGCTTCGCGAAGGTTCCGACGTGACGCTCGTGTCGACGGGTTTCATGACGAAGTTCGCACGCGATGTCGCCGACGAACTGTCCGCCAACGGTGTGGGTGTGGATCTGCTGCACTGCCCGTCGGTAAAACCGCTGGATATCGAAGCGCTAGTCGCATCGGCGAAGAAAACCGGCGCGGTCGTAACGGTCGAAAACCAGAACATCGTCGGTGGGCTGGGCAGCGCGGTATGCGAAGCGCTCGGCGAGAATTATCCGGTTCCGATTCAGCGATTGGGCATCAACGACCAGTTCGGTGAAGTGGCCACCGAGGGTTACTTGTTCGACAAGCACTGCTTCGGGCCGAAACACATCACCGAAGCCTGCCAAGCAATCCTAAAACGCAAAGCGTAGACGCTACAAGATATCAAAAAACAACCGGGGACAGCCTTCCATTGCGGATGACTGTCCCCGGTTTTTTATTCACGTATTCAGTTTAGAGCGATTCTCAAAAGTCTTTTCCGTTTGATGCTGGCTGCGAGCGACCCTGACAGCGTCCGGCTGCATCGGCATAGCTCACTATGCCTGTTTCGCCGTCCTTGTCAGCGACGCTCTCGCTGGCGCCTAAAACGAAAGAACTTTCAAGAACCACTCTAGCTACTGAATTACTTCTTACGTTTTCGTCGTTTGGCAGCCAAGGCTCCCAGTCCAACACCAAGCAACGCAAGCGTTGCCGGTTCCGGAACAGGCGAACCCGCCGGTGCCATTGCACTTTCCTGCAGGTGATAATCGAAAAATGCGATGAGTACAGCTTCGGTCATTCGCATCCCATTTAACAAACCCGTGTTTACGTAACTGGTTGGGGCAAAGGTTGGCCACCACTGGGTGTTAAACCAGGCGGTATAGGTGTTGTTAAGTGACACCTGGGCGGAATAGAACGCCGACATTTTCTGTGAATATGTCCCAGTAAACGGGGAACTCATTGCCGGTCCCGACATTGTAGCCGCTTTGCCCTCAATGGCAAATTCACTCCACCACGGACCAATGCCCCAGTGCGATGAGACACTGTTGTCGCTGGCGCAGTGAATCAGTCGCCCGACCTGTTCGTTATTCAGGTCCCAGGATAGATAGGACTGATTGGACAACCCGGAATACCCGATGTGTGGATCCGACGGTTCGTTGGCAGCATAAGAAACTATGCTGTTGTAATTCAAGCCCATATCGTCAAATTGATCGACATAGTCGTCCATTGTTGAGTAGTCCAAAACTCTTGTGGCCATGTTATAATGAGTGACGGCTGGCAGGGGCGTCCAGCCCCAAGACACGGTAGTTAAAGCACATACAACAAACAACGTAACGAGAAAAGTTCTTGTCTTTTGCATAGAAATTCTCCTTCCCTTCCTTGCGGAAAGTTACGATAAAAGGTGGAAGCCCCTACTTCGACATCTGGTGAAGTGAAGTCAACCCTAACTGTAGACTCTAAGAACAAACATAACGCGCTTACAACGGGTATACCTGAGATCGAGCATCGCAAATATCGCTCAGATTGTCAAGAACAAATATATAAATTTTTTACCTTAATCGGTGAGGACTAATTCCCCTACATAAACCATGTGTGTTAACGCCCGGTTTGGTTGCGCTCAGATTTTTTCTGGCAAGGCGACGAAAAATTTCCTCGTTTTGAGTTGCGGGTGTCTTTTTGGGGCGAGTTGTAGTTATAATGCAGCGGCCGAATAGTCAAAGCGCGAAAGATCGAGCGGCGAAACGGCGTTAGCGTTTACAATCACGCAAAATTATGCCCTGGATTTTATGATGTTGAAGTTTGAAGCTTATAAACACGGTGCCCCCGCCAAAAGTGTCGACCTGTCTGGATCGTATGTGTTCGGACAGGACGCAATCCCCCTGCGTGCCGACCTGCTTTGCGAGGGCAACGAAATTACCTGCGTAAAAAACACCAGCGGGCCCAGCGGGTTGGCGGTGCTGTGGGCGACAAACAGCTGCGGGGTGTACTTGCTATCGACGACGCGGTTAACTCCGCGAGCCAAACCATACTCGCTGAACCTCGAACTCGCCCGCGGGCAAATCATGCGACTCTATCAAAAGCGCGAAGACTGGGGCCTGTTCGACACCAAAACATCCGAGGGGTTGAATAACGAATTTCGCGCGATCACGGCGGGGTTCATAGAGGCATTAAACACCAGCGCCGCCGACCCCGCGGCCGGGTCGGTCATCGCCGACGACGTCTTGAACAAAGCAATGCTGTTCGGTGAAAAAATGGCGCTGTTCCACGCCGAGCTGCTGACAAAAAAACGCGTGCGGTTAGGAAAACCAAAGCCGACACTCGGAATCATGGTCAACCCAAGCGCGGATATCACGACCGGGGGTGAAATTATCAGCGAGTCGGCAAATTTCGTTTCGGTTCCAATAATCTGGGCCAACGTCGAACCGGCCGAAACGCAATTTCGCTTCGAAGAAGTCGACAGCTGGATTGATTGGGCGACGGAAAAAAACGTTCCCGTTCACGCCGGGCCGCTGCTTAGCTTCGAGGACGGGTTTCTACCGGAATGGCTGGCGTTTTGGCGGAACGATTTCGACGAACTGCAAAAACGAATCTTCCACCACCTGCGGGGCGTCATCGAGCGTTACGACGGCAAGGTGCAGCTGTGGAAAGTCGTTTCCGGACTGGCGGCGATTAACTCGTACAATCTGAACTTTGAGCAGATCACCGAACTGACCCGAACGTGCTGCCGGTTCGTCAAAAAACTCGCACCCGACAGCACCGTGCTGATCGACCTGGCGCATCCATGGGGCGAATACTACGCGCGAAACCAACGCACCATCCCACCGATGCTCTACGCCGACATGGCCTTCCAGAACGACGT
The DNA here is from genome assembly GCA_030635145.1 of Planctomycetota bacterium. Taxonomy (GTDB): domain Bacteria; phylum Planctomycetota; class Phycisphaerae; order SM23-33; family SM23-33; genus DAOVZK01. Next base: position 47,339 of record DAOVZK010000006.1, on the reverse strand, counting down.
CCAATGCGACGCGTTCGGAATCCATCTGCAAATGGGTGCCGCCTGCGACGGGTACTATGCTCGCGATCTGATGCAGATCAGTTCGTTGATGGACGAATTTTTGGTACAAGGCAAGACGCTGCATTTGACGGCCTGCCAAGTGCCGTCAAGCGTGCGCGGAAATCGCAACGACGCCTGGAGCGGCGCAGCCCATGCGCGAAACGCCGGGGCCTGGCACGCTATGTGGTCGCAGCGGCTACAGGCAGAATGGCTGCACGCGGTATACAAGGTAGCCGCCAGCAAACCGTTCGTCGACAGCCTCTGCTGGCGCGACTTAAGCGACGGATCACCGCATCATCTTCCTAACGGCGGGCTTTGCGCGAGTGACATGACACCAAAAATGGCACTGACGGAAATGCAAACTCTCAAGGCTGCACGCAACAAGTTTGTATGATTAGAGCATTTTAAGATTGCAATTTTACAGTTTCTGCGTCAGTGACCCCCAACGGGGGCGGCAAAATGTGAGGCTTGTAAGGACGCCGAAGCAGACCCGTACGGGCCGATGCAAGCGGACGCAGCCAGCTAATCGTAACTGCTCTAGATAGACCGCGGAAACATAACTATAATGGCAAACCGAATGCACACATACTTGGATGTTGGGTTATCAAAGCCCAATCTCTGTGCGGTGATTGCGATTGTCGGAGCAGCGTGGATCGGGATCGCCGCGGTTGGACTATCTGATCGTTGCTGGTTTGAGAAATACCCAAATGCAGACGCTGCCAAAGTTCGGGCGGCTCGCGAATTTATCGATCCCAACACGGCGGCGGCGGCGGCACTTCAGCGACTAAGCGGAATCGGACCGACTAGGGCAGAAGCGATCATCGCATATCGCCAGCAGCACGGTGTGGGTGCGTTTGACGTTCCAGCCGACCTGGAAAAAATCCACGGGATCGGGCCGAAAACGGTGAAGAAAAATCGCGAGTATCTGATTTTCCCGTCAGAACGAAAAGAAAGCCCCCGCCAATGAAACGAGAAAAAGACCAATGCGTTTTCGCACCCGACGACCACAGCTATGGGGCTGAGGTTCATCGGCCGTTGAATCAACTGGTGCTGGTGGCGGGGTTGCTGCTGTTTTTTCATGCGTTTTCGGCAAAGCTCGGCAGCGCGCTGCTGGTGCCGGAATATCTGCGTTACGTCTTTTCGATGATGGGCGTGGCTGGCAAATTTCTCCCCGCCATCGTCATACTCGTCGTGCTGTTCGCGCAGCATCTCATGCATCTCGGGCGAGGGAAACACAAACATCACATCAGCTTCACCGCCATAATCGGAATGGTCGTCGAAGGCGCGATTTCGATTCTTCCGCTGATCGCAGCAAACTGGATGACGGGCAAAATTCCCGTACCGGCGCAAATCCGCGAGCAAAGTCACCCCATGCTGCGCGGCGTGCTGGAATCTGTCGGGGCAGGGGTATACGAAGAATTTCTGTTCCGCATGGTCTTCATCAGCATCGCGCTTTTGATCTTCACCGACGCGATGAAACGCAAAGAAAACCGCGTGGTGGTGGGGGCGATTGTGGTTTCGGGAATTTTGTTCGCGCTATGCCATTTGTCCGGCGCGCAGCTGCACGGGGCGGCGGCGATTCGGTGGGGCAGTGTCGTATTTTTGGCGCTGGCGGGAATGTGGTGGGGCGTACTGTTTGCCTGGCGCGGATTCGGCGTAGCTGTCTGCTCGCACATCTGCTGGGACCTGCTCGTCGTATTTTTTAACGGACATTAAACAACCGCGGTAAGTGACACCCAATCCCTACGTCTCGTGATCCCAACCCCCATCCGTAAGTGGGCACTGCGAACCGTCGGGTGAAACCAGCGTCAGGGTTTGTTGCTTGGTGATCGTTCCGATGTGGGAAATCGCTACGGGAATTTTTCCATCCGCGACATCTTGCATAATTTTTTCGACCTGACCCTTGGGAACCGTAAACAGCAGCTCGTAATCTTCGCCATCGTTTAGGGCAGCGTCCAGCGGCGAGGCTTTCGGGTCGCGATCCTTACCCGCACCCGGCCGGATGGGGATTGCGTCTTCCCAGATTTCGGCACCGACGTTTGAGGCCTTGCAGATTCGCCCAAGGTCTTTGGTCAGCCCGTCGGAAATATCGATCATCGCCCGCAGCCGATACTTCAACCCCAACAGTATCGCCTCGCGAACACGCGGAACGAATTCGAGATGATGCTTCCCGTACCACGACCCGCCCAGCTGTCCGGTTACGAGAATTGCGTTTCCGCTGCGGGCACCGCTGCGAAGCACGGGTTTGATGCCACCTGTGGCACCGGCGGGCTTGGCGAAAATCGTAACGCTTATACCCAACGGCCCTGCCCACGTGCTTACGTCGCCCCCGACTAAGGGACAAGCGAATTCGTCACCAAGTTTTCGCAGCCCCGCGTAAATTTGCTGCGCGTCGTTTTGCGAAAAACCTTTCGGCAAGGCCACCGACGCGACAGCTCCGACCGGCAAGGCCGCCATCGCAGCTACGTCGGAAAGATTGCGTGCCATTGCTTTGCGCCCAGCTGCCTCCGCCCCATGCAACGCCAGATTAAAATGCACCCCGTCGAGAACCTGATCGACCCCCACCAGCAGCGGCGTATCGGCGTCTAGATTCACAATGCCCATGTCGTCACCCGGGCCGACGGGAACCTTTTCGGGGTCGAAGCCGTTTTGGGAGTAAATCCACGTTAAAAAGTCTGACTCTTTCATGATCAAGTTTACGATAGCTCCAAATTCGCCCAAATACCACCGAGATCGTCGGAAAAATGCGGAATTTTTGGGGAACCGGCTAGAGCAACTAACGCTTAACCTGCGGGGTTCATGCTGGCTGCGGCGTCGGCTGATTGCGTCCGCTTGCATCGGCATAGCTTACTATGCCTGCTTCAGCGTCCTTATCAGCCTTGTCCTCGCTGGCGCCTGCATCCCGCATCTTAATCGTTAATCGCTCTAAATCGTCGAAAAATAATTACAAAAATAAGCCATTTCGGCATACAATTTGCTATACTTAAGTCCGATACAGTGGTGTCACCTCTCGGCCGTGCTCGGCGGAGAGGATTGTAAGATGTTTTTGAGGAAAATGTTACGTTAGTGGTTTGGCTCAAATGAGGCTCGATACTTCACAACAACTTCGCATGTCGCAGGAGATGAAACTCTCACCGAGGATCATCCAGGCGATGGAAATTCTTCAGCTGCCGATGCTGAATCTGCAGGAACGGATCGAAACCGAGATGGAATCGAATCCGGTGCTGGAGATGCGCGAAACGCCCGACGAAAATCCGCCCGACACCACACCGGAAACCGACGAAACTTTCGACCGCGGGGAAACCGACATGGTTGTCCGCGACGACGACAGCAACACCGAAGATTTTCAGCGACTCGACAGCATGACCAGCGAGTATGGTTCGGACTTTGCCAACTCCGACGCGCCGATGCCGCGAAAATCTTCCGACTACGGCGAAACCGACCGGAAAATGGAAGCGATGGCGAACACACCCGCGCAGCAGGGGTCGCTCAGCGACTACTTGCGTGATCAGTGGCGGTTCGTGGAGGTGCCAGAATCGCTGCAGGCTGCCGGGCTTTTGATTATCGATTCGCTCGACCCTGACGGTTACCTGCGAGTGTCGCTCGAGCAACTCGCCGAGAAGGTCAATCAGTATCTGCAGGATTCCGGCACTGCTGGGATGACGGCGCAGGAGAAAGACTCGTCGGTAGCTGCGATGCGCGAGGCGTTGAAATATGTTCAGACGCTCGAACCGACCGGCATCGGTGCACGCGACCTGAAGGAATGTCTGTTGATCCAGCTGCAAGTTAAATCCGATGCAGGTGAGGATGTCGGACTACCGCGCACGCTGGTGACGAACTTCCTTCGCGAAATCGAAATGAACCGCCTCCCCGACATCGCCAAGCGTCTCGGGCGAAACCTCGACGACATAAAGCAGGGCATAAAATATATCTCGAAGCTTTCACCGCGGCCGGGCCTGCTTATCGGCCAACAGTCGGCGCCGATTATCAATCCCGACGTGATGGTGACCATCGGCGAAAACGATGAGGTTATCGTAACGATGGCTGACAAGAATTCACCGCGGCTCGGAATTAACGACTACTACAGTACCGCTGCCCGCGACCGCAACACCGACAAGAACGCCAAGCAGTTTTTACGTAAAAACATTCGCTCGGCCGAGTGGTTAATCAGTGCCATTGCCCAACGGCGGCACACGATTTTGCGAGTCAGCGAGGAAGTTTTCAAAGTGCAGCATAATTTTCTGTTTCATGGCAAAGAGGCACTCAAGCCGCTACCGATGGCTGACATCGCCGGGAAAGTCGGCGTGCATATCGCCACCGTCAGCAGAGCAGTGTCTGGAAAATACGTGCAGACCCCGCAGGGAATCTTTCCGCTGAGGATGTTCTTTTCCGGCGGTACGAAAAACGCAGCCGGCGAAGATATGAGCTGGGACGCCGTGAAGGAAAAGATGCGCGAAATCGTAAACAACGAAGACAAGGCTGCCCCGCTGAACGATGACCAACTCTCCGAAGCCCTCGCCAAGCACGGCATCGACATTGCCCGCCGCACCGTCGCGAAGTATCGCGGAATTTTGGACATCCCCCCGGCCCGAAAACGAAAAGAATACTAAGTGGAAGGTAGTGTCCAGATTGAATCGAACGCCGGAGTTCACCTGCATTTTGAAGCGACAGTGAAAAAATTAGGTGCAACGATTTATTGTGCATTTTTTATACTTCAAATACTCTTTCAACTTATTCAATTCAATCCATTTCATATAACTTTCCATAAAATTATAATCAGGCTCTTTATTTTCATCGATTGGAAGTAAGATTTTTTCTTTTACCAATCTTTTACCGCTTCGTTTGTAGCCAAAATTATATTTTCCCCTAACTTTGTCGGCTACTGTTGTAATAAATGTCCCTACATATCTATTTAGTTTAGGATTATAACCAACAGATATATCAGAAGTAGCAATAAAATTTTCAGTTTTGTAAACAGAATACCCCATAGACCCCTCACCATTTCTAATGAACGCTATTGAATTTCCTTTCTGGATTAAACTTGGTTCTTCTTTTACCTGACATAGAACGCCATTGTTAAGATTTGTTGCACCTAAATAATTGACCCCTGCTTTAGTTTTAATTAAGTGATTTAAACCTTTTGATTTACCTTGAATTAATTCAAACATCTTTCCAAGTTCAAACTCTTCCCATTCTTTCTCTGCAATCGAAACAACCTTTTTAGTCTTTTCTAATTTGCTTATTCTTTTTGAAACATAGTTTTTATATGCTTTTATTTTTTTTTGTTCTTTTTCTCGCATATAGGCTTCCATAAATGCGTAATCGGGTTTTCCTTCGCGTGTAGTAGGAAGATGAATTTTTTCTCTTTTTATTCTTGTATCATTAATTTCTCTGTTAAAACTATATTTTTCACCTAACCTTGAAATTATTGTTGAAAGAAATTGTAAAATGTATTTATTAAATTCGTCATTCGCTAATTTTGTTACGTGGTCGCTTGCTATAAATTTAAACGGTTGATAAAAACAAGCCCCAACACTACCACTATTTGCAAGGCTCAAACAGCTTGAAAATACGCGAACATTTTCTTTATTTCCAATAAAATTATCAATTCCATTATTCATCGAAGTGGAAGAAACATAAGGTGTTCTACCTGCTTTGTGGTCTCCTTTTTTTAGTCTTTTCCCCCTTTGAATATTTGAAAAGATATCACTAATAAAAAACTCTTTCCACTCTCTATTTTTCAATAACAATTTCATATTATTCCGCATTTTCAAATAAATATTCTCTGCCTTGTATAAGCATATTAAACTCAAAAGAGAGATAATTGGCAATTGTGTTTTCAAAATCTTCTTCTTTGGGTATTTCATCGTTAAAATAATAGAACGAGTGCAGCCATTCGTCTTGGGCTGATATGGTAGCTTTTACCATAAATTTACTTTCGGCTGGTGCATCGTGTAACCAACAATTAAGCAAGTGGGCTTTTCTCTCTTTTGCTCTTTCTGTTTCTACTAATCCAACGTGTTTATGCACTTCAAAACCATCATTCTCGAAGTTTACAAATTTGCAATACTTTTTTTCTGGATGTGGCTTATGAGTAGTAAAAACTGCAATACACGGATTTGTTCCTACTCCGTAAAAAGTTTCTTTGTTTAATGTAATTACTCCTTCAAGTGTATGATTTTTAAGAATTTGTTTTTTTACCTGCTTATCTTCTTTTTTATTACCAACCATTGTAGATTGTGGCACAATAACAACACATCTACCACCGTCTGCCAAGCCATCTAGCAGGTGTTTGATAAAATTAATTTCGGATAAATGAGCGGTATCTTTCCCCTTTCCTTGCGAATAAGGCGGATTCATAAAACCAACAGAATAATTATTGGCTCTAATTTTTTCTGTTTCTCGCTTTAAAAAATTATTTTTTATCAAATTACTTTTTCCATCGCCCCTGAAAATCATATTCGTGGTGGCAATAGAAAACATATCTTCTCTTATTTCAATTCCATGTATTTTTTCTGCTCTTATGATTTCTTTTTCTGTTGGTTTAGCTTGTTCAAGCATTTTATTCATAGCGGTAATTAAAAAACCGCCTGTTCCACAACAGGGGTCAAATACAGTGTCTGTTGGTTTCAAATCTATTAAATCGCAAAACAATTCTGTAATGTGGCTTGGTGTTAGTACAACTCCCAAAGTTTGTCCATCTCCACCGCTGTAACGAATAAATTCGCCGTAAAAACGACCTAAAACATCCTCGGGCGAATTTTCAACAATAGTTGCATAAACATTTTTTTGCAGAAAATCGGCAAAATATTTCAAAGGTGTTTTCGCAAGTCGCTCATCCACTTGATTTAATGTTGTTCGGTCTTTTACAACATTAAACTGACTTAAAACTTGCTCTTTCTTGGTTTCAGGTTTTACTTTTACCCTTTTCATATGAGTTGAAAGAGCATTGTATATTTTCTGTCCGTCCGTTTTTACGTCATCACCTGTTAATGAATTTATATCAAAGGATTTTTCTCTTAAGGCGAGAAGAATTGCTGAAACAACAAGCGGTTTTTCACTATCGCCCAACTGCCCATAGTTTCTTAAATATTCGTGCAGTTCAGATGATTTTTTGATTATATCTTCGAGTTCAAGCGTTTCCGTTGGTGTTTCCTCCAACACTTGCTCACTGTAATATTTTTCAATATTGTCTTCAAAGAAATTTTCAAAATTTTCAATGGGTTGCAGTAATTTATAATCTTTTTCGTCAACGAAAATTGGTCTGATTATGTGGTGTTTTTCATCTCCCGAACATCCAAAGGCAAAAACTTTTTTAAACGAAGTCTTTTTTATTATTTCGTTAGCATAATGCAATGCTCCATTTTCAGCATAATCTGTAATTGATTTTGTCTTGGTTGACAATTCAATCTTTTCGTCATCTTTATATTCTGCCTGTTTCTCAATATCTGCTTTATTTTCAATTACGATTATAAAATCTTTTGATTTTGCGGTAAATTCTGGGAAACCAATTTTTCCTGTTCCTTTTTTAGAAGCAGTTTTCAATGCGTCCTGAATTTCTTTTATATTACTTCCATTTGGTTCAAATTTAATTTTTGCCAAATCAAGCAATTTGCCAATAAATAAATCTGTCTTTTTTTCATTTCCCATTATTTATAATCATCCTTTTGCAATTTTATCCATAACGCTTAGTCTTGCTGTATGATATAGTATCATATAGCAGTGATCTTCTAAGACATAACCAGATCGAGGGGTAATCACAATATGTTTTTATACATTTTTTTAATTGTTAATTGTCGTTTTGAAGAATATCACGTCGTGCATGAAAGACACCTGCGTTATCGCCGCCGTTGCCGTATGGCCCGATCCATATCGCGTTGCTGATCTTTTTTGCGTAGGGAGTCTCGCTTGTCGTATTGCCGCTTGCCTTCGGCGACGCCGATTTCGACTTTCGCCCACCCGTGATGGAAATATATCACAAGCGGAATCAGCGTTTTGCCCTTTTGATTGACGTGCATCTGTAGTTTTTCGATTTGCCGCCGATGCACCAGCAATTTTCGCTTGCGGGTCGTAACATGCTGCATACTTTCACCGGCAAGGGGGTATAGGGCGATATTTGCTCCGACGAGAAACAGCTGGTTGTTGTCGATGCGGATGTAGGCCTCGTCGATTTTGGCTTGCCCGGCGCGCAGGCTTTTTACTTCCGTCCCGAGCAGCTCAACACCGCACTCGAGCACTTCGAGAACGTGAAAATCCCGCCGGCCTCTGCGATTTGTAATTCGCACACCCTTGGGTTTAGATTGTTCTTTCTTTTTGGCCACGCTTATTTCCGCTTTTGTTGCTTCGTATTATTTCTTAAATGTCGCGACGTATCCACCGTCGCACCACGCTTGTGGGTTGTCCGCACCAGCTGGGAGTGTTGGCTTCTCGCCGCACAATTTCATCCCGCTGCGTTGCGCGAAAGATTTCGCCACGTGCGGTCCTTCTTCCGGTTCGATGCTGCAGATACTGTAGACCAGCTGGCCGCCGGGTTTGACAAAAATCGACGCCATATCGAGAATCTGCTGCTGTGTGTTTACGACCGGGCCGATCGTGTCTGCCTCGAACCGCCATTTCGCCTCAGGCCGCCGTGCCAAAACGCCCGTGTTACTGCAAGGTGCGTCGGCCAATACAATGTCGAAACTTCCCGGGTCCAGCTGCCCGACCTGCTCGGCGAGCATTGTTGTGATAATGTCGATTCCGAGGCGTTGTGCGTTGCTGGAAATTTTTTCGATTTTGTATTCGTCAACGTCGGCGGCGATGACGGTGCCTTCGTTTTGCATTCGCTCTGCCATATGTGTTGTCTTAGTGCCCGGGGCTGCGCAAAAATCCAGCACTCGCATTCCTGGTTGCAGATCCATGTCGGCTACCACCGCGGTGGCCGTCGGGTCTTGGGGTTGATAGAACCCGGCGGCAAAGTCGGGAAGCTTTCCGAACAGGTCGCCGGAATTCAGCACGATGCTTTTGCCATTATTGTGAACCGATGCCGAAATCCCCGCCGCCTGAAATCCATCTAGTGCTTGCTGCATGGTGGCCTTGAGCGTGTTGACACGAAGTGTCAGCGGGGGCGTGCAGCAGGTACCCCGCGCAATTCGCATGAGTTGCTGCGGATCGAAACGCTCTGCCCATTTTTGCGCCAGCGGTAATGACATCGACCACGCAGCTGCGACATATTCTGCGGGGTCGGATTGCGGATCAGGAAAAATCGCCTTCGGAAATTTCCACGCCTGGTTTTGCGAAGTTGTAACGACATCCGGTTCGGGCGGCATGGCGGCAGGGTCGATATCCACGCGGGCAATTTCGCGGTCGACGGATCGCAGCAGCCCGTTAACCATTCCGCTTTGGCGTTTGTGAAACTGCTTGGTCTGATTGACCGCCTCGTCGATGGCGGCAAACGTTGGGATACGGTCGAGATAGAGAATCTGATACAACGCAACGCGAAGGATGTTGCGAACCGGCATAGGAACTTTTTTGTTGGGCTGGTTGAGATACGCGTTGATGACGGCATCGAGTGCCCCGCGAGTTCGCACAACTCCCATCGTCAGCTCGCGCGCCAGGCCGCGGTCGGCTGGTGAAAGCGACGCCTGCGATAAAAGCCGTTTCAATCGCCCCGACACGTTTTGGTTTTTGTCGCGCAGAGCATCCGTTGCCATCTCGCGAGGAAACCGCTTTGTCCTAAAATTATTATCGATACCGTTTGTCATTTTCCGTTTGCATCCCTGCTTAAAAAAGCGTCACCTGTATGGACGCGATATCCGTTTACGAAGTCGTCCCATAGCATAAGCCGCTTGCCGGCTGGTTTGATTTCCAGAATTTCGATCCGCCCCGCGCCGGTTTGTATGTAAAGATCACCGTCGATGCTTCCGGGCGTTTTGTCCGCGCAGCCGTCGCCATTGTAGCTGTGAATTTCAACAGTGCGAGCGTTGGCGATTGTCACGGGGATAATTTTTCCGTCGGCACGGCGGAAGTCTGCCTGCGCGCCAGGCCAATTCCATGCCCCACGCACTAATCGTGTGATTTGCTCCGCCGGTGCGGTGAAGTCGACAAAACCGTCGCTTTTTTTCAGCTTCGGTGCCAGCGTCGCTTTTGCGTCGTCTTGCGGTTCGGGTACGGCCTTGCCGCTTTCCAGCAGTGCGAGGGTTTCCAGCACCACCTCCGCGCCCAGCTGTGCCAAAGTCGCGCGCAACTCGTCGCTGCGCATGGTTTCGCCGATTTTTATCGCTCGCGATTTTATGTAAACGTCCCCGGCGTCCATTTTGTCGACGAGCGAAAACGACGTCACGCCCGTTTCGGTCAGCCCGTTGATAATCGCCCAATTCACCGGCCCCGCCCCGCGAAGCTGCGGTAAGAGCGAACCGTGCAAATTAAACGCGTCGATCTTGGCGATGTCGCGGACGGGCTTTTTCACGAGTTGCCCGAACTCGATTACGCAGATGGCGTCGGCACCGCGCGACTTTAGATACGCGACCGATTCCGGCGAATTGATGTTCGCGGTTTCGTGAAGTTCGAGATTCGCCTCGCGAGCCGCGATGGCGACGGGTGTGGATTGCAGCTTTCCGCCGCGGCCAGCCTTGCGCGCAGGAGGGGTCACCACAGCTGTCACATCGTAACCAGCTGCCACCACCGCCTGAAACGACGGTAAGGCGAAATCACCACTTCCACAAAAAATTACCTGCATGCCGCTATTTTCACCGTTCCTGCCCAGTCCTCAAGAGAAAAAAGCTGGAAAAAGTTTTCAGTTATCAGTAATCAGCTCTCAGCAAGAAAAACGACAAGATAAATTCGATCTGGAGCTTTGACATTCTCTTACTGACACCTGAAAACTAATTACTAACAACTTAATTGAAGTGAATTTTGTCGCGGAATTTATTAACATGGTTCCAGTTGGTACTCGACAAGGATTAAACATGATAGATTTTCACACACATACGTTTTTGTCTGACGGGGCGTTGGAACCAGCTGAGCATATCCGCCGCGCCGAAGTCGCCGGTTATCGCGTGCTGGGCATCAGCGACCACGCCGGGCCCGCCACGCTGGAGCATATGATCTCGATTGCCAACAAGGCTGCCCTCAGCGAAAACAAACTCAACCGCATCATCGTCTTCTGCGGTGTGGAACTTACGCACGTTCGCCCCGTGCAAATCGCAGCTGCCACCAACTACGCCCGCGAACTGGGGGCACAGTATGTGATCGTTCACGGTGAGACGATCTGCGAACCGGTCGAGGCGGGTACGAACCGGGCTGCCATTGAGGCCGGGGCGGATATTCTCGCGCACCCGGGGCTGATATCGCTCGAAGACGCACAGCTGGCAGAGCAGCGCGGTGTGATGCTGGAAATTTCGTCCAAGGCGGGGCACTCGCTGTGCAACGGACATGTGGTAGCTGCCGCGCGACAAACCGGCGCGAAGCTGATTTTCGGATCCGACGCACACACACCCGACCAGATGCCGACGCGCAGCTACGCCGAGAAGGTGGCCACCGGCGCAGGACTCACCCCCGACGAATTGGAAAAAATGTTCCGTAACGCCGAAAATTTCTGCGCGAAAATGCAAAACCGCTAAGGGTAGGCAATAGGGATTAGGGACTAGGCACCAGTGGCCGCGGAGGCATAAAAAACGGGGTCTCGGTCTGGTTCTTCAAGGCCATTTTGGACGATACTCTTCAGCTGAGACAATTTTGGTCCCATTGACGAGTGAAGAACCCAACCAAAACCCCGTAAATCCGAGATTTTGTGCGGTCTAAATCTAAATTGTCAGCCATGCGGGTGCCTCCCTATAAAAAAACCTCCACACCCGCACAGCGCCAAGTCCGCTTTGGCCTAAGCTTCCTCGGTGGTGTCCGCTGGTACGCCAAGTCGATCTCTGAGCTCTTGGATTTGCACCAACTGCTGTTTCTTCTTACGTTTTCGGCGCCGTCCGGGTTCAGGTTTATCCTCGCGAATAATCCTCTGCGGGCTGCTCTCCACTAGGCAAAGGGCTTCTGTCGGATCATGAGCAAACAGGTCGGCGTTGATCTCTTCGGCGAGGTCTTCTGCCCGGTTGTAGATTCCTCCACAAACCATAACCTGCATTTCTTCGCAAATTCCCACTTCGCGAATCATTTTGATGAGCTTGCGAACCTCGGGCACCTCCGGAGGCAGTGACGCATGCACCATCAGGATATCGGGCTTGGTCTGCCCGACAAATTTTAGAATTTCGTCGTTAGCTACTCCGCCACCGATAAACCACACGTTCCATCCCTGTGCCTCGAACATGTCGCTCATAATCTGCGCCCCAAGTTCAGCTCGCTCGTCATCTCCGCACAGCACGACAATTCGTCGGCCGTTCTGGGGATTCTTTCGTAATACCCGCTGAAGCTGATTCGCCAACATGCGGTTGATTCGCGTGGCGATATGTTCGCTGATTTTCGAGATGCGATCCTTACGGTACAGTCGTTCGATTTGTTCCATCGCCGGCCAAATGATGTGCGTAAGCAATCGCTCCGCACCAAACCCGCGATCGTTGGCATCAAAAAGAAGCTCGCGGGCACTTGATCGGTTCCCCGAAAAAAGATGCTCCAGATACTGCTTGAATATTTCCACGGTTTGCATTTCCGCGCTCCTTAAAACTTTCGATTCGGACATTCATAACTCTTTTTTCGCCTGTGAGGCCCCTCGCCAAATGCGCGCAAAACCTCGTTATTCCGTGGCAATATCCTCCGTTTCGCCCGAGGGCGATGGAAAGATTTCCGTCTGACATTAGATAATCGGAGTCAGTCGCGGCGGCGTTAAGTGGTATTTTGAGAAAATGTATAAATTAATGATGTTCGCACGATTTGGCGGATATTTCTGAGGAATTTTCGCATTTGCAAAACGAAAGAGTACCGCTAATTATTTGACAATCTACTAAACCGCCTCCCACAGCGGACAACAAACATTGGACTTTAAGGCGGCGTACGTAGTAAAAAATCGAAATTTTAGAGGTAACCAAAAGATATCGAAATTTCATGGCGAAAACGCCCGGGTGCGGTGTTATCATGTGGCGGTGATGACAAACGGCGACGAAAAATCTCGGTTAGTGCGATTGGCGTTGGCGAATCTGCGAAGCAAATTTGCGGAGCAACTGTTCGTCCGCACGGGGTTAGACTTCACTCGCCCGGTGCAGATATACGCGATACTCACCACCCGCTGCAACGCACGCTGCGAAATGTGCACGTACTGGCGCGACCCGGTTGAATCTGAACTACCCGCAGCTGACTGGATTCGGGCGCTACGCTCGCTGAAACATCTTTCTGGCTCATATCACGTGCAGTTCTGCGCAGCTGAGGCGCTGATGCGAAACGACCTGTTCGAAATTCTCCACGCCACCCGCGCGATGGGTGTAACCAGCGGCATCACCACCAACGGATTACTGCTGAACGACGGGAATATCGAGAAGCTGCTGGGTGCTGGGATATTCAACATCAATGTTTCGATCGACAGCATGAACCCGGAAATTCACGACTCGCTGCGCGGGGTGCCCGGGCTGCTGGAAAAAGTAAAACGCAACGTCGAAAATCTCGCCAGCGCGATCAAGCGTAGCGGCAGCTCTGCGCGGATTATCATTCGCCCGCTGGTGTGCACAACAAATATCGACAGCGTACACGAAGTTGTCGAATTCGCAAAGAGCGTCGAGGCAGCCGGTGTAAATTTTCAGCCGATGGTCAAATGGTCGCCCGAAAGCGAAAAACTCATGCGGATTCCGCTGTCTGCGGTGCTGAATCTCGTGGAACGCCTGACGGAAATGAAACGCGCCGGTGATCCAATAATGAACTCCCCCGCCTCAATGCAGCTGTGGACGGAACATTTCAGTGGGCAGATTCCATCGAATCTCGGTATCTGCCGCGTGCCGTTGCGAAACCTGTCGATCCTTTCAAACGGCGACGTGCTGCTGTGCCAATCGCACTTAACCCCGCTCGGAAATATCGCGACGGATGATGTGGGGCAAATGTGGCGGTCGCAGCTGGGCAAATCGGAGCGACGGCGGATCACGAAACAGTGCGACAAATTCTGCACCGGCACGAGTACGGTTCGCAAATCGCTGCGGGACTACCTCAACCTTTTCAAACGGCTGTCATAGCAATTCATAATCGCAAACTCCCCATCGCCCCTCTCTTCTTCCTGTCAATCCAACTAATTTTTCTTTTTTGACAGGATCACAGGATAAAATCTAAATTATTGAAAAGAAAACAAAAACTATGAACAGTAAATCTAATTGCGACGGGGTAATGTTGAATACCATCAGATGTGTAACATTTTTAATTATGATTAACAGGATTTTTTAACCTAATATCCGATCTTGTTATCCTGTCCAAAATTATGCGAACGGTTATAAATACTCTACTCGCACCAAAATCACACGCCCCCGAATTTTGCAAACCACCGCCCCAGAACCATCATCGCCCAAAGCTGATGCGAATAATCGCGCCGCCCTGCAAGATGTGCGTTCATAAGATTGTTCATCGCGCTTTTATCAAAGAGGCCCATTTTTTCCAGGGCGGGGTCGTTTAAAGTCTCGGCCATCTCGTCGCGAAGTTCATTTCGCAGCCAATCGCCCAGCGGAACCCCGAACCCGCGTTTGGGATGATCGAAAGCACCTGGTGGTAGCATGTGCGCGAAGGCTTCGCGGAGCACCAGCTTTCCGCGGTGGGAGTTGAGTTTGGTTTCGGTCGGGAGATTCAGGGCGAGTTCGATAACGCGATGGTCCAGCATCGGTGCGCGAAGTTCAAGCGAGGCTGCCATCGATGCAATGTCGGATTTTACGAGCAGATCGTCGGGAAGATACGTCGCCAAATCGCACAGCTGCGCATTTGCAACTTCGTCATCCTGCCCGCCGGATTCGTACAAGTCGCAGAACCACTCAGCTGGGGCATCGACGTCGACATTCCCACTAGCGAGAAAATCGTTGCTGAAAATTTCGAGCAATTCGTCGGGGCCGAAAAGTCGTCGGTACTTGAAGTACTGCACAGCTGGGGGCAGATCGATGGCGGCGGCAAAACGCACGAGACGGGCGCGGCGTGAGCGTTCGTTTTTGCTCGCGAAGCGCCGAGCAACGGCGGCAGCGATTGTGATTGCGATGTACTTTGCGACGGACATGTTTTGCGTCATGTGCATGGCGCGATAGCGGTCGTACCCGGCGAAGGCTTCGTCTCCGCCGTCTCCGGTAAGTGCGACGGTGACATGCTCGCGGGCGGCGCGGGAAATCAGATGCGTCGGTATCGCGCTGGAGTCGGCAAACGGTTCGTCGTAGTGGTCGACAACCCAGTCGAGCATTCCGCGAGGGTCGGGCGCAATCCGCAATTCGGTGTGGTCGGTGTTGCAGTGTTCGGCTACGCGTTTGGCGATGGGACCTTCATTGTAGCGGGGGTCGTCGAAGCAGGCGGTGAAGGTTTTGACGCCGCCGGTTTTGCCAGCAGCTGCGCTCATGAGCGCAACGACAACAGCAGAGTCGACCCCGCCAGACAGCAGCGCACCGAGCGGAACGTCGGAGACCATTCGCATATTAACAGCCTGCTCGAGCTGGTCGCGAACTTTGTCGACCGCGTCGCTCATGGACAAACCCGCAGATGGAGATGCGATTTTCGGCGTCCAGTATCGTACTGGTTCGGCGGGCCCAGCTGCCGAGCAAACCAGCGACGACCCCGGTGCCAACTTTCGGATTCCGCTCCATGCCGAACTCGGGGCAGGTACGTATCCGATTGTGCAAAATGCTGCGATCGCGCTGCGGTCGGGAGTTTTGTCGATACCCGGATGCAACAGCAGGGCTTTGGGCTCGGAGGCAAAGACGATTCTGTCGGGCAGCGTTGAGTACCATAGTGGTTTTTGCCCGAGGCGGTCGCGAGCGAGCGTCAGCGTATGAACGTTGGCATCGTAGGCGGCGAATGCGAACATGCCCACCAGCTCTTCCAAGGCGCCGATGCCTTTGGCGCGGAATAATTCCAGCAGAACCTCGGTATCGCCATGGGTGCGGAATCTTGCCCCGGCAGCGGAGAGTTTTTCGCGGAGCTGACGAAAATTGTAGATCTCACCATTGAAGGCGATGCTGGTTTTTCCGTCGGAGGAGGTCATCGGCTGATGTGATTCGGGGGGATCGATTACGCTTAACCGCCGAAATGCAATCGCACATCGCCGGTCGCCCGACACGAACGTTCCCTCTTCATCGGGGCCGCGATGGGTAAGCGTCGCGCCCATGCGTCCCACTATCAGCTGGTCTGCTTCACCAGCACCGAAAACGAATTCACCGGCGAAACCGCACATAATCTCCTAACGGTTATCTCAGCTGTGGCAAGATGAAATGTCGCACCCGGGTCTTCCGCTATTTCTCGTCTGCCTTGCGAAATGCCTCAGCAAATTCCTTATTGATCGGCTCATCCAACACCACCTTGAAAGCCTGCTCACCAAGAACGGCGGGTGCACCATAGGTGTAGATGACACAGTAAAACTCGCCATCGAAATTTTCGGCGAAGTCACACGCCAACAACTGATCTTGATGCTCTGGATCAAGTCGAGTGAGGAGTTTATTCGGGGGATGATAGAAAAATCCTTTTCCATCCGGTTTGGCGGAGCTGGTCAATCCATCTTCAGGTATGAGTTTCTTTTCAATCAGCACGTCGAGTGTCTGGGGCGGATCGGTCGGAAAATTGCGGAGCAGTGCTTTGTAAATTTGCACTAGTTTCATCTGCGTCGGGGCAACTTGGCTGTTCAGGAAGCCTCGGTGTTGTGCCTGAAAATACGCGGGTATTCCACAGCCGACACCAATAACGCCTCCGAGGGCGATGATCACAACAATGGGAACCAGGGCTACGCGGAAGGAGGTTTTGGCTGATTCTTTTTTGAGCATCGTCCAGACAACCAGATATGCGATCACAGCAAAGCATATCAGCCCAGCAACAGCACTGAGAATAATAGACACCATCCGCCCCGTGCCACTACCAAGATTCATGCCCATAAACAACGCCAGTACAGCGGGAACTCCACCCACCGAACCGCATAGAAACGATGTCAGCACACCCGATCCATAACTCACCCGCCGCTTGTCGGTATGTTTCAGCAGGGATTTTTGAAATAGGTAGCCACCAAAAAATATCCAACCTCCCAGCAGAATCAACATGGGGGGAATCATCCAAATTTGAACTAAACCTGCTGCAAGCATTGTTTTTCTCCTGTCGGTAAAATCCGGGGGAATTCAGCATGATGCGTTTAGCCCGCCGGACTGGAACTCAAAATTATCGAGGCAGTAACCGTGCCACCCAGTGCCAAAATTACGCATAGGCAGCCCCCGCCGCCGCTGGATTATACAATCGAACTAACCATTGAGCAATCATAAAGGTTTTTTACATTCTGCCTTTTGATATTTCCCGGCACAAATATACGATACAATGCAACTTATGGACGATGACGCAACATTATCATCTTACGAGCGCAGGGCACCGGGATGGGTGGTGCGTTGTTTGCGATGCGGATTCAGCGAACCTTGGGGTAAATATGGTGTCCGCAAGTTCGCGGCCGGTCGAAAATTCACCCTCGCCCGCTGCCAACGATGCAAGCGCCTCTGCTGCCACGCCATCGAAAAACGCCCCTCGCAATCAACCACGACTAATAGATCCCCCGGCGGAGTAGCTGAGCTGTGGGCCTTTTCCGCCGCGCAGTAAAAAACCCCGCGAAATTTTTATTCCAAATCCCACGGGGTCTTTTATACTTATATGCACAAGGCCTAGGCCTTAAAATGGTTTGCCACTCGTGCTACGAGTTAGTCTTTTACTTCGTATTCGGCGTCGATGACGTCGTCGTCACCCTTGGCCGAATCATCAGCTGCAGCTTCGGGAGCAGCTCCGTCAGCGGCGGGTTGTTCGGCGGCGGCAGCCTTGTACATTTCTTCGGCAACTTTGTGCGAGGCCTGCTCCAAACTTTCCAAGGCACGCTTGATGGCCTCGCCGTCGTCGCCCTTGACTGCTTCTTTCAAACCCGAAACAGCCGACTCGATATTACCTCGATCTTCAGCTGAAACTTTCTCACCGGAATCTTTCAGCATCTTCTCGGCGTTGTACGCCATCGAGTCGCCCTGGTTTTTGAGGTCTACCAGTTCGCGTCGTGTCTTGTCATCTTCGGCGTGCGATTCGGCGTCGGTTTTCATCTTGTCGATTTCGCCCTGATCCAGGCCGCTGGAGCCTTTGATTTCGATCTTGTGCGACTTGCCGGACGCCTTGTCGGTGGCGGTAACGTTCAAAATGCCGTTTGCATCGATGTTAAACGCCACTTCGATTTGCGGCACGCCGCGCGGTGCCGGTGGCATGCCCGTTAAGTTGAACTGGCCCAGCGTGCGGTTGTCGGCGGCAAATTCTCGCTCGCCCTGCAGCACGTGGATAGTTACTTCCGCCTGATTGTCCGCCGCCGTCGAAAACGTTTCGGTCTTCTCGGTCGGAATCGTCGTGTTTCGTTCGATGAGTTTCGTCATCACACCACCAAGCGTTTCGACGCCGAGTGACAGCGGGGTAACGTCGAGCAGAACCATTTGCTCTTCGACCTCACCGGCCATGATCGCACCCTGGATGGCTGCGCCGATGGCGACGACTTCGTCGGGGTTGACCGATTTGTTGGGTTCTTTCCCGAAGATGCTCTTGGTGATTTCGCGGACGCGAGGAATTCGCGTCGATCCGCCAACGAGCAAAATTTCGTCAATTTCGCCAACAGGCAGCTTAGAGTCTTTGAGACAGTTTTTGCAAGGCCCAACGAGCTTGTCGAAAATCGGCTCGCAGAGCTGTTCGAACTTCGCCCGCGTGAGAGTCATCGTCAGGTGCTTAGGCCCGTCGGCTGTGGCGGTGATAAACGGAAGATTGATGTTCGCTTCCATCGCCGTCGACAGTTCGCATTTGGCTTTTTCGGCGGCTTCTTTCAACCGCTGAAGGGCCATCGCGTCGGTCCGCAGATCGATACCCTCGGTACGTTTGAATTCGTCGGCGAGATAGTTGATCAGCAGTTCGTCGAGATCATCACCGCCGAGATGCGTGTCGCCGTTAGTAGCCAACACCTCGAAAACATTATCGCCGATATCCAAAATCGAAATATCAAACGTTCCACCGCCGAAGTCGAAGACGGCTACTTTTTCGTTTTTCCCGGTCTCAAGCCCGTACGCCAAAGCGGCAGCTGTGGGTTCGTTGATAATTCGCTCGACTTTAAGCCCCGCGATTTCGCCAGCCTCTTTCGTAGCCGTTCGTTGCGAGTCGTTAAAATACGCCGGAACCGTAATGACTGCCTTCGTCACCGTGTCACCGAGATAGTCTTCGGCTGTCTTTTTCAGATCGCCGAGAATCATCGCGGAAACTTCCTGCGGTGTGTAGTCTTTACCGTGGGCGTGAACCTTCACGAGATCTTGCGCCCCGCCAATGACACCGTACGGCACCATTTTTTCTTCGGCGGCCACTTCTGCGTGACGTCGGCCCATGAAACGCTTGATCGAAAACACGGTGTTCTCGGGGTTGGTTACCTGCTGGTGGCGGGCCGGTTGGCCGATGAGACGCTCGCCCTTATCGGTAAACCCCACAACACTCGGAGTAATCCGGGCGCCCTGCTGATTGATCAGCACCTTGGGCTCCGAACCTTCCATCACCGCGACAACACTGTTGGTTGTACCTAAATCAATTCCAATTACTTTGTTACTTGCCATAATTTTATCCTTCTTTCCGCTGAGCTTTTATTTAACCAATTTCCCCAAAACATACTCAGCTCCAGACTATATTTGCAACACCCGTGCCAAATTTTTAACTACCGCACAAAAAGGTAGTTATCTCAAATAACCCTATTTGAACAACTGTCAAATCGGCTGAATTGGGGGCTTGTGCGACACAATTGACAGATTGGCAGTCGTGGCCCCTGTCGGCTGCGTCCCAGCTCTCAGACCCAATTCACCCGGGATTATAGGTTTTATCGGATCGGGCGGGAGATATTTTTCGCTCTCGGTGGAAAATAATTTTGGACGTTTCGGCGGGGGCAGCTATGCTGTGGGGCATGAGCAACACAAACGAATTAAAAGTTTATCTAAACGGTAACATTATTCCCGCCGGCGATGCCAAAATCAGCGTCGCCGACCCGGCGTTTCTGCACGGGGCCAGCGTGTTTACGACAATGCTTGCGCACAACAGTGTGGTGTTTCGGTTTCAGCAGCATTTAGAGCGGTTAGCCGAGACGGTTCGCGTGCTGGGGTTAAGCGTCGCACCGACTACGGGGCAACTGGCCGACGGAATGGACGCGGTGCTGGAGGCCAACGCCCTAACCGAAGCGCGATGCCGCATAACGCTAACACCCGGGCCGCCTGATGGGGCCCCGGTGACGCTTATCACAGCTGCACCGCTGCCGGAGTATCCCGCCGAATGGTACACGAAGGGAATCAAGGTTATCGTGACGGCCTTGAAGCAAA
The DNA here is from genome assembly GCA_030635145.1 of Planctomycetota bacterium. Classification (GTDB taxonomy): domain Bacteria; phylum Planctomycetota; class Phycisphaerae; order SM23-33; family SM23-33; genus DAOVZK01. The sequence goes on along the minus strand of DAOVZK010000006.1, from coordinate 26,832 downwards.
TTCCCGGCGATCCGATTTTCGGTTTCAAAACCGGGTGCTACCTTCCACGAATTCTCGCCCGCCAGGAGGCTGCCGCAAAGGGCGCAGAAGATGCACTGTGGTACACCACCGAGGGGCACCTGGCCGAGTCGTGCTTTTCCAATATATTTTTGGTGCTGGATGGTGTGGTGTATACCCCACCTCGCGATACGCCTGTGTTACCGGGTGTGGTTCGCGATGCGACGATTGAGCTTTGCCGGGGGCTAGAGATTCCCGTCAAAGACGACACCCCGCTGACGGTAAAAGAAATGCTCGCCGCCGACGAATGCTTTTTGACGAGTTCGTGTATGGGCATTCGGCCGGTAGCGACCATCGAACGGCACGACGTTGCCGAAGATGACGAAACCACACCCGGGCCGATAACCAAAAAACTCATGACCGCCTACGCCAAACTCCTCGACGAAGAATGCAAGACGAAGTAGGCCGTTATCCATCTATGCTAGGAGTCAGAATGAAACTGATAACACTAATCTTGGGATATGTGTACTGTCCACTGCTCTATTTTACAATCTATCTGCCCTGCATCGTGCCAAGGCTTGAGGGGTGGCGTCAGATTCCACCCTGGATCACCTGGACAACAGTTGTTGGATTCATCATCGTTCTCACGGCATTAGGCATTAGGAGGTCTCACAAATCAATTTGCATCCATGCGTTCGGCATCGCGTTGTTCCTGGAGGTTTTCGTCTTCGCAATGTCAAGGCTGCACATGCCCAGCTTTAACAAGTCATATGAGGCAGGGTTTCTACCTGACGCAATCCTGCCCATCCTGATACTCGGGATCGTGATAACAGTGCTGGGTGAAGCCGGGCGTTTTGTTGCGGAGCTAAAACGAAGGATCTTTGACTTCAACAAAGCGACGGAGGCGGCGTCCTAAGTTTGTAGGCCGGGTCTTGACCCGGCGCGTATGTCTCGCAAGCTTTAAATTGCCGGGTCAAGACCCGGCCTACAACTTTTGTCATTGCGAGCGTAGCGAAGCAATCTCGTATGCCGCTAAAGATTGCCGCGTCGCGATGCTCCTCGCAATGACACCGGCAACGCCAGATGTATTAATGGCGGGTGCCGTGGTTGCGGTTTTTGCAACCATGTTTGGCACTGACCATGCCGCTGGTTAAGAACTGGATTCCCGCATGCGCGAGAATGACAACGCGCCGAAAATTGGTCGGCAATGGCCGACCCTACTGTGGATGTCCGCTGTTCCAATTTTAATCGAGACTGCCGCTTAAATCTTCTTCAAATATTTTTTAAAAAGACGTCGATTTGATTTGCTGCGTGTTTACCGTCGCCCATCGCCAGGATAACCGTCGCGCCGCCGCGCACGATATCACCACCAGCAAAGACACCCGAGATACTCGTCATCGTGTTTTCGTCGACGATGATGTTGCCCCATTTGTTGAGGTCAAGGGCGGGGCAGGCGTTGGTTAGAATCGGGTTGGCCAGTACGCCGATGGCTACGATGATAACGTCGGCTTCGAGTTCGAATTCGCTGCCTTCGATCGGTACTGGGCGGCGTCGGCCGGAAGCGTCGGGTTCGCCAAGTTCCATGCGTTGCATTTTCACAGCCCGGACTGACCCGTCTTCGTCACCGAGAATTTCCAGCGGGGCAACGAGGAAGTCAAACTGTATGCCTTCTTCTTCGGCGTGCTGGATTTCTTCGATTCGCGCGGGCATTTCCGCACGTGATCGGCGATATGCGATGATGGCCGGGTCTGCCCCCAGCCGCATTGCCGTCCGCACGCTGTCCATCGCCGTGTTGCCACCACCGAAAATGACGGCCTTTTTCCCGCGGACGACCGGCGTGCGGGCATCGTCGCGATACGCGCCCATCAGGTTTACGCGGGTGAGATATTCGTTAGCCGAGTACACACCGCGGAAGTTTTCGCCCGGGATGTTCATGAACATCGGCAGCCCCGCGCCGTTGGCGACAAAGCACGCGTCGAATTCTTCCATGATCTCCTCGACGGTGATCGTTTTACCGACGATTACGTTGCATTCGATTTTCACACCGAGCGATTCGAGGTTTGCCACTTCGCGGTCGACGATGGCTTTCGGCAAACGAAACTCGGGAATGCCGTATCGCAACACACCGCCGGTGGCGTGCAGGGCTTCAAAAATCGTAACGTCGTGGCCCATGCGTGCCAGTTCACCAGCTGCGGTCAACCCACCGGGGCCGCTACCAACAACGCAAACGGTCTTGCCGGTTTTTTTCGCAGGTTTGTTACCGAAAAGTTTCGGCGTGTCAGCGTGTTGGGCTGCCCAATCGGCAACGAATCGTTCCAGCCAGCCGATGGCTACTGGTTCGCCCTTTTTACCGCGAATGCACAGCGCCTCGCACTGCACTTCCTGCGGACAAACGCGGCCGGTGGTGCAGGGCAGCGCGTTGTCGGTCAGCAGAATTTCGGCGGCTTTTGGCAAATCGTCCTCGGCCAGCGCGGTAATAAATTCCGGAATACGAACGCCAACGGGGCATCCTTCGATGCATGGTTTATTTTTGCAGTCGAGGCAGCGTTGTGCTTCTTTAACGGCAACGGCTTCGGGTAGGCCTTGGTTGACTTCCTCGAAATTCGTCACGCGCCGCTCGGGGGCTTGTTCGGTCATCTTAGCCCGCTCGATAGCCAGCCGCTGCTTGGGTGTAAGGTCGTTGGAGCTCACTTTTGTCCTCGTTTCATTTCGTTGAGCTGCTGTGCGAGACGGCAGGCTTCGTGCTTTTCGTGTTTTTCATACGTGGCCTGCCGCGAGGCAAGCTCGTCGAAGTCTACCAAGTGCCCGTCGAATTCCGGCCCGTCAACGCAGGCAAATTTCGCCTCACCACCGACAGTCACCCGGCATCCACCGCACATTCCTGTTCCGTCGACCATAATCGGGTTTAGCGACACCAGCGTTTTGATGCCATAGGGGCGCGTCTGCTCAGCCACAGCTTTCATCATGCCGACTGGCCCGACGGCAAACACGGCGGCGGGACGTTTGGCCTCGTCGTCGAGCAGCTCTTGCAGAACAGCTGTGACGAAACCCTTGGTTCCGAGCGATCCGTCCTCGGTGGCTACGAGAACGTCGTCGCAAAATTCCGCGAGTTCGTTGCGAAGGATAACCAGCGGTTCGGTTCGTCCGCCAATTACAGCGGTGACTTCGTTCCCGGCCTCGGCGGCGGCAGCGGCAAGCGGATACAGCACTGCTGTCCCGACACCACCACCCACGCAGGCAACTTTGCCCCATTTTTCGATGTGCGTGGGAAGCCCGAGCGGCCCGGCGACATCCTTCAACCCGTCGGGCGGTTCTATACCGACGATTCGCCGCGTGCCGTCTCCCAACGCCTGAATAATCAGCGTAACGGTGCCAGCTGCGACGTCGGCGTCGGCGATGGTAAGGGGGATGCGCTCGGCGTCGGCGTCGCTGCGGACGATTACGAACTGACCGGCCTGGCGAGATTTGGCGATTCGCGGGGCCTTGATGACCATGCGATGCACATTGTCGGTCAGCACTTCATTGGATATAACTTCAAACATTGCGTGTCTCCAGTCGGTGTAAAACGGCCGCACAGAGTACCAAAATCGGACTAAAATGCAAGTTTTTTTCGAATATCGCGGCAGGGCTGAGAAATCAGCTCGATGAGTTTTTTGCCGATGTCGGTGTTATCGGTGTCGCCGCCAAAACGTTTCGCCCCCACGCCGATAGCAGTCGTCGGGACAGAAACGCCGGTATGCTCAAAAGTACCCCAGCTGGCTCGGCATCTATCGGCAATAATTCTTTGGCACGCGAGCACAATCAGATTTCTGCTGCCGTATTTCTGTTTTAATTTAGCTGGCTGATCCTTGGGGGTTTTGTTTTTAAGGGTCTTTTCTATCGCACGGGACAGTTCCGCTTTTTCCTGCGGAGTCAAATTCTTCAGCTTCGACAGTCCGAAATACACCATCGTTTTTTTCATCGCCTGATCTTTGGTGATGTTGTCGGTGTTCCATCCTTTGATTTTCTTTTTGAGTTCACGGCCGGAAATTTTCTGTGCCTTTACCGCGGCGAGGAATTTTTCCGGTTCAAACGCGGCGTCAGTATCCATTTTTAATCCGCCGGTTTCGTGGTCGGCCGTCACAATAATCAGCGTTTCGCTCGGATGCTTTTTATAGAACTCGTACACCACCGCGACGGCGGCGTCGAATGCGAGGGTTTCGTGAATCTGCGTGGCAAAGTCATTGTTATGGCATGCCCAATCGATCTTACCACCCTCGATCATCATGAAAAATCCGTCGGGATTGTCGAGAACCTCGATTCCCTTGCTGGTGAGTTCGGCGAGCGTAACCGTTTCTGGGTTGGAGTCGACGACAAATGGAATGTCCACCTCCCAAATGATTTTATCGTCACCGGGTTTGGTTTTTTTTAATCCTTCCCGGTTTTTATAGATATTATAGCCCGCGCCCCTGGCGAAGTCATATGGACTCTTACGTCCCTTCATGCACTTAGGCCTTGAACCCCGAAGTGAATCTCCGGCAAAATAATTGAAACCTGACTCAGGAATCTGCAGGGCGATATTGTAATAATTTTTCCGGTTTGGTTCGTTGGCGTAAAAAACCGCGGGGGTATCCTTGTCGATGGGAACACTACTGACGATACCGATTTTCATACCGGCGGCTTTGGCGTGGTAGGCTACCGACTTGAACTTCGTTTTCAGGTCGGGCGACATGCTGATGACTCCGTTGTTGGTTTTTTCACCACAGGCCAGTGCAGTACCCGCCGCCGCAGAATCTGTCACCTCTGCCCTGTCGTGAGGATAGGTAGTCGTAAGCCCCTGTACGGGAAACTGATTCATTACCAATTTCCCTTTTTTTTCTCCGCCCGCTGCGCCTGTGTTAAGGCGTTTATACATTTCCGCCGACTCGCGATGAACCAAGCCCATCCCGTCGCCGATCATCAGGAAAATGTACTTCGGTTTTTTGGTCGCATCCGACGGTTCACCGGCAACGGCCGATGGCAGCAACACACAGACGGCTGCGGCAAATGCCAAAAAAAGTCTGGCGTTAAGTTTCCACATGGTTACCTCGCTTTTTTGCGTCCCGGCACATCGCACCGCCAAAAAGCAGGCGATCTATTCTTCGATAGTGCGTTTAAGGTTCATTGCCTTATTGGCCATCTCGTCGGCTTCGGTATTTTGCTCGCGGGGCACGTGGGAAATGGCAAACTTCTCGAAATCCGCGGTGAGGGAATTGGCTTTTTCGAATAGCGGTTTTAATCCTGCGTTTTTGACGCGGTACTGCCCATTCATCTGCCGCACCAACAGCTGCGAATCGCTGAAAACCACAACCTCGGTAGCTGCGAGTTTTTTCGCCCGTCGCAGCCCTTCGATCAGCCCCTGATACTCGGCAACGTTATTCGTCGCCTCACCCAGATAGACTCCCGCCAAATGCAGCACGGTTCCATCGTCTGCAGATTTGATGACGACGCCCGCGGCGGCGATGCCGGGATTTCCTCGCGAACCACCATCGATGTTGATTACTACCTGCATCTCACGATCCTCTACGCCGTCTCGTCCATATAGAGGATGCGTTTGCAATTATCGCACTGGCGGATGGCGTCGTGCGATTTTAATGCGTTTGCGTGTTCGGCGTTAAGCGACATGTAACATCCACCGCACGAATACGAGTAGGGTTGCTTTCGGCCGCTAACTTCGACCTGCGCCATCGCCTCCCCATCGTAATTACTCGCAATGCGATCGAAAATCGCCAGCGACTTAGGTGGAATCTTTCCCGCCGAGTCGTCACGTTTGACTGTCAAATCCGCAATCATCGTATCGAGCTTCGCGATTTCGTCTTTGCTGGAATCCTGAACAATCGTGAGCTTTTTTCCCTCTTCGGCGATAAGGGCTTCGAGTTCGGTTATCTGCTGCTTGAGGGCTTCGATCTCAGCAATAACTTTCAGCCCCTCGTCTTCGACTTTGGCGTTGTCGGCGCGGAGCGAATTGATTTGCGTCAGCAGAGTGGCGTATTCTTTATTGGTCTTGGCGCTGTTGAGATCAACTCGCAGTTTTTCGACATGCTCTTCGCTCGCGCGAAGATCCAGATCCAGTTCGTCGGAACGTTTTCGCCGCTCCATAGAGTTAGCTCGCACAGATTCGAGCTGCTCGGTGTGCTGATTGATCTTGGCCTGCTGAGCGTTAACGGCGTTATCCTTGACGCGTTTGCGCCGCCGCAGGTTCGTTAAATCCAGTTCTATTGATTGTAATTGCACGAGTGCAGAAATAAGCGGTCCCATGAAGAGATCCTTGTGAACGAGGCTATTCGATTGGTAATTTCACACGAACACTTCATTATGCCGAAAGTTAATGCGAAAAACAACCGCCATTCGCGTTTTTTTTGCATAAACTGCAAATACGTCGAATTTTCCCTGCAGGATTCCAAATCACCCGCCGATGCGGTAGAATTCTGGGGATGTTTCGGACTGACGATACAATTACGGCGATTTCGACGGCGGGTGGTTCTGCCCCGCGCGGAATTGTGCGCCTGTCAGGCAACGACGCGGTGCCGATCGCCGCGAAAATTTTCCGCCCCGCCACCGGATCACTCACCGACGCACCGGGATTCTCCTGCTGCGACGGAATCTTATCGCTACTAACCGCAGGTGGGGATCTCGAACTTCCGGGGAAGGTGTACGTGTTTCGCTCACCGCGCAGCTACACGCGTCAGGACGTAGTGGAGTTGCACATTCCCGGGTCGGCGTCGCTATGCAGTGAGCTTGTGTCGGTGTTGATCGACGCCGGTGCACGGCTGGCCGAGCCTGGTGAGTTTACCGCGCGGGCATTTCTCAGCGGACGCATCGACTTGTCGGCAGCTGAGGGCGTGGCGGACATCAGTAACTCCGACGACGACGCGCAGCTGCGAGCGGGCATGGCGGCACTGGGCGGAAAGTTGCACAACCTTTGCAGCACCACCGCCATTCGCGTAACCGAAGTGCTCGCTGCCATCGAAGCGTCAATCGACTTCGCCGACGAAGATATCACCATCTGCTCAGTCCCCGACGCCACCGACGAGTTGCAAAGCGTGGCGCAGCTGCTGGCCGAAACCACCGAGCAATCCATCGAGCTACCCGACACCAGCGAAACCCCCACCGTCGTGATCGCCGGTAACGCGAACGTCGGAAAAAGTTCGCTGCTCAATGCGCTGACCGGCACAAACCGGGCGATAACCTCGGGGTTAGCCGGAACGACGCGCGACGTGCTTCGCGGGTCGCTGCTACTACCCTGCGGGTCGGTCGTCACGCTGCTGGACGTCGCCGGGTTCGCCCCCGCCAAAAACGCCATCGAATCCGAAGCCAACATCGCTGCCCATAACGCAATCGCCCAAGCAGATATGATTCTGCTGGTGATCGACCCTGGCGACGACGATACCTCCGCGGCCGGGGAGTTACGCGCAAGCGTCCGCAGCACAAACCCCTCCGCCCCGCTGATGGTGATAGTCAACAAGTGCGACGCCTGCGACGACGACGCAGCTGCGCGCGCAGCTGAAAGCTTACAGCTGTCACCCGATGCGAAAGTTAAAATTATCCGCACGTCGGCGGTGACGGGTGCAGGACTGGACGAACTCAAACAACTGCTGACAGAGACGCTGCATTTGCGCACGGTTCGCAGCGGATTTGGAATCGGGCTGCACGCGCGGCAGCGCAGATGTTTGCTGGGGGCAATCGCGGCAATCCAACAAGCTCGCGACATGCTGCTGCAATGCGAGTCTGTAACCGACAGCGCCGAATTCGTCGCCGTCGAACTTCGCGAATCGCTCGCACAACTCGGTGCCATCAGCGGGGAGGTTGTCACCGAAGATATTCTCGGGCGAATCTTCGCGCGATTCTGCGTCGGAAAATAATCCCGCGCACATCCAAAGCATTCTGGTATGTAACTATCGTGATGCGTACAATGTTTACGTTCGGGGTTTTCTAAAACCCAACCATGCAGCAAGAAAACTTTTTTGATGAGGTTGGTGTATGAATCAGCAGAGCGGTGATAGCGGCGGGCAGGATTTTTTGAAAACCCTGCAGGACATGCAACAGCGGCTGGAACGTTTGGAGCAGATGATAAATTCGATTACCGGTAAACCGGTGGTCACGCCACCACCGCTGCCGCAAACTCCACCGGCCCCACCGAAAGCTCCCGCGATTCCGGCGGCGCCAGTGGCTCCGGCAGCTCCAACGAAGGTAAAGGCTCCCGAACCACAACCTCAAGTCGAGAAACCGCGCAAGATCGAAACGCCTGCGTTTATTCCACCCGAACTCGAGGCGGAGAAATTCGTCGCCGCCAAACCCGAAGTAAAAATCCCTGAACCGCCCGTCGCAAAGCCCAAACGCAGCGATGAACCTGAAAAGAGTTTTGAGCAACAGATCGGGCAAAAATGGTTCCTCGTAGCGGGGATTATCGTGTCGCTTTTGGCTGGTGTGTTTTTCTTCAAGCTGGCATATGACAAAGGGTGGATCGTCCCAACCCCGCCGATGCGATGCCTCGTCGGAGCAATCGCCGGATTCATCGTACTCGCGATCGGCGAAATAACTTTGCGCCGCGGGCTGCGATTTTTCGCTGGGGGCATGTTCGCCCTTGGTGTTGTGGGATTATACCTGACGAGTTGGGCGGCAAGTCCCAATGGGTTGTTCCCGGACTACAATATCATCAGCGAGAATGTCGCCTTCGCCGCGATGATCGCCGTTACAATTCTTGGTATTGCGCTTTCGCTGCGAACGGGCATGATATTCTGCGCAGTCATCGCGCTTGTCGGTGCGCTTGCCACGCCCATACTGCTGTCCAGTGGTGTAAACCGCCAGCGGGAACTGATGGTGTACATCCTCGCCGTCGACCTTGGTTTTCTGGGGCTTGGATTGCTGAAAAAATGGTTCCCGCTAAGTGCCATCGCGCTTGGCGGAACGATCGTGCTGATCGGCGGATGGGCAGCGCAGTTTCTCGGAGCCGCCGACTCGTCCCTGCCGGTAACGGCCGTCTTCAGCTGGCTGTATCTCGCTGCCTTCATCGCATACGCCGTGCTGTCAACGCGGCTGACCAAAGCAAACTTCTTATATGCGGATATATTGATGCGAATTACAAGTCTTCTGGCGATGACCCTTTGGATCAGAGCCGAGTACTCGGTGGTGACATTGCTGAGTTTCGCACTGGTGTTGCAAATTATCCTGCAGCCGCTTTCGCTGCTGCACAAGCGATGGCGGGGCTTCGCCGCGATTGGATTTATTCTCACCACTTATGCGTTCTTCGCTGCTATCGCCTATAGCGAACCGACCTTAACCGAGCTGGGCATTTTCTCGTGGGCGTCGTTGGTTGCATGCTTCTCGATTACATGCATCGCCGAAAAGCTCGGCCGTTCTGCACGCGGTGCTGCATACTATCTAATCGGCGTACCGGCGATTTTGGGAATGGTGCTGTGGAACTCTGTTGGTTTTAGCAATCCCGTGTTGCTGAGCTTCACGCTGGTTCTGCAGGCCGCCCTGCTGGGGATTTCGCTGTGGGGTACGCGGTACAAAAATCTATCGCTGTTTGCGATTGTCACAACGATGATGGGATTTACCGCAGCCTGCAATCAGATGGGCAACGAATCGCATGTGATGATCGTCGTTCTGGGATGGGTGTCAATGGGCCTGTTCGTGGGGTACGTTCTCTACGGACAGCTGTCGCGAAAAATCACTCAACGATACCTCCCCGCCGTTTGCATTCTCGCACCGGGTCTGCTGATGGTACTGATGTGGTCGCTGGTGCTGCAAATTCCCGCCGCCGAAATTCTACCGCAGCTCTGCGCCCTGAACGTAATCGTCCTGGGGTTGTACTTGCTGCTGAAACTCAACGAAACGAGAGTTGTCGCACTGCTGTGGACAGCCCTTGGAATTATCCTGACGATGATGACCACTTGGTGGACTACTTATAAACCGTTGACAGTTGAGTTGACGATTCAGTACAGCGTCTGGATATGGATTTACTTTGCCATTTTCACGTGCGACGTTTTGCTTCGTTCGCTGCGGAAAATGTCATGGAGCAACTTGCACGTCGACACCGCGATGTCGTTTTTGCTGACGGGCGGAATGTTTGCGTCGACGTATTTTCTCGGTTTGGAATTCATCGGCCGCGGGATGGGGATCTATACATTTGGACTGTCTGCGGGGGCTGCGGTGCTGTCGCTGATTTTGCAGCGGCGCGGATTGACTGTGCTCGCCACCGCGTATTTCATCCAAGGGCTTGCGTTGCTGATGTTCGCCGCGGGAATTCAATTCGACAACACCGCTACGACTGTCTCCTGGGCGGGAATCGGGTTGGCGATGATGTTGCTCGCGAAAAAATGGAATAACATCCTGCTGCTGCTCATGCCCGTCGTTGCCACCGGCGCAGCTGTGATTCATTTCCTCGGTTACGAACTGCAATACAACCCCGCCGTCTTCGACACGTGCTTCTCCGTCGGGGGCGTGGGGATATCAAACGCACTGGTAATCGCCACCGGGCTTGCCCTGAGCATGCTTGCAATCGGAACAATACTGCAGGTCGGCCGCCCCGTGAAAAATCACGACATTGAAGACACGCTGGGAATGGGATTCTTTTATGTAGCGGCGGCGATGTTTTGTGTTCGCTGCATCATCGAGCTTCCATCGATCCCGTCGACGTGGTGCGTGCTGGTGGCAGCAAAAATCGTGGTCGTTTTGGCGCTGGTGTTGCGGCAACGCATGGCAATACAGCTGGCGGCGCTACTGCTTGTAGTCGGAGCTGTCAAATGGATGTTCCACGATCTGCTGTTCTGCAAAGTTGAATACGGGTGCGACCTGGAGTCGGCGGTGATTTTCAACTGGTCGATAGTCGGTGGGTTGGTAATCGCGGTGCTCATGGGCTCGCTGAATGTCCTGAGCAAGTGGCGCGAGATATTCATGTTACCCGCGATAGCAATCGCGCTTGGGCTTGGTGCGTGGTTCGTTGTGCTGTGGGGCGGAAGCTTCGAAATCGACCGCGTTGTGCTGATGCGATCATCACAGCTGGCAGACTCGGGTAAGGCGCTGCAAATGGGCCTGAGTTTGTGGTGGGCGCTTTGTGCGACAGCGATGCTGGTGTGGGGTTTCGTTCGCAATTTTCCGGGGCTGCGATATTTTGCGATTTGCGTTTTCCTCATCACGCTCGGAAAAGTATTCGTCGTCGATATGCGCGGGGTAGACGCAGCCTACCGCATATTGTCATTCCTCGGGCTTGGGATGCTGCTCGTTGCCGCCAGCTGGTTATACAACCGCCACTTCAAGACGCCAAAAGCAAAAAATCCCGAACGAGGCGAATGAAACCTACAAAATTTATCTTTGTGTTCATGCGTTCTTTTGTGGTGAAGATTTTTACTTTTTCCCCAGTGCGCGTTGGGCTTTGAAGAAGGCTGTGAGGATTTCGGCGCACTGCTGCTGCATCACACTGCGGGTAATTTCCACGCGATGGTTCAGTCGTTCGTCGGTGCAAAGTTTAAACAACGTATCGACGGCCCCGGCCTTGGGGTCGGGGGTTCCGTAAACCAGTCGGTCAATTCGCGACAACACGATCGCCCCGGCGCACATGCAGCAGGGTTCCAGTGTGACGTAGAGCGTACAGCCGCTGAGTCGCCAGTCGCCCAAGGTGTCGGCGGCGCGGCGGATCGCGACGATTTCGGCGTGGCCGGTCGGGTCGGTGTCGATAATTCGCGTATTGTGCCCGGCGGCGATGATTTTTCCGTCGCGAACGATGACGGCCCCGATCGGAACCTCGCCAATTTCCGCGGCCGTCTGGGCTTGCGACAGCGCCGCAGCCATGAATTCGGCGTCCTGGTGCGAAATGTCGTTGCGGTCACTCAAAATTCACCTCTTTTAGGATGCGCCCAGCTGTGACTTGGGGCGATTCGTCGTCGGGAATATCGAACCATTGCACGGTGGCCCAGCGGCGGTGCCAGGTTCGCTGCTTTTTGGCGAGGCGGCGGGTGTTGATCTTGATTTTCTCGACAGCCTTGTCGAAGGTAAGCTCGCCCCTTAAGTGCGATATAACTTCCGCGTAGCCAACGGCTTGTGCGGCTTGACGGCTGAGCGGTGGGGGCTCTGCCAGCAGCGATTTGACTTCGTCGAGCAGGCCCATTTCGACCATTTTCTTAACGCGGGCATTTATGCGCCGCGACTGCGACTCTTTTTCGCGCCGCAGGGCGATCATCACACATTCGTAGCGTTTTTCAGCGGAGTCCCACTGCGTTTGCAGCTGGCTGATAGGGGTTCCGGTCTGGTGAAACACCTCCAACGCACGAATCAGGCGTTTTTCGTCGTTCGGATGAATCCGCTCTGCTGATACGGGGTCGACGCGGGCCAATTCCTCGTGCAACCCGGTAGCAGTCTCGGCCTCGATCCGCCGCTTGAGTTCCTCGCGATATTGCGGGTCACCGGGAGGCCCCTCGAACAGCCCCTCAGACAGAGCCTTGATATAAAGGCTTGTGCCGCCAATAGCTAGGGGAATTGCACCTTGCTGGCGGATGGCGGCGATAGCGGTGTCGGCGGCGGTTATGTACTGGGCGACGGAGAATGGTTCGCTGGGTTCGACGAGGTCGATTCCGTGATGCGGAATTTCCTGCTGCGCAGCCTGCGAAGGAGTAGCTGTGCCGATGTTCATTCGCCGGTAAATTTTCATGGAATCTACACTTAGAATGTGCGCACCTAGTTGGCGGGCAAGCTGTCGCCCGACCGCAGCTTTACCGCATGCGGTGCAGCCCAAAATGAAGTATAACTTTTCCACGCCCCGATTTTATCCAACCACGCGAATTATGACAGTGATAAATCCCAATCCAGATGCAGAAAAAACGTCTTTGGGTCCGATAACATTTTTATTCGCAAGTGGATAAAAAAGCGAGAACTACCGCTTTTGTATTGACCACTTCGGGTTAGTGTCGTAAAATTCTCCGGTTGTTCTTATCGTTGAGTGCTGCCTGGATGTTGCAGTACCCGAGGTAGGGTTTGTGCAGCTTTCTGGAATTCGTGCTTTGCGGTGCGGGTAACTGGAGCTGCTCTATTGGAATTGGACTTTTGTAAGAGGTAACCGGGCATGGAGTCACTGTCGTGACAAAAAGCCTGTTTGTAAAGGGCTCGAACCGGTGATGCGGTCTCGGGTCAGGTTGATATCGCCCATCGGGCGGACAGGAGCAGCGTGTTTGCTTGGTCCACCCGGATAGATTGTGGGCGGTCTGTCGTCTGCGCGCACTTGTCGCGTTTGGCGGTGGGTCGTCTGACAGTCGGAGCTTGACGCTTTTGAAAGTGGGCATAACAACCCGCTTTTTTTGTGTTTATAGGGATGTACGGATTGATACGGATTTATTTGGCAGTTGTCGGGTGTTGCCGGGATCGGCGGTAAGGCCTGCAGAAGTTTATAGACGGGAAATAAGAAACATGAATCAAGAACTGCTTCGCATAGTGGAAAGCATCGGCCGGGAGAAGAATATTGATCCCGAGACCGTGTTCGAGGATCTTGAAGTGGCGATGTGTTCGGCTATTCGCAAGGCCAACGACGTTGACGACGAGATTTCAGTTGTCATTGACCGCTCTAACGGCAGCATTATCGCGATGGTTAACGGCGAGTCGATGTCCGTGCGCGATCTCGGCCGCATTGCCGCCCAAACCGCCAAGCAGGTAATGATCCAACGAATCCGCGAAGCCGAACGCGGAAGCATTTACGACGAATACCTCGAGCGCAAGGGCCAGATCGTTACCGGCCGCGTCGCTCGCTGGGAAGGCGGATCGCTGGTCGTCGAGCTTGACCGCTGCGAAGCGCTGCTGCCAAAAGGCGAACAGATTCCCGGTGATTCGCACAAGCCCGAAGAGAGAATTCGCGCGATGGTGCTGGATGTACGCGAGGCACCGGGTAACGTTAAAATTATCTTGTCGCGAACGCACCCGGATTTCATTCGCGCGTTGTTCGAGCTGGAAGTTCCCGAAGTTTCCGAGCAGATTATCGACATCAAGATGCTGGCCCGCGAGGCGGGTTACCGCACCAAGGTAGCTGTCACGTCGCTCGACCCAAAAGTCGATGCCGTCGGTGCCTGCGTTGGAATTCGCGGCAGCCGTATCAAGAATATCGTCGACGAACTCGGCGGTGAGAAAATTGACATCGTTCGCTGGAATGAATCGTCGAAATTGCTGATCGCCAATTCTCTCAAACCGGCCGAGGTCGCGGAAATTTCGCTCGGTTTCGAACTCAGCCGTGCCACCGTCGTAGTTACCGACGATCAGCTGTCGCTGGCAATCGGAAAACGCGGACAAAACGTGCGGCTGGCAGCAAGGCTGACCGGCTGGGACATCGATATCCTTACCCCCGTGGAATTCAATAACGGTTTGGACATCCTCGAAAAGGCCCTGCGGTCGATTGACGGTGTCGATTCGACGGTTGTCGATCAGATCGTGGCGATGGGCATGGTTTCGGTTATGGATGTTGAAGAGGTCGGCCCCGAACCGCTGGTCAACGAACTGAACATGGAACAGGAAATGGCGCAGAAAATCGTCATCCGTTGTGCCGAAGAAGCAAAACGGGTAGCTGAGGCTCAGGCACAGGCCAAAAAAGATCAAAGCGCCAAAGCCCCGGATGATACCAAGACCGCCAAGGCCCCGGATGTGGTTGCAGATGAGCAGGTTGCAACGGAAGAAGTCGCAGCCGAAGAAGTTGCTCCCGACGCGCCAACCGACGACGCACCAGCAGAAGAAGTTGCTGCGGATGAGACTACCGACGCGCCAACCGAAGAAGCGGCGGGCGAATCGCCGGACGAACAAGTGCAAGATGCTCCCGCGGACGAATCCGCCGAGCAAACATCGGTTTCCGATGAAACCAAACCACAAACCGACGAGGCGTAACGTATCCGGCGGTAAGTGGTAAGTCGTAGTTTTAAAATTTTGAAAACGCCAACTAGTGACCGGAGGTTCTTTTGGCAACACGTGTATTTGAATTAGCTCGAGAACTGGGTGTAAAAAGCAAAGACATTCTTGTGAAATGTCGCGCCGAGGAAATCGAGGTCAAAAACCACATGGCATCGCTTTCCGCCGGTCTGGAAGAAACCATTCGCGAATGGTTCAGCGAAGACAGTGCACATCACACTGCCGTTGAATTAACCAAGCACGTCGATCTTGACGAAGCTCGCCAGCGGGCGCAGAAAACTCGCAAACGCAAAACCGCTGCGAAGAAGGTAGACGAAGCGGCGGTTACCGAAGATGCTGAAACGCCCGCCTCCGAGTCGACAGACGAGCAACTGGCACCGGCCGCTGAAGTAAAGGCTCCTGAAGCTGAGACTGAACCACCGGCTGCGACCGACGAGTCGCCCACCGAATCTGTTGTCGAACCCGTCGCCGAAAAACCGGCGCCCGAACCAGAACCTGACCCGAAACCGAAACCAGTCGTTCCCGCCGGGCCTCAGGTAGTACCCAAGCCCGCCCAGCTGAAAGGCCCGCGAGTTATTCGCGTCGAAAAACCCGACTACATCCCGCGACCCCGACCTCGCGAAGGCGGATATGCCGGTGCCGGTGGACCCCCGCGCCGCGGAATGCGTGGCCCGGTAAGCCTCGCCGACGAACGCAATCGTACCGGTGGTGTTGTACCCCCTCCGGGTGTTGGAGCTAAAGGCGCTGGCGGAAAAGGCGGACCCGGCGACAAGAAAACCACCCGCCGCAGCCCACGCCGCAAAGGCGGGCGAACCGGATTGCGAGAAGTCGGTGAAAAACTCAAAGAATGGCGCGATGCCGACCTCGCCGAACGTGCAGAACGCATCAAAGGCGCCGGGTCGTCGTCGCGACGGCACCGCGCAGCTATTTCCGGTGGCGGGATTGTCCCACACACGAAACAGGGCAAAATTCCGATTGAAGAACCAATCACCGTCAAAAGCCTCTCTGCTGCGACGGGACTTAAAGCGGCGATAATTATTCGGAGGCTCATGGAAGAAGGCTTGATGGCCACCGTCAATCAGGTCATCAAAACTTCCGAGGCCGAAATGGTTGTCGCCGACTACGACATCGAGCTTGATGTCCAGACTGAGCAAACCCCCGAAGATCTTCTCGTCGAGAAACTCTCCACACGCGAAAAAGGTACAATCGCCACGCGAGCGCCGGTAGTAACTTTCCTCGGCCACGTCGACCACGGTAAAACTTCGCTGCTTGACCGCATCCGCAACACCAGTGTCGCTGGTGGTGAGGCTGGGGGAATTACTCAGGCCGTCGGTTCCTACCGCCACGACCAAGGCGATGCGCACGTTGTGTTCCTTGACACTCCCGGGCACGAGGCGTTTACCGAAATGCGCGCCCGCGGTGCAAATATGACCGACGTTGTCGTGCTCGTAGTTGCTGCCGATGACGGCGTGATGCCGCAAACCGTCGAAGCCATCTCGCACGCTAAGGCCGCCGAGGTTCCTATCGTTGTCGCGCTGAATAAAGTTGACGTTTCCAACGCCAACGTCCAGCGTGCTCTGGGCCAGCTTGCCGAGTACGGCCTTCAGCCTCGCCAGTGGGGCGGTGATACCGAAGTCATCGAAACTTCTGCCGAAACCGGCCAAGGCGTTGACGAACTCGTCGAGCTGCTGTCGTTGGAGGCTGAAATTCTGGAACTCAAAGCCGAGCCTGACGCACCTGCAAGCGGGTTCGTAATCGAATCGCGAATAGACCCGGGGCGGGGCACGTTGGCGACGCTGCTGGTTCGCGATGGTACATT
Organism: Planctomycetota bacterium; assembly: GCA_030635145.1. Lineage (GTDB taxonomy): Bacteria > Planctomycetota > Phycisphaerae > SM23-33 > SM23-33 > DAOVZK01. The sequence continues at coordinate 10,121 of DAOVZK010000006.1, read as the reverse complement.
AAAAGTTGGCGACGTGTTGTTGGCCGGTCAAGGTTTCGGCCGTGTGCGACAAATCTACGACGACAAGGGCAAGGTTATCACCGAGGCAGGCCCGGCAACACCCGTTTCTGTAACGGGCCTCGACACCGTCCCCGAAGCCGGCGACAAATTCTACATCGTTTCGGATATCGACGAAGCCCGCGCCGTGGCCGAACACCGTCGCAGCGAAAATCGCGCCAAAGCACTCAACGCCGCATCCAATGCCCCCAAGAGTCTCGAAGAACTCATCGGGAAAATCGAGGAAGGCCAAACTATGGCCATCCCGCTTATTCTCAAAGCCGACGTCCAGGGTTCCATTGAAGCGATCACCGGAACACTCAACAAGCTCGGCAACGATGAAGTTAAGCTCAACATTCTCCACACCGGTGTCGGGGGGATTACGATGGGCGACGTCACGCTCGCCGAAGCGTCCGGTGCGATTATCATCGGGTTTAATGTTGTCGCCGCCGCCCCGGCCAGGAAGCTTGCCGAAGCGAAGAACGTCGACATCCGCGCGTATCGTGTTATTTACGAGATTACCGAAGACATGCAGCGTGTGATGGAAGGCGAGTTGACACCGGAAATTCGCGAAGAAACCCTCGGCCGTGCGGAAATTCGCCAGACTTTCAAGGCATCGAAGCTCGGTACTATCGCCGGTTGCTACGTCACCGAAGGCCTCGTCAATCGCAACGCCAAAGTTCGCATCATTCGCAACAATGTCGTTGTCGAAGACGAGCGATCGCTGGACAGCCTCAAACGTGTCAAGGACGATGCCCGCGAAGTCAAGGCCGGGCTTGAGTGCGGCCTTAAGATCAGCGGCTACGACGACATCAAGGAAGGCGATATCCTCGAATTCTATACAACCTCAGAAGTTGCACGGAAGTTATAGCAAAATGTCACGAAGAACAGAGAGAGTTGGTAATCTGATACGTAATACGCTGGGGCAGCTTCTGCTGTCAAAGATGTCGGACCCGCGTTTTGACTCCGCCCGGACGTCGATTACCCGCGTGGAGGTTCCCGAGGATCTGTTGACGGCGCGCGTATTTGTGTCGGTAACCGGCAGCGCGGAAGACCAGCACAAAACTATCGCTGCCTTGAAGCACGCTGTTGGATATTTGCAGGAACGGCTCGGCCGAGAGGTTCGCCTGCGAAATACACCGCGACTAAGTTTTGAAATCGATGTGAAATTCAAAAAGACATTGGAAACGTTGAGCCTGCTCTCGGAGATATCCGCAGAACGCGAAGCAAAAGAACAAGCCCGACAACAGCAAGACGACGAAAATCTGAATCAGGTTTCCCAAGGGGAAGCCGACGAAACAATAGAGCATTAACAAATGAGATGTCGTAGTCGTTCATTACGTTTCGCCTCTGTCTTTTATATGTTTTTTAAAAGATTCAAATGACAGGGCACAACAGACATGAACATGCGACAGGACTTTCGGAAAGTGCTATAAACCCCGAAAATTCGTGACCCAAGACGAAAGGGATTATGAAAAACGCAAAATTATATGAACGTAAAATCAAGAAACTGCTCAGCGGGATGAAAAAGACCGTCAAAGTAGAGCTTGCTGATGAAAGCGAATCTATCGCGGTGATCTTGGAGTCGGTACTGCTGGGTGATGGTACGGATATCAAGCACGTTAACAAATCTATCTCCACGTTTACCAATGTGTTCGTAGATTTCAACGAGCTGCGGGCTGCCCCGGAAAAAGAAATTTCCGACTGCTTCGACAAAAACGTTACCGAGCAACACGAAAAAGCGACGACGATTTCGGTTGTTCTCAACGCGATTTTCACGATCTCCAACACGCTTGATGTGGCGTACATTCGCGAAAAATCCAATCGTGATATCCGGCGACACTTGCGCGAACTGGGGTTCCCGAATTTTGCCGAGGCCCTCGTCGCACGACGAATTTTCGACATCCACGCCGTTCCGATAGACAAATCGCTACTGGAAGTGCTCGAAATGAATGAGATGATTCATCCCGGTGCCGACATTGACGATACGCAATCGTTTTTGGAGCGGATTGTTTTGCAGAAGCACGATATGGCGGCGCATGAATTTTTCCGCGGTTACATTGCCCAAAACGCCACTGCCCTTGAGAAGAAGCGCAAGGAAGACGCCAAGCGGCTGGCGGTGGAGCAGGCAGAACGCGAAGCCAAGGCCGAGGCCAAACGCCTGGCCGACGAAGAAAAACAACGCAAAGCCGACGAGCGCCAAGCTGCTCGCGAAGCCAAGGAACAGGAAAAAGCTGAAAAGGCCGCCGCCAAGAAAAAAGAAGCAGCCAAAAAGAAAAAAGCCGCCGAGAGGGCTAAGGCAAAAGCGGCAAAGAAAAAAACTGTCAAGAAAGTGGCAAAAAAAACCACGAAAAAGACAGTTAAGAAAGCGGCGAAAAAAACAACAAAGAAGGCTGTAAAAAAAGTTGCGAAGAAAACGGCCAAGAAAACTAAATCGAAAAAGAAGTAAATGCCCCCCGCGGGCACACAGAAAGTAGACGAAAGACACAAGGTTATGCAACACACCACACCGCAAGACAAATTGGTACTGGGCATTCCGAAGGGATCGCTTCAGCAGAGCACGTTGGATCTTTTTGCGCAGGCGGGATACAACATTCATGTTCCCTCGCGCAGCTATTTTCCCACAATTGATGACGACCAGATGTCAGGTGTGATGTTTCGTGCCCAGGAAATGAGCCGCTACGTCGAAGAAGGCATCGTCGACCTCGGGTTGACGGGATATGATTGGATTCGTGAAAACGATTCCGACGTCGTCGAGATTACCGAGTTGGTTTACTCGAAGGTCTCAGCCAAGCCCGCGCAATGGGTGCTCGCCGTTCCCGAAGAAGGCGGGGTCACCAAGGTCGAGCAGCTCGAAGGCGGAATCGTCGCCACCGAGCTGATGAACGTTACGAAAAAGTATTTCGCCGAGAAGGGCGTTAACGTAAAGGTGGAGTTCAGTTGGGGCGCGACAGAAGTCAAGGCCCGCCTGTTGGACGGCATCGTCGATGTAACGGAAACCGGCAGCAGCCTCCGCGCCAACAAGCTTCGCGTAATCGACACGCTGATGTGGTCGACCCCGCGATTGATCGCCAACAAACAAGCGATGGAAATCGACTGGAAGCGCGAAAAAATCGAAAACATCTCGCTGCTGCTGCAAGGTGCCATCGCCGCCCGTGCCAAAAGCGGATTAAAAATGAACGTCTCCCGCGACAATCTCGACGCGGTTATGAAAATTCTTCCATCCGAAAAAAGCCCGACCGTTTCGCATCTTGCCGATGAAAAATACGTCGCGCTGGAAGTCATAATCGAGGAACACACCGAGCGCGATTTGATACCGCAGCTGCGGGCAGCTGGTGCGTCAGGGATTATTTCCTATCCATTAAGCAAGGTGATTCCGTAACAGGGTGGTGCCGTGAAAAAAATTTCAGCGATTTCAGCGATCCGTTTCGCGATATGTTTGGGCGCCTTGGGGGCGGTGTTTTGGCTAACCGGATGCACTGAAACTTCCACGGTACAACAACCCGCCCCTGGTGTTCTTACCGCCGATATTGTTTCGCAGCAAAAACCCTTACCGCCCAAGGCTCTGGTGAAATTTGCGCAGCTGAAACCGGCAATTGCGACACCGAAAAATATTCCGTACTCCCGCGAGCTGCACCCCAACGCCACCAAAGCCATCGCCGCCGCCGCTGTCCTCGTAAAGAAAAAAGACCTCCCCGGTGCCATCGAAAAACTGCAGCGGGCACAGGGGTTTGACCCCGCCAATCCGCAGATTCATCGGCTGTTGGGCGAGGTGTACTTCAGCATGGGCGACTTTACGAAAGCCTATGAGAATCTTACGCTGGCATCGAAGTATTTGAGCGATGACATTGCACTTCAGCTGGGGCTGGGACGAACCTGTGTCGTCCAGAAAAAATACGACTTGGCGATTCGGCATTTCCGCACTGCCCTGGTCTGCAGCAACGCCAAGGAGTTGGGATCCGATTATGCGATTGGGCTTTTGTTTTTGTATCGGCTGTTAGATGCGCAGGGCTACTGGACGGCGGCGGCAGAATGCAACGAACGATTGAGCGTGCTGCTTCGCGAGCATTCCAGAAACTATTACGATACACCCGGGCTGCAAAATGTTTTGATGAATCCCGAGGTTTTGCTTACCGATCGCAGCCGACTGCTCTTGAAACTGCACAAGACGCGCGAAGCTGCGGTTGTGCTTGACAAGGCGTATCGACGTGACAGGTCCAACGAAAAAACTGCCGAGCTTTTGCTGCAGGTGCGAATCCACAACAAGCAGCACACCGAAGGCGAAGATCTCGTCGTCAGCCTCGCCGAACTGGATACACCCATCGACTCTCTACCGACACTGACGCGGTCGTTGTGCATTTCGTCCGGGGATCCGGCGACGGTTAAGCGAATTTGGGAGCGGCTGCACAAGCAAAGCTCGGCGGTGTCGCCGGAGTTAAAAATCGCGCTGATCGAATCGCTGCTAAAAATGGGTGCCGACGAAGATGCCCGCGAGTTGCTCGAGAATTTATGGCGCGAGGCGCCGTCGAATCTGCAGGCTGCGACGATGCTGGCGGTGATCGATGCTAAAAATGGCGAGTCGCTGCAGGGTTTGCGGCGTTTAGGGAAATTGGTCGCCAATACATCGCAGGCCCCTCCGGATTTGCTTCCGGTGATTAAGAAAATAATCTCGGCCGGTAGTGCAACGCCCCCCGATCTCGCCCAACAGTTCGGGGCCGAGACGTATCGCGATATGAGCGACGAAAAATACGCCCTGCACTACGTCGCCGGACTACTCGCCCAGCATAGCGGAAATCAGTTTCTCGCCGCCGACCACTTTAAGCGATCCATCGATGCCAAAAAGGATTTTTACCCCGCCTATGACGCGCTGCTGGGAATTCGGATGGATGGGGGGCAGTCGCAGCAGGTAAGCGCCATTCTCGATCAGATTCAGAACCAGGCCCGCAAGGGGTTTTACTATCATTTCATGCTCGGTAAGGTTCGCCTTGAGCAAGGCAAACTTAGCGAAGCGGTCAAAGCTCTGGAAACGGCACAGCAGCAAAACGAGTCGCACATTCCAACGCTGTTGAAGCTGGCTGGGGCTTATCAGCTCGCCGCGGCGCGAAAGAATGATGACTCTCAACTGCTGCAGTCGGCCTCGGAAACGCTGCGTCTGTCGCTGGGGTTAGACCCAAGGCGAGAGGACATTTACCGGTTGCTGTTTGATTGCTACGTGCGGCAGGGAGATGTCAAATCAGCCCGGCGGGTAGCAGGGCGGGCAGTTCGTGAGCTGCCAAAAAAACCACTAGGCCGCCAACTCGCTGCCGAGGCCTACATGCTGGCCGGTGAAAATAAAACGGCTGCCAAAATTATTCAAAACCTCAAACAGCAATATCCAAACGACCCAGATGTTGGGGTATTGCAGGTTCGCAATCAGCTGTCGCGGCATCCCGGGGTGCTGCCGAAAACCACTTACGAGAAGCTCGCCGCGCAACTTGAAGGTCTGTACAAAAAGCATCCCAACAATGTTCGCGTGCAGCGAGTTTTGGCACAGCTGTACGATATGTCCGTACCCGGTTGGCATGGCGCCGCTGCCGACATTTGGGAAAAGCTGTGGCAGCAGCATCCGCAGGATGTCAATTATGGGAAGGCGTTGGGGGTTGCGCTGTTCAAGGCGGGGCAGTACAAGCGATTGGTACCGGTGGCGCGCAAGCTCGTTAAGCAAATGCCCCGAAACGAAACCATGCGAACCATGCTTACCGAGGCACTGCTGAAAAATGGGCAGGTAGACGAGGCCATTAAGCTGGCTAGCGCATGGTGGAAGCGAGACAAGAGAAACTTCGCATACGTTGGGCTGCTGTTTAATATTTACACTGAGTCGCAGCGATTTGCGGACGGCGCAAAGTTCGTCCACAAGCTTCGCGACTACGCCGGGAACAGATTTTTCTCGCTGGAGTCCCTGCAGGGTTTCGAGATGGAATTTTTGGCCAAGGCCAAAAGCTACGACAAACTCATTAAGATAGTCGCAGAGGCCGACTCGCCCAATGCCCTCACCCTGGCGGCATGCTTCCTTATAAAGGAAAAGCACCCCGAAGCTGCAGTTGCTATGCTCGAAAAAATGCTACCCCCGCCTCCAACCACTAAGCCTACCACGCAACCGACCAGCAAGCCTACTACCGAGCCAGCCACAAAACCCGCGAAGCAAAAATCCGATGACGAATCTTTGGAGATGTTGCTGGGCACGTACATAGGGGCTTTGGTGGAGGCTGGGGAGTTGGACAAGGCCCAAGCTTTTGCCAAACAGTATCCCATGTCTTCCAAGTTGGGCAGAGATGTGCATCGTGCATTAATCAGTTCGATGATAAGAAAAAATCCCATCCTCGCCGGTGAGTTGCTCGCCGAGTATCATGATGAGCTGCCGAAGTATCTGAAATCTGATAAGCTTGCCAAGGCGCTAAAGATTTGTGAGTTTCAGCAATATCATATTTTTATTGCGGAGCAAAAATACGCCGAGGCTGTGAAAATTGCGGATGAACATCTCGGGAAAGATCCGAAGAACATGCTCTGGTTGCGGTTTAAGCTACGTGCTCTTAATGAGCAGGGCGACATGTTGCAGGCCACGAAATTGTCGAAACAGATTTACGAGCAAAATCGCAACAATCCGGAATGGCAGAACAATTACGCTTATCAGCTCGCCGAGCTGGGTGTGAATTTAGGCACCGCAGAAAAACTCGTACGCAAGTCGTTAAAACAAGCAGAAGCAAAGCAGGGCGAGGCTCCGCTGGCATCGCTGGATACTCTTGGCTGGGTGTTGTACAAGCAGGGAAAACTTAGCGAAGCCGGTAAAGTATTCGAAAACATTTTGGAGCGAATCCACAATTCATCATCGCTGTCGTTTGTTGATGAGTCCGATCCTGTGATGTGGGATCATGCCGGCGATGTTCTTTACCGCCTCGGCTGGAAAAAACATGCCGTCGAGTATTGGGCTGCTGCCGTAAAAGAGGCGAAAGTCAAAATCGAGGAATTCCCACAGTATGCATTTCGCGAGATATTGGCAAATACGCCCGGTAAAATCGAGGCCGTCAAGGCAGGGCGTCCCGCTGAGATTGCCCCGCTCGGGAAAAAGACTCGGCATTTCCGGGCCCCGAAGCCCGCAGCTGTCAAAACCAATCCGGGTGAAGTAAAAAAATCGCCCACCATAACCCCGGGCGATAAGCAGCAATGATAAGCTTTTGCCGCTGCCGAAAATTTTCGTAATCGTTCACGTTCATTTCGGCACAGGAAAAAACGAGGTTTTGCCGCCGAAATTTGTTTTGCTACTCAAATGACGCGAAATAGATTAGGATGTGCGCTGTGTTGTGTAATAATTTTATGATTTTATAATAAATAATCCGTTGGTTGACTGGTTTTAGACAAGCGAGAAGGCAGAGACATGGCTGGACATAGTAAATGGGCAAATATCAAGCATCGCAAAGGCCGGCAGGACGCTAAACGCGGGAAGATATGGTCGAAGATTTCGCGGCAGATTATCGTGGCGGCCAAATCTGGCGGCGGCGATCCCAATTCGAATCTTACGCTGCGGTACGCCATCGACGAAGCTCGCTCGGCGAACATGCCCAAAGACACCATCGCCAACGCCATCAAAAAAGGCACCGGCGACCTTGAGGGCGTAAGCTACGAAGATGTCGTTTACGAAGGTTACGGCCCGGGCGGAGTGGCGTTTATGGTCAACACGCTTACGGACAATCGAAATCGCACGGCACCGGAAATGCGCAAGCTTTTCGAGAAGGGTGGCGGGCAGCTCGGGGCCAGCAATTGCGTGGCGTACATGTTTGAGCAGAAGGGCACGTTTGTTATCGCCGCCGACCAGACCGACGAAGACACGCTCATGGAAATCGCGCTCGACGCCGGAGCCGACGACGTGACGACTGAAGGCGAATTTTTCGAAATCTCATGCGACCCCGCTACGTTTGCAGCTGTCAAAGACGCACTGGCCGAAAAAAATATCGAGACTATATCGAGCGAGCTGGCGATGATCCCAGCCAACACCATCACCCCCGACGACGAGAAGGCCCGCAAGCTGCTGAACTTTATGGAAAACCTCGAAGATCACGACGACGTGCAGAAGGTGTACACCAACTTCGATATTCCCGAATCGTTGATGAACGAAATGAACTAAGCGGCGGCGATGTCGGCTTAGCTGCCGATAATTTTTGCTACGATTGTTTTTTCTCGTGCGCGATTAGCCGCAATTTCAAGGCCGCCCCGCCTTCTGCCGAAAACCCACCCGCGCCACCGTTGGAGTAGATCACGCGATGGCAGGGAACAATCAGCGGTAGTGGATTTTTGCTCATGGTTGTGGCCACAGCCCGAGCAGCCTGCTCCGATCCGATGGCCAAAGCCACTTCGCGATAGCTCATCGTTTGGCCCCACGGAATTTCACGAACTACGCGGTAAACCTTACCGGAAAAACTTTCCGCACTTGGTAATTCGCAAACCGCGCCGCTGAAATCCGGGGCCTGGCCGTTAAAGTAGCTTCGACACGCAGCTGCGAACCCCTCGAAATATGCATCGTCGCGCCGCGCGCCGGGATGATCCCATTGCATCAGCTCCAGCAGGTCGTCGCGCTGATAATGCGGAAGAATCACGCGAGACAAGCCGGCGTCGCCCCCAGCTGCGCCCATCGCACCCCATGCAGTCGGAAAAACAGTGAAAACGGTTGCGGTACTTTTTGATTTAGCCATCCGGGCATACTAGATAATTCGTGCAGCAATTGCGAAAGAAAAAGCTGCGTAACACCTGCGGTTATCCGACGCGTTTGACCGACCGCATTATCTGTGCCATCCGCTGTGCGATGGTTCGCAGGGTTTCGCGGCCTTGCATGGTGTGTGCCAACCCGACGAACTGGAACCCCAGCGAAAGCGTTCGGCCTTCATGGTCGCAGTGCCGGAATTCGGCGTCGCTGTAGATAGACTCGCTGCCGTTGTCGAAGGCGATTCGCACTCCGGCGCTGTCACCGTCGTTCAAATCGAAACCGGTGTCGGCGGAGATGATGACGCGGAATCCGCCCGCGCTGAAATCGCCCAGCGTGCCCGACCAAACCTTACCTTCCGGCCCGGTCGGTTCGCAATCCTTCCCGCCTCGCCAAACGCTCACGCGAATGACCTTGCCCACCGGGACAGTCACGCGCGAATAGCTGCGCCGCTGGATGCGTTGCATGTGCAGCGGGAGGCATAGCGAGAGTGTCTCGGTTTCGTGATTGTCCTTGTCGGTACGATGCACGTATCCCGCCACGCGTGCCTGGGTGAGATACTTGTGATGCTTAAGTTTGAAGCTCAAATCGACCTTTTGTGCCGGGGCCAACTCCCTCGCCGACCCGTCACGATCTATGGGTATTTCGACGAGCAAATTTTCGCCCTCGATTGCCAAAAAACGACTGTGAAGATTCACCCAGCCCCCGGATTCAAACGTTACAGTCAAGGGGATGCTCTTGTCAACAGCGTCGTTGACGGCATCATCGATTTGTCTTATGTCTAGTTCTTGCATATACTTACCTGCATTGGCGAAACAAAGTAAAAATCCTCCGGCAGCGGCTGGTTCGTACAACCCAGTACGTACTTATCACTGCTGCCTCCACGGGTATTGTCGGTGTAAATCCTGACAACTTAAGGGGTGTATGGAAATTTTCACGATTTTTTCTTCCCCGGATAGCTGCAGCATGAGCCTGCGAGATTAGTCGACTTTTTTGAGTTGTGACAGTTCGTCGCCGGGTGCCGTGGTTGCGGTTTTTGCAACCACGTTTTACCTTCATCGGTTGGAAATTCCGTGTTGGATATTGGATGTTCAGTTTTTACGGTTGTCGCGGGGAAATCCACTGGATCCCCGCGTTCGCGAGGATGACACAAAGAAAAAACGGCACCCGCCTACCAGAAAAAATCCGTGTCTATATGTGTTTATCCGTGGTTCTCTTGCCTTGGTATTTGGGCATTCAATGAAACTATGAGCAATCCTATCGGGAGAATCGTATCCCGTTAAAAGAGGTTGGGGTACGATAGGACGGGGTCGGCGGACAGGCCGTCGCCCCATATCGATACCCCAAACCATAG
>DAOVZK010000015.1 GCA_030635145.1 Planctomycetota bacterium | reverse complement strand
GACAGGTTTAAACTCACTGGTCTGGTTAGCGTAAACCCGAATCGGCCCGCCGATGCCCATGCTAACAATTTGCCCTTCCAACGCGAGACCATTGTGAAACTCCCGCCCAGCAAGGGCCGCCTTGCCGGACGCTCCGGGAACATTCATGCTGTTTCCACCAAGCATAATTGTCCCGCGAGGAAGATTCCCCATCATCCCGCGAAGAAAATCGTCCGCCCGCGACTCGGTCTCGCTACCGAAACACAGCTGCATTTCGGCCAACACCACCACGAGCTTCAATCCGGGAACGGATTGCATTTCCCGGGCAGTGCGTCGGCCGCTGGCGTAACGATCTTTGTAGATCGCAATGCGCGATGAGCGGCAATTTGCCTGATGTCCGCCAATCGCCAGCACCGCAACACCTTGCTTCAACGTCCCGGCTTGCGTCATTCCCCTCGCACGACAACCAATGTTCGGAATCGCCTTAGACGACCCTTTAAATTTTGTCGGCGCGGTTTTCTTGGGAGTTTCGGCTACGGATTTTGCCGGCGGTTTTGCGGTGGGTTTTTCGGAAGATTTTTTAGCATTGGGTTTTGGCTCCCATGTGTGAGTTTTTACCGTTTTGCCATCAGCACTTTTCGCCACAGGCTTCTTGTCGGCGTCGGTTCTATCCGTTTTTTTCGCGGTGTCGTTTGCAGGTTTGGAAGCATCCTTGGCGACGGCCTTCGTGGCCTTGGGTTTTGGTATCTGACGCGCCCATCCGTTGGCGGTACCAAGGTCGGCGGCGATTTTGGCGACAGTCTCTGCCGCCAGCTTTTCTTTCGACTCGTCGGGGCAATACTGCGCGGGGTTATCCGCGTCAATTCCGTCTTTGGGATAGTAGACCACAAAAACGAGCCCTTTTACCGGCACGTCTCCGAGTGCAGCGATTGCATCTTGGGTGGCCTTGCGGGCGGCCGTTGCGGGATCATCATTGGATGAGTATCCCGTGGCGAATTTCGGCGGAGTTCCGCACCCGGCCAGCAGCACCAAGAGAAAAATACAACTTATAATGATCGCAAATTTCTTCATCTTCATCTCCAAACCATTGTCTATCGAATGCCTGTAAATTTTATATGCAATCACAGCAGCGTACGATAGTTTAAATTTCCCAAATTTTCGTCATATCCCCAACAATTTTCCCGGCACCGCGGTTGCGTCAGATGTATCTTCTGATCCAGCTTTGCATACCGGATATGGCGCGGCACATCACGAGTGGTTTTTTGCAGTTTCGTGCGATGGTTTCCGGAATCGGCGTGTGAGCCATCTGCCGCAGGGCACTTTCCCGCGTATTACCGAGCACGACCATATCGTAATCTTCAGCCTTTCGTAAAACCGCCCCGACAACGTCCTTCCCGGTAACCGTTTTGCAATGTATGCGATCTCGCGGAATGTCCAGCCGCTCAGCATGCTGGTCGACGAACGTGGCGAGGTCAAATTTTCGACCGCGCGACGCCACCGTAAACGCCGTCACTGTTCCGGTATCCTTCTCGGCGAGGATACTGGCGATTTCCAAAGCGAGCGAACTGTTCGGCCCACCGGCGATGGGAACAAGCACGCGATTATACTTTCGCCCGCCGCCGCAATTTTTCATCATTACCACGCTGCAGGGTGCAATTTCCACAATCGGGTCGACCGTCGCACCGAGATGGAACCCGTGCGTTCTGTGCTTGCCGTGCCAGCCCATAATCAGCATATCGACCCGCTTTGGCGAATCGCAGAAACGATCCCGCGGGCGGTATTGCGGCAGTATCGCAGGGTTGTGCTTATCGGCCGAGTCATTGTGAGGTACAGCGACGTCTCGAGAATTGCTTCGCGACCCGCGGCCATGTATTTTTTGGCGTCGGACAAAGGCACATGAGTTGGCACCGGCACCATATGAATCAGCTCGACGGAGGCGTCTTTGTTCTCGCAGATTTTGTGAGCGCTTTCCACCAGCTGCAAGGCGCTGTTGGGGTTCGCGACGGCCACCATCACCTTGTATCCATGATCCCCGGGTAGCGGTTTGTCTTCGTGGAAGACGTGAATTTCGTCGTCGGTTGTGATGGCGTGCTTGCGAGAATAAAGTATGTACAGCAGCGCCCCGGCAGATATCCACACACCGGCAATAATCCAGGAGGTGATGCTTTCGTGCAGCAGACCATACGCCAGGCCCAGCTGCAGCAGAATCGCCAGAATCGGAAACAGCGGAAACAGCGGCATTAGGTAGCCATACTCAAGCTCGTCGCCCATGTTGCGACGAATGCGGATAACGCATAGGTTCACTATGAAAAACAGCATCAAAAACATCATGCTCGCCGTGCCCGAACCATCCTTGATCGAAACGCCAAGAATAATTCCCAGCACCAGCAACGATGTTATCATCAGCGCGAACCACGGGGTTTTGGTTTTGGGATGGATTCGCGAGAAAATCGCAGGGAGCATACGGTCTCTACCGAGAGCATAGCTGGTACGCGTGGCCGAATAGATAGTGGCATTAAGTGCACTGGTGGCCGAGAAAATTACCGCCAACGTCACCAACAACCCTCCCCATCCGCCAAGCAAAACGCTTACCGCACCACGGAATCCCATCTCCTGCTGGGATCCGATCCACCTCCACACAACGTCGATGCTCTCGCCGTTATGCACCGTTCCGCTTTTGATCGCAACAACCACACCAAACCCCACCAGCAGGTAAGTTATCGTCACGCCCAGTACGGAATAGAGAATGGCCTTGGGAATATTTTTTCGCGGATCGATAGTTTCGTCTCCCGCCTGAGCGATAACTTCAAAGCCCTCAAAGGCAACGTAAATTATGCCCATGACCCCAAGCAGCCTGGCCCAGTCACCGTCGCCGAGGAACGGCTGAAAGTTTTGAATCCGCGACGGGTCGTGCAAAAACTGCAATGCCCCCATCACCCCGATACCCAAAACAAAAATCATTTGCCCAACAGTGAAAATCGCACCGAGCCTGCCTGTTTCTTTACTCCCGCGGAAATTAACGTACACGAATCCGATGGCGGCACAGATTGCACAAATGCGAACTGTCCACATTTCCGGGTTCGGAATCCAACCCAAACCGTAAAGAAATTCGAGCAAGTATTTCGACAGCACGAGAGCGTAAAAACCGCCCGCTGCACTCGCCGCCAGCCATTCCATCCAACCGGCGATAAAACTCGCAGCCCGCCCAAAACCGATCCTCGCAAAATTATACGCTCCACCTGCACGAGGAATCGCCGACGACAACTCCGCAAAACTCATCGCCGAACATATCGCGATGAGGCCATTAAGCGAAAACGTCAGCAACAACCCGCCCGGGCCTGCACCTTCCATGCACAACCCGATACCCACAAACACCCCCGCGCCGATCATCATCCCCATGCCCATCATCGTGATATGGAAAAGTTTTAAATCGCGAGATAACTCTGCATGTACCACATGCTGTGATTGTTCGTTATCTGACATCGCAGAGACCTCGCATTTGAAAATCCCGCGAAAGCTCCGCATGAACAACATGCTGTGATTGCTTGCTACTTGCCATTACGCTTGCCTCGCTGCGTAGCCAAATCTCGCTGAATCATGCGGGCAGAACGCGCACCCGTACGGTCGATATAATTAATAATCCTCCTGCTCCACCACACCAGCCCGCAAAGCAGAACCACTGCAGTAACCACGAGAATCAAACCAAGCGTCGTATCGAAATCCATCAGAAAAAATCCTCTAGCCGTTCATGAAAATTCAAACGATTCTATAACCATCCGTGGTAGTGCAGTTCTCCAATTCGTCACATCACTGTCCTGAATATAGTAAGCAAATCCGGGCAAATTGCGACGTTTTTTTACCCGAAATGCCGCTACGGATTGGGAATATCATTCGCGGCGGGGGTAAAGTCGTCTTGCTTCAAGCCAGTATTGAGCTTGATGTCCGTGTACCTGTAATCGAACAGAAATTTCCCGTCGGCATCGTAGCCGATAAAACGAACCGGCAGCAGGGTTTTGACGTTAAAAAACGTCACCAGCTTGGCCGGTGGGTGTTTCGGTAAATCCTTCATCGTGCCGATAAGAATAACGCATTTTTGCTTACCCACGAGGGCAGCACCGGCATATTCCTGCTGAACTCGATTTTGTTTCAGCCCCGCCTGGTACGCCGCGAGCATTGTGTTGAGATTATTCTTAAAACCGAACTCCGTTACCGGCTGTCGAGAATGCTGCATCGCCTCGGGACAATCCGGCAGCCGTAAAACCGACCCGCCAGTAAAGAAACGCCCCAGCCCACTGGCCGGACGAACCACCATCTGCGCAACACCCTTGGAATTTTTGTACTTTCCAGCGACGTATACCACCGCATTGGCGGCGGGCGGATTTTTGATCCATTTCATCGCAACACTGAACGGGGTTTGTAAAAATTTTACCTTAGTCAGCTGCTCGGGCTGCAGTTGGCCGTTAATGCGTTCGTGCTCATAGAACGTGCATGTGTAATCGCGCACGGGTTTGCTGTCATAGGTGTGCAACGACTTTTTGATCAGCTTAAGATGATTGGTTTTGGCTAGCTTGACTAACTCTTTAGGCACATCGCCATCGTTGAGTTTGTCGGCAGGTTCGACTTGCGTCACTCCTTTATCGCCAAGTGGCGATTTTGGAGTTTCACACCCGACGATGATGGCCGCCAGCACAATAAGCAACGCAAAAGTTGACAGCTGCGATATGAGCTTCATTTTTGAGCCTTTCTGTTGGGACTTGTAGCACCGCGGGAATTTTACCATGCAAACTCGGGGAGAACAACGGGAATGAGAAAACACCGAGACCGCCTGGTTGTGTTGGAGAACTACGCCACCTGAATTTTGGGGCGTCTAGTCTTTGCAGACGATATCGTTGGCGGCGGGGGTGAAGTCTTCGTCGTTGAAGGGAACGTTGAGTTGCACGTTCTTGAATTCGTAATTGCAGCTGAGGCGATCTTTCCAATCGTATCCGACGACTCGGACGGGTAAGAGATATTCTACGTCAATGAAGACGAGGGTTTTCTTGGCGGGGTAGTCTTTTCGCTCGGGGAGAAAGCGAGTGAGGATAATGCAGCTCCGCCCGTCGATGTCGGCGAACCCTTCTGTGAACTCTTCAATACATTCGCCACGTTCGCGGGCGATGGCGTAAATGTCGATAAGGCTTTGAATGCTGTTGGCGAAACCAAACTCCGTGCAAGGCCGAAGCGTCTTTTTCATGGCCTCGCGGCCGTCGGGTAACTTCTTAACCGATCCGCCTACGAGCTTCTGAATTAATCCGTTCTTCGGACGAACTACCATTTGGGTTCGGTCATGATCGTCCAGATATTTGCCTTCTACATACACAAGCGAATCGCCGATAGGAGCATTTTTAATCCAGAGCATCGCGACGCTGAATGGTTCGGGGCGGAACTTGACATTGATATGCTGTTCCTTGCTCATTTTTTCGCGGATGCGTTCCTGCTTCACGAAAGTGCAGGTGTAACCGTTTTGGGAATATTGACGGTTAAATTCGTCCTGGCACATTTTCAGCAGGGCAAGGTGATCGGTCTTCGCCAGCTCGGTAATCTTTTCCAAACGCGACTGGTTGTCGGTAACAACTTCGTTTTCACCAATCCGTACAATGGTGAGTTCGCTGACTTCGGGGGTGGCGGTAACACATTGGGTAACTTGAATCGCCATCAAAACAACAAGCAGCAGGCCTACGAGCACTCGCACGCCTTTATTGCTGGGCCTGAATATCATCCCAATATATTTCTTCATCATTCATTCCTTTACGGGCCTGCACTGCCCGTAAAATCAACCGGGAACAGACACCGCATACAGAAAAAGCCGGGCCCAAGTCATATACTTAATATCGACATCACACCCGACAATTCTTCAAGCTTCTTTACTTCGCTATCCGTTCCAGATCGACAATCCACCGCTACCGCACTCTGCGATTAAACGGAGAAGAGCCATTGAATGTAATATGTTACTAAAACACGCTCTTGCTGCAAAGGAATTTCTGGGTTTTTTTAACTTTTTTTGGCCGGGCTTGCTGGCGTAAATGCCCACCATAAAGCATGTTATGCCGATTAGGGTGTTTGCCCCACACGCACCAAACTCGTCCGAAACTCTCGGATTTTAACGAAAACGAAGCTTCGCCCCCAATCCCCCGCGAAGCCCTATCCGAACAACGATCCTGATGCGTCATCCGCCCCGGAGCTTTCGTCGTCTCCGTCGAGATTATCGGAGTGTTTGTATAACCGTGTTTCCAGCGAACGGATATACGAGGTAAAATGCGAATCGTGGTTAGTGTCGTTTTCGATGGCGGTGGCGGTCATGAACATTTTGGCGTCGAGGTTGTCGAGATAGTGGATGAAAAACGCCTCGGGGACGGCGGGTAACTTCGGGGATCCGAAATCGTACTGCCCGTGGTGTGCCAGAATGATATGCTGCAGCAAATCCACGATCCGCCGCGGGAACGGTTCGCCGAGTTCGTCGCTGACGGCGGCGGCCTTTTGCTGAACCCACATCGCCGCGACTACAATATGCCCCACCAGCGCCCCGCGATCGGTATAGTGAATCGTCAGCCCGCTGGTAAGCTCGGCTGCCTTGCCAAGGTCGTGCAAAAATGCGCTGGCGAGAACCAGATCGGCGTTTAACAGCGGATACATCGTCAGCAAACGATCCGCCCCCCGCATCACGTTAAGCGTATGCTCCAGCAACCCACCGATATAGTTCTGATGCATTTGCATCGCAGCTGGGGCACGCTTGATGGCGGCGACGAGTTTTTGGTCTTCGAGAAATTTCTTAATCAGCCGCTTGATATGCTTGTTTTTGATCTTGTGCAAAATCTCCAACGTCTCTGTCCACATCTCCTCAATGTCGTACGGGGAGACGGGAAGAAATTCGCTCATATTGACTTTGTCTTTGGGGTATGGGCGGCACGAATCAATGGACAGCTGCAATGTTCCGCGGTAATCTTCGACCCGCCCTTTGACCTGCAAAAACCCCTCAGCCTCAATGCCGTTAAAAACCGCCTCGCTCGCCTGCCACAACTTTGCGGGAATGCCCCCGCTGGAGTCGCCCAGCTCGAACGAAATAAAAAGCCCGCCCGCCTTCGTCGTCCGCAGCTCTTTCGAGCGAACCACAAACACCTGATCGACAGTCATCCCGTTAGAAATATCCGACACAAAAATTCGTTTGTTTGGCATAGTTCAATCCACTTTCTGTAAGCAGCATTGCTACTTATTGTTTGCCTTGCGTTGCTCAGCTTTCCGCCGTGCCGCCCGGGCCTTTTTCAGCCCCGCTTTGGCGGTGGCATTTTCAGGCTCAACCTTCAACCACATGTTGTAGTACAGCACCGCCTGCTTATAATCCTTTTGCTCAAAATACGTCGACGCCAGCCCGGTCATGGCGCCGGTGGCGTTTGGCGAAGCCTTGAGTGAACGCTCCCAAAAGGCGATGGCGGCGTCGGTTTTGCCCTGGCCTTTGGATATCCATCCCATCCCGTGGAGGGCAGCGGAATTTTTTGGGTCAAGGGCGAGGCATTTCTTAAAATCGAAGCGTGCATCACGCCGCTTGTTCTGATTAAGGTTTGACCACCCCAGCCCGTTCCAGGCATCGGCGTTTTTAGGATCTTTTTTGACGGCTTCTGCGAAAAACTCCTCGGCCTCTAAGAATTTCTTCTGCTTCCAAAGTTTCCAACCTTTGGCGGTGAGTTTGCGTGAGAGTTTCTTGTTTGCCTGGATAGCGGTGACAGGTGAGGCTGCGTTTATTCGCTTGGCTTTTTCGACAAGATCCTTCGGTATCGCGGTGGGCTTGTCGTTTTTGTCTTTCGTGGCGAAGAGAATCACGTAGCGGTCGGCGGGGGTCTTGTCTTTCGTCTGAAAGTATTTGTGGGTTGGACTATTGACGCCCACCCAGTAGACATGCCCCGGTTCGAGCTTCACCGGCAACGTACATGTGGTTAGCTTCTGGTCGTAAAACGGGCGACCAGACAGTTTCGGGAAACTATCGCCTCCACCCATCCACGAAAAGCTTTTGGGCATCATTGGGCGATCGAATTTGATGACGATTTTGTTGGTTTTTGGATCGACATTGTTGGTCATGGGGGTTGGGGAGACGAAAATCACTTGCGGATTTTTGGGTTTTGGCGCCGCTGCTTTCGGTGCCTGAAAGAATGCCCGCACCATCCATTCAATAGGCTTGCGAACAGGTCTTAACCCTCTCTCTGGTAGGCCGACTCGGGAAAAACTCACCGCGTCGGTTTTAGTATACCCAAGGTATACGCCCTTGGTTTGTGTGGGATTAAACGACAGGGCCACGAAAATTTTTTGCGGCACACGGGTGGGCGGAATGTCCAACAGATACCATTTCATTTTGCCGCGTTTGATGAGCGAGTACGGAAACTTGAAGCTCTTGATAATCGTTTCCCCGTCTTCTTCGAGGAGGTAGAGGTAGAAGCTTTCGTTGGGGGCCTTGCGCGTGCCGTATCGGGCGGCGAAAATCTGGACGGCGATTAACTTTTGGTTGCCCTTGGGAGTTTCAAAAACCACCCCGTGCCCGCTACCGGCAATACTTCGCTTGCCTTCCATTTTCCCGTGAGAGTGGGTGAGATACTTCGCCTCGATTTTCTTGACGGGGCGTTTTTTCACCTTTTTGACATCCAGGGTCACGAGGAAAACTTCGTCGGGTTTTTTGTCTTTTTCCCAAGGCCGAGCGTAAACGAGTTTAAACGTCGTCTTACCAGCCTTAACCGCCTTGAAGCGAGCGATGAAAAACCCGCCTGCCCCCACACGCTTGGCACTGTCGATGGCTTCGTATTTGATGATCCCATCGGGCTTGGCGCTTTTACCTGCAAGGTCATCGAGCATCCACTGATAACCGGTCGTGGGATTTCCCTTTAACCGAAGGACAATCTCGTCGCCCACGGTAGCGGTGACGGTTTTGCTGTCATGCTTATTTGACAACATTACTTTGTCGGCAACAGCGGTTGTTGAGAACCCATTTAACACAACAATCGCAATTAACAGGGTCAGTAATCGTTTTTGTTTCATGGCAAGCTCTCCTTATGTTTTGAGTGCTTTGGATTGTTCCCGGAGTAGCTGCTTTATACCCCGTTGTGCGAGTGATAGCAATTTTTCTAGTTGTTCTTTGGTGAAGGGTTCAGCTTCGCTGGCACCTTGCAGTTCGACGTATTTACCGCCGTTTGTCATGGCGATGTTCATGTCGACGTCGGCGGTGGCGTCTTCGACGTAGCACAGGTCCAGCATTTCAACCCCGCCGACAATTCCGACGGAGGTGGCGGCAATTGATCCGCTGAGAACCCCGCGTGGGAATCGACCGTCCTTCTCGCCTCGCTTTATCGCCAACGCCAGCGCCACGTAAGCACCGGTGATCGACGCCGTCCGTGTCCCACCGTCTGCCTCGATAACGTCGCAGTCTATGTATATGGTGGTACCGGCAAGTTTCTCGAAACGCACAACGCTGCGCATTACTCTGCCGATGAGTCTTTGGATTTCCACACTGCGTCCGTCGTTTTTGACTCCGGGGCGGCGTTTGCGTTGCCCGGTGGAGGCGGGGAGCATTCCGTACTCGGCGGTTACCCATCCCAGCCCGGAATTCTCGCGCCACTTGGGTACGCCGCTTTCGACAGTGGCGGTGCAGATAACCCGCGTTCCGCCCATCTCGATGAGGCAGCTACCGTCGGCAGTTCGAACAAAACCGGTCGTAATTTTCACAGGCCGAAGCTCATTCGTGCGTCGCCCGTCCATTCGCTTGTTTGATTTGATACTCATGCCTGTAGTGTAGCAGGTGCGGTTTTGTTTTCCAATTTTACAATACGAAAATGCGCACGAATTTTGTGGTTAACCTGTCGAGCGTATTTTACGGAAGCGGTTTTCGGCAGTCGTAGGGAATCCTGGTTGAAGTGATTTTGCAACCTTATAAGGAATCTTTAATCTACAATTCTATTCGATTCCGCCTTCTGCCATCAGCACATTTAACAGCGTGCGTTGGAAGTGCAGTCGGTTTTCGGCCTCGTTGAAAATATGCGTGGCGTTGGCGTCGAAGGCTTCGTCGGTGATTTCGTAATCGCGATATGCCGGTAGGCAGTGCAGGACGATTGCGTGTTTCGGTGCCAGCGACAACAGCTGTGCGTTTACCTGATAGTTGCGGAAAATGTGCAGCCGTTTGGACTTCTCTTCTTCCTGGCCCATCGAGATCCATGTGTCGGTGTAGATGACGTCGGCTTCTTTGACGGCGAGGCCTGGTTCGTGGAGCACGAGGCTGTCGGCCTTGGGGTGTTTGTCGAGCAGGTCTTCGAAGAATTTCTCCTCAAGCTCATAATTGTGTGGGCACGACAGGATAAATCGCATTCCGAGTTTGGCACATGCGGTGGCGAGGCTTCGTGCGACGTTGTTTCCGTCACCGACAAACGTGAGGGTTTTGCCTTTGAGCTTACCGAAGTGTTCGTGGACGGTGACCATGTCGGCCATCGCCTGGCAGGGGTGCGAATAGTCGGTCAGTCCGTTGACGACGGGTATGTCGGAGTATTTCGCGAGGTCTTCCACCATTTTATGGCTGAAGGTGCGTGCCATGATTCCGTCGCACATTTTGGCCAATACGCAGGCGGTATCGCTTGCCGATTCTCGCGTGCCAAGCCCGATGGACGTCTGGTCGAGATACGTCGCCGCACCGCCAAGTTGGGTCATGGCGACTTCAAAGCTCACGCGTGTTCGCAGCGACGGTTTCTCGAAGATCATCGCCAGTGTTTGGCGCGTAAGCGGGGCAGAGCCCTTACCGGCGAGGTACAGCTTCTTGTCGGCAATCGTGCGTTCGATAAGATTTTCGAGTTGGCCGGTGTTGAACTGTTCAAGCGTGATAAAATCTTTGATCATGGTATTGCTTTCGGATTCCTGAGTTTACGTTTACTTTCCGTCATCATCTTTGCGGATCAGGGTTCCGATGCCCTTGTCCGAGAATATTTCCAGCAGCAGCGAGTGCGGTGTTCGCCCGTCGATAATGTGCGACCGTTTGACACCCGCGTCCAGTGCCCGCAAGCAGGCTTCGACTTTCGGGAGCATCCCGCTGGAGATTGTTCCGTCTGCGATCAGCTTGCGAATTTCCGTCTCGGTAATCGAGGGAATCATGCTGTCGGGGTCGTCGACGTTTTGGCGTATTCCGTGCGTGTCGGATATAACCACAAACTTCTCGGCCCCCAGGGCGGCGGCGATTTCACCGGCGGCGGTGTCGGCGTTGCAGTTGAGTTTTTGCCCCGCCCTGTCGCGCGCCAGCGGAGCGATAACCGGAATGGTTCCCGCCTCGCACAGCAAGTGCAACAACTCCGAATTAACCCGCGTGATCTGCCCGACAAAACCGAGGTCGATTTTCTTGCCGTCCTCGTCTAAGTAAAGTCTCTCGCCAAACTGCACGCAGCTGCTGAGCGTATGCATTCCCATCGCCCGACAACCCAGCGATTCAATCGTGTCGACGATGCCGGTATTAACTTCGTTGCATAGCACATGCTCAACGACGGTCAGTGTTCGCTGGTCGGTGTATCGCCGCCCTTTAACGAACTGAACCTCCAGGCCCCGCTCGTCCATGGCGTTGGAAATTGCTTTTCCCCCGCCGTGTACCAGCACCGGTTTCATTCCGACGGTGTTCATGAACACAACATCGGTGAGAATATTCCGCATCGCCTCCGGAGAATCCATC
Source organism: Planctomycetota bacterium (assembly GCA_030635145.1). Classification (GTDB taxonomy): domain Bacteria; phylum Planctomycetota; class Phycisphaerae; order SM23-33; family SM23-33; genus DAOVZK01. Next base: position 27,148 of record DAOVZK010000015.1, on the reverse strand, counting down.
ACAGACCCGCCGAATTTGATCACAACGACCTTGCCGTTGTATCGCTGAATATACGTCAACGCCTCGATCAGCGTCGCTGCTTTTTGAATTGCTTTATCCATAGTATTATTCCGTTTGAAGAATCGTAAACTTTATCGTCAAATCGCGAAAAAGTCAATTGTCTATGCGTGATATTGTCCAGCTGCGAGCGTCGGGCCCGTCGATGTCTATGGCAATTTGTGTGTGGGGGCGGGGGAGAACCTCGGCGGCCAGGTCGGCCCACTCTATTACCACCGCACCGTTGGTCAGCATCTCGTCTACCCCAAGGTCGTCGAACTCCTCAACCGGGTTGCCCAGCCGGTACAAATCGAGATGGTATATCGGAATGTGCTTGTCGTTGGGGCAGGTATATTCCTGAACGAGCACGTAGGTTGGGCTAGAAACCAGCTGAACATCGCAGCCGATCCCGTCGGCGAGCCCTCGGACGAACGCGGTTTTACCGGCTCCGAGATTTCCGACAAGCGCGATGCAGTCTCCGGTTGTCAGCGTTGCGCCCAGTTCGGCGGCCAGGGCGTGCGTTTCTGCGGGCGAGTTTGTTTTGTAGGTTTTGTGCATGGTGGTGGATGTTTTCTTCGGGTCGTCTTTGCGCGTTATATGCGAGATGATACCCAAGACGATAATCAGTACCAAGCTCGCAGATGAAATTCCCACACCGCTGAGGAAGATTGCTTTTGCGTTCCCCACGCCCAGCTGTGTGGGGAACCCTGCAACAACAAGCCCAACCACCGCCAACCCGCACCCCGCCCGGTAGAACCAGCGGTATTTGCACGATTTGTCGCACCCGCGAACGTATGCCCACTGGGCAGTCAGCACGATTGCACCCAATACCAGCAGCTGTAGCGAATATCCGTACGTGGTGATGGGGTAGACGGTTTGTTTCCCGATACTCGCGCACAGCATCGCAGCCGGGAGAAACATTACCGCCAGCATTGTTCGGCCTCGCCCTTGCAGCAGCAACGTGCCGGTAAGAATCACAGCTGCGGGAATCGTGAATTCGTCGATCAGTCGTGTCGGAACGGGTGTGTCGCCCAATTCCATCAACCAGCAGGCCCCGCTGAGGGCGGCCATCGCGCCGCATACGCAGAGGCACAAGGCCCGCAACTTGCGCGGGCTGGGTGGATGCGACTTTTTCGGGACGATATTGTCGGTGACTCCAAGCACGAACAAAACCGCTGCCCACGCGATGATGACTATCAGCATACGCATTAATACCAACGGCCCGGAGATGACACCGGGGTGTGTGATTGGTTTTTGGTCGTCCTGCGAAGGTGTTATTTGCTCCAGCCCATTGTTCGCGGCATCGGAAAAAGCGTGGATGTTGGACACCCAGTTATCGAATGTTGTTTCCGGCACGGCGACGCTGCGCTGAGGGTAAATCCAGTTCATCGCACCGAGCAAAATCAAGGCGACTACCGCGGTGATGATAATTCCCGGCAGGCGAATTCGCGACACCAGCAGCGCGTTGATCGCACCGATTGTTGCTCCTGTTCCCACGGCGATGACGAATGCGATCCAGGGTGACAGCCCGGCGTTTATGCACCCCGCCGCCACCAGCCCACCGAGGCCCATTACTGCCCAAACGCTAAGATCAACCACCCCGTACCGCAGCGCAAGCAAAAATCCCACAGCCGCCGGTAAGCCCGCCCCAGCCAATATCCTCGGAATCCGCAGCTGCGATTCATACTCAATCTGCAATGCGCTGCGAAGCATCATAAACGTCATCAGCCCCAGTATCGCCACGGCAAAAACGTCGTAGAAAACATGCTTCCTCGAAAGCCTGAATCCAAATTGTTCGTCTGGTAGTTTCATAATTATCAATCAGGGATTAGGCACTAGGAGCTAGGCACTTCTTCCTATTGCCTAATCTCTATTCCCTAGTGCCTGTGCTTATCACATATTTCGTCATTTTCAACGGCCTACCGAGCTGATGGGTGATATGGTATCCCAATAAGCGGTTAACCTCAACAGCTTGGGTTTCGGGGAGGGTAGCCTTTTGGCCCTTTGTTACGGTTAGTAGTGCACCGATTCCGGCGAGGCAGGGCGGGGTGATGCGGAATTTTTCGTTGGTGGGGGCGTGGCAGTGCGGGCAGAGAATTCCGCCCTGTTGCGACGAAAAATAGAGTCCCGCATCTGGGGGAATTTCGCATATATTCGCTTGGCAACTCGCACAGGTGTTGAGTTGGCCCAGCAGTCCGATGTGCCGCAAAAATCGCCACTGAAAAAACGCCAGCACCGCTTGCGGCGGGGCGTCGTTTTGGCCTAAACGCTCCAACGCATTGTGCAGCAAGTCAAACACCGACGGGTGCGGGTCGCCCTCGGGGAGCATTTTGCCGATCAGCTCGATCATGTAAAGCGATACGTTTAACCGTCTTGCATCCCGCCGTAAGGGGGTACGCGAAACGGTCTCCGAAAATTCCATGAGCAGCCCCAGGGTTTCGGGATTTTTTTGCGAGAAGACCACCTGCCCCTCGGCGAGCAGGTCGATTGCCCCGCCGGATTTGCTTTTTGGGCGTTTTGTGCCCTTTGCCATCAGGTTTACGACACCAGCATCGCGCGTAAGAAAGTAGACCACCTGCGAAGTTTCGCTGTAGTCTACCGTCTTCAAACAGATTCCCATTTCTCGATGCCGCATTACGAGAGAGTAAGGATTCGGCGTGTCAAATTCAAGCGGGGCGTATGTCGGGCCTGAAAGAAATCGCGATTTTGGCGGTGGGAATTGCACAAATTGCCCATTTTAACAGGCGGATTTTGCGAGCGATATTTTTCCGAATCTCTTTCGACGAATCTTGCATGTTTGTGGTTTTGAATCCGATAAAAACGTGGCTGGTTGGCTCGTGGAGGCCCATCAGCAGTCATTGAAAACTGAGGAATGCTGAGAATATGGAAGTTACGAGCTACCAGGACAGGTGGCAGTGAGCATCAGAAAGTTTATTGTATAGGAATTTGTATTTATTGCCCCAGCGTTGAAGTAGGGGCGACAAAGTTCGTACGAGGACGTTAATTAAAAAAGAGGTCGTAAGTGAATCAGCCTGCTAAAATTTTGGAACCCAACATCGCCACCGCGGGTGCATACGAGTCGCGCAAGTCGATGGAAGAGCAGTGGATTCTCAGCCATATTCCGCTCGTCAAGCATCTCGTTAACAAAGTTGTGGGCAACATGGGTCGGTCAGCCGACCGCGAGGATTTGATCTCAGCCGGGACATTGGGGCTGGTAAAGGCGGCACAGAGTTTTGATCCATCCCGCGAAGTTGCCTTTAAGACCTACGCCTACATCCGCGTTCGCGGTTCAATTATCGACGAACTTCGCGGGCGGTCGTTTGTACCGTCGGGAGTTCACCATCAAATCCAGACGATTCAGGAAACCTATCGCAACATCGTCACCAGCGACGGAACCCCCCCGAGCGACGAGGAGTTGGCGGTGGCAGTTGGATTACCGCTGGAAAAAATGTACAAAATTCTGGAAGAGGCACGCCGGCAGAATTTCATTTCAATTCACGGGCTTGGCGACGACCAACCGATGGTTTGGAATCTTGTTCCGCAGGCACGTGGGCTTGCCCCGGACAAAGAGGCAGAACGAAATGAGATGCTCGCCGTTTTGTCGCAGGCGATTACCGAACTGCCCCAACGCGACCGCTACATACTGGTGCTGTACTACGAACGCGATTTGACCATGAAGGAAATCGCCGAAGTTCTAAGCGTCACCGAGTCTCGCGTCAGCCAGCTGCACGCCAGCGCATTGTTTAAACTTTCGATGAAATTGTAGCGGTGCGATAGCTCCACAAATCCGCAGACGTTCACGCCCCGTTTGCAAAGCCCTCAAATGCCCCAACACCCCGCAAATTCCCAGAAATTACCACCCATTTTTTTGCAGAATCTTTTGCAGAAAACTTGGAAACGCCAAATTTCGTGGTACCATATAAATAGTGATAGGTCGCTTGTGTTTGTTGTGTAAGACCAAACGCACAAAGGAAATGCGATGGGACGTGTAGCTAAAAAAACCAAACCTGCTTCCGGGAATTTGGCGGTCGAGAAGAAAACCGGCAAGGGCAAGTTGCCCATAAAAATCGTCAAGCCCAAGGCCACAAAGTCTGAAGTACAGCACAATGATGTTTCCACTCCGGCCGCTGCCATGAAGGCTGCACTCGCCAATGAGGACATCAACACCAAAGCTGTCGAAGAGGCAAAAAAGGCGTTGGCGGCGGGGGAGCTTGACAGCCCCGAGGCGATCAGGCGGGTAGCAGAGCGAATTTTCGACTCCGAATTTTAGGCCGGGTAATCGGGGTGGAGACGGGGCTTTCTGGAGCAGTTATTAGCCTGCAACATGCCTTCTGATTGCGGAGTCGGACGCCAATCCGATGCCGCAAGCCAGCAGTACGGTTGCAGATCAAGCTGAAAATGCTCTAATCCGTACGCTTGATAATCAGGCAGCCGTTGTGGCCACCGAATCCAAAGCTGTTGGACAACATATAATCAACCTTCTTTTCGCGCGGGGTGTTCGGAATGAAGTCCAAATCGCATCCGTCACCGGGATTGTCGTGATTGAACGTCGCCGGGAGTACATTGTCCTGCATCGCTTTTGCACAGGCGATAAGCTCCACACCCCCAGAAGCACCAAGCAGGTGGCCGGTGAGACTTTTTGTGGACGACATAAGCAGTTGCGGTTTGTCGCCGAAGACTTTCTTGACAGCTGTGACCTCGGCGATGTCGCCCAGGTTTGTGCTGGTACCATGAGCGTTGATATAACCAATGTCGGCCGCGTTGATTTTGGCGTCTTCGATACATTTTTCCATCGCTCGGGCAGCGCCTGTACCTTCTGGGTCAGGGGCTGTAATGTGGTGCGCATCGCAGCTGGCACCATAACCGACGAGTTCGCAGTAGATGTCGGCTCCGCGTGCTTTGGCGTGTTCGTACTCTTCGAGAACGACACATCCGGCACCTTCGGCGAGGACGAATCCATCGCGATCTTTATCCCACGGCCGCGAGGCATGTGTGGGGTCGTCGTTACGCGTGGAAAGCCCCCTGAGGGCACAGAAACTCGCCAGGCCGACATCACAAAGCGCCGCTTCGGCTCCACCAGAGATGATGATGTCTGCCTCGCCGCGCTGCATAATGCGGAATGCTTCGCCGATGGCGTGGGCACCGGAGGCACAGGCGGTTACAACACCGAAATTCGCGCCACGCAACCCGTACTTGACGGCGATGTGGGCACCGGCGGCATTGATCATCAGTCGCGGAACGGTAAATGGGCTGACTTTACCCGGGCCTTTGTTCAGCAACCGGAGATGCTGCTCCTGCAGCGTCCAAAGTCCGCCGATTCCGCTACCTACGATCACGGCACATCGCTCGAGATCTTCGGTGGCAAAATCCAGCCCGCTGTTGTTGACAGCTTCGACACCGGCGGCAACGGCAAACTGCGCGTAGCGGTCGACGCGCTTGGCTTCGCGGTGATCGAGAGCTTCAGCTGGAACTTTCCAGTCCTTGACCTCACCGCCGATTCGGCTGTCGAACTGTGAAGCATCAAACAGCGTAATGGGGGCGACTCCGGAGCGGCCTTCCATGAGGCCGGCCCAGAAATCAGGGACATTCTGAGCAACGGGATTAACCGTCCCCAGACCGGTAATTACAATACGTCGCTGGGACATCTAAACCTTCCTTGGCGTAGAAATGTGGGATTCGCTACACCTTGTTAGATTGGAAAACGCAACAATTATTTGCTGGCGTGTTCCTTGATGTAGTCGATAGCCTGACCGACGGTTTGAATCTTTTCAGCTTCCTCATCGGGAATGCTCAGTTCAAATTCGTCTTCGAACTCCATGACGAGTTCGACGGTGTCCAGCGAATCTGCGTTCAAGTCATTTACGAACGAAGTTTCGCGAGTGATTTCACTCTTATCAACACCCATCTGGTCAGAAACGATCTCAATTACCTTTTCTTCAATTGCTTCGGGCACGTTAGTGTCCTCCCTGCTAGTAGGTTAAAGTTCTGTTAAATTAAAAAACATTTAAAAAACATTCAAAACATGTTCGGGCGGGTAATATATACAACCTGCCCACTGGTTTCAACACCCCTTTTCGGGGTTTGTCATCATTTTTTTTGTCTGTTTATTACAAAGTGTCCAAAAAACGTACTAAACCAGGCTTTGGCCTGGTGTTACGTGTGCATTCCACCGTCTACACTGAGTGTTTGGGCGGTTATGTACCCCGACGCATCCGACGCCAAAAATCCCACAGCCTTGGCTATATCGCCAGGTTGGCCCATTCGTTTCATGGGGATCATGGTCAAGGCCATGTCTTTTGCTTCCTGCGGGATAGCGTCGGTCATTTCGGTTTTGATAAATCCGGGGCAGACGCAGTTAACGCGAACGTTGCGCTTGGCGAGCTCTTTGGCTGCCGACTTGCTAAGCCCGATCATCCCGGCCTTGCTGGCGGCGTAATTGGCCTGGCCGCGATTACCTTCAAGCCCGCTGTAGCTCGACATGTTGATAATCGAACCGCAACGCTGTCGCATCATAACCTTACCAGCCTCGCGAGTTCCGATAAACGCACTCTTGAGGTTAACCTTCATCACCAGATCCCAGTCGTCGTCGGTCAGCAGCACGCAGATATTGTCGCGTGTGATTCCGGCGTTGTTGACGAGCACATCCAGTCGGCCGTGCTTGTCGACCATGTCAGAAACGACCTTTTCGAATCCGGCGCTGTCGGTTACGTCGAGGGTGGCGATGTCGAATTTATCGCTCGCCAGTTCAGCCTTGGCAGCTGCGAGATTTTCGACACTTATATCCACGCCCAAAACGGTCATGCCCATATCGAGCAGTTCGCGGGCGATTTCCAAACCGATACCGCGGGCGGCACCGGTGACAATTGCAATTTTTTCGTTATCGGGTACTGATTTCGACTTTGCCATTTCCATACTCCTATTCACAATAATAAAGTACTAGAGGCTGTTTTGCTTTGTTAAAAATATATTTTTGTGTCATTGCGAGCGAAGCGAAGCAATCTCGCTCCCTGCATTGTTAGATTGCCGCGTCGCTGCGCTCCTCGCAATGACAAGCAATCTAAAATACTGCCAGAATAACTATGTTTCCAACAAGGCAAAGCTGTCTCAAAAGCTCATTTCTGTTACGGCCAATTCTACATCTATATTCGCTACTCGCGGCCAGCCAGTTTTTTGGCGTTATCAAGCGAGTTAACCATTTTGACTTTCGTTTTGCGGTCGATTCTACGCATGAGACCAGCCAAAACTTTTCCCGGGCCGATCTCGTAAAATTCATCCGCACCATCGGCGATAAGTTTTTCCATCGACTGCGACCACCGCACCGCACCGGTCAATTGCCCCAGTAGCTTAGCGGGAATATCTCCAGCGGAAGCATACTCTGCAAAGTCAACATTCGCAACAACTGAAATCTCAGGATTTGCAAAATTCACATCGGCGAGGATTTTGGCGAATTCTTCGGCGGCAGGGGCCATAATCTCGCTGTGGAACGCACCGGCAACTTTGAGTACTGTCGCACCGCGGGCACCGAATTGCTCGGAGATGTCGGCGGCTCGCTGGCAGGCTTCGGTTTCACCGGAAAGCACGATCTGTCCGGGGCAGTTGAAATTCGCGGGGGTAAGGATTTGGCCTTCGGCGGCCTTTTGGCAAAGCTCGGTGGCCTGGGCTTCGTCGAGGCCTATAATGGCGACCATGCTGCTGGGGCAGTTCACGGCGGCGGATTGCATCAGCTCTCCGCGTTTGGCGACGAGTTTTACGCCCGTTTCAAAGTCCATACTACCAGCTGCGTACAAAGCGGTGTATTCACCCAGCGAAAGCCCGGCGGCGACGTCTGGTTTCGGCATTTTGTCCGCAAGCAGTTCGCCCATCACGCTCAGCATGGCAGCTGAGACTGTAAAAATCGCCGGCTGGGCAATATCAGTGTGGTTGAGCACATCTTCAGGCCCGTCGAAGCAGGCCTTGGCGATATCAATTCCGGTCGCAGCCTCGGCGCGTGCAAACAAATCTTTCGCCGCATCGCTGGCTTCGTAGATATCCTTGCCCATCCCTACGTATTGGGCACCCTGCCCTGGAAATAGAAAAACCGTTTTCGACATTTTTTATAAAATCCTTCTGATTTTTTAAGTTTTCAGCTATCAGTTATCAGATTTCAGTAAGAAAAGAGAACCGCGGATGGACACAGATGAACACTGATAATATTTATAATACACAAGTTTGTAGGCCGGGTCTCGACCCGGCGTTTTTTTACTGGAAGGCGATATTCCTATCCTGCCGGGTCAAGACCCGGCCTACAAGAAATTTTTCTTCCTAGTGCCTGGTCACTAATCCCTATTGCCTAGTTTCGTTACATTTTCACGACGGCACCGGCCCAGGTAAGCCCTGCACCAAACGCCACCATAACGATTGTAGATCCTGGCCCGGCCTTACCGGCGGCGACGGCCTCAGATAACGCCAATGGAATCGATGCCGCCGACGTATTTCCATAACGGTCGATGTTCACGTAAACTTTGTCCATCGGGAAATTGTACTTTTTGGTGGCCGACTCGATAATACGAATGTTGACCTGATGCGGAACGACCAGATCCACGTCATCGACGCTGAGGTTGCACTTTTCCATGCAGTCGCCCAGCAGCCATTGCATTTTTTCGACGGCAAACTTGTAAACGTCGCGGCCTCGCATTTTGACGTAGTGCTCCCCGTCGTCAAGAGTCTTCTGCGAAGTTGGCTTCGCTGTCCCACCACCGGGAACGTGAATATAATCCCATCCGCTGCCATCTGTGTGCAAAACTGTGTATTCGATACCCTTGGTCTGATCTTCGCTCGCTTCGAGAACGACTGCCCCGGCGGCATCACCGAAAAGAATGCAGCTGCCACGATCTGTATAATCGCAAAATCGCGACAAAGCATCGACGCCGATTACCATCACGCGTTTGTACTTACCCGTCTCGATAAACTGCGACCCGACGGAAAGAGCATATATGAAACCGCTGCAGGCAGCCGAAAGGTCAAATGCCGGTACGCCCACAGCACCGATGGCGTCTTGCACGAGGCAGGCCACGGCGGGGAAAGGCATGTCGGGGCTGACGGTGGCACAGATGATAAGATCGAGATCGTCGGGTTTGAGATTGGCGTTTTCCAGAGCCTGCTTAGCAGCTGTCGTCGCCAAAGTTGAACTGGTTTCACCCTCACCCAGCAAATGACGTTCCTTTACGCCCGTTCGCTTGGTAATCCACTCGTCAGAGGTATCGAGAATCGCCTCGAAATCATGGTTCGTCATAATCCGAGATGGGACAGCTGATCCAATTCCTTTTATTACAGCACGCATACCCGGCATGAAGACTCCTAACTTCCCGCAGAGAGCAATTCGGTGATGTGCTGGTTAACCTTGTGGGCGGAAACCTTCTTGCACTCGCGAATCGCGTTTTTGATTCCGTCGGAGCTGCTGGCTCCGTGGCAAATTATCCAAATTCCATTAACGCCCAACAACGGTGCACCGCCGTGTTCGTTAAAATCGTATTCTTTCGCAATTACCCCGACGGCTTCCATGATGCGTTCCATCTGATCCGGCATAGTTTCCATGAACTGCTTGACTAAGATTTTCATGAATCCCATTCCCAAACCTTCGATGAGCTTGAGAATGATGTTCCCCACAAATCCGTCACTGATCATAACGTCACATACGCCCTTGAGCAAATCATTGCCCTCGACATACCCGACAAAGTTTACATTGTCGTCGGCCTTGAGTAGGTCGAACGTTTTTTTGACAAGCTCGTTGCCCTTACCTTCTTCCTCACCTACAGAAACCAGCCCGACACGAGGATTTTTGATTCCAGTCACGGCTTCGAGGTAAACGGAGGTCATCACACCATACTGATATAGATGCGAAGGCCGAGCCTCAACATTGGCGCCAACATCGCAAAGAGCAAGCGGGCCTTTAGGGGTAGGGACAATTACAGCAATACCCGGACGGTGCACGCCCTTAAGGCGTCGCAAGTGCATTTGGCAGGCTGCTACGCAAGCACCCGTGCTACCCGCAGATATGCAAGCATCCAATTCCCCGTGCCGCTGAAGGTTCGCCAGCTTCACAATCGAACTGTCGGGTTTGCTGCGAACAGCAACAACGGGCGACTCGTCCATGTCGATCGTTTCGGAAGCGTGCTGGATGGTGATGTTGGGCGGGGTTTCGCATTTTTCCAGCTCAGCTGAAATTACACTTTCATCCCCGACGAGTACCAGACTGTCACCGTCATCGAGAAACTCGCATCCTGCGATTGCTCCCGCTATGACCTCAGAAGGACCAAGGTCGCTACCCATCGCATCTAAGCCGATGCGCATGCTAGCTCTCCTTGTCGACCTTGAGACTCAATCCCGGGCGTACAAAACCACAGTTGTCGCAGGCTGCGTGGGGCAGCTTGGGGTGGTTACAACGCGAACAACCGGAGTAGTTCACCGCTGGATTGGCGTGATGACTTCGACGGCTGCGCGTACGAGCACGGCTGATTTTTTGCTTTGGTACCATTGTATCTTCTCTCGCTATGTGTCTGCATCTCAACGACATAAACAGGCGGAAAAGCAAAATGCTTAACCCATCGTCGAAATACACCTCTAAACTAATCCAAACTAATGAAAGCTTAAACCCAGGGAAACTTATCGCATCACCTCGGTACAAAATCCAGAGCATTCTGGATACACTTTCACACAACAAAAATGCGCAAAGCGGGAAGTTAAGCCCAAAAAACGTTTTTGTCAAGGACAAATCGGCGGTTTTAATAGTCCGTCTGGAATTAGTCTCGTACCTTGAAGGCACGCCCGTTGGGGCATACCACCAAACCAGGCTGCAATGCCCTGCATTAGATTTCGTTTCACGGGTATAAACCGTCCAAATCGTGGAGTCTATCACCTAGTTGCCGGGCAAAACCACCACAGCGTAGCTGCTGACCCAAATTAAGGTACCATAACCAAGGTGACTACCCCCACCATACCGCCTGAAGAACAAATTTCACCTGCCTTCGCGACAAATTTTACAGGTAAAAGCCCTAATTTTAACCTTGCAAACCTTTTTTTTACGGTTTGCTCCGCAACATATGCTAGGTGAAAACACTTAGCCAATCGGGATTAGCTCACCGCCAGCTTCGTAGCATAAGTCGCCTTAACATTATATCTTCAAAGGCCTTATCGAAATTACCGCAAAAACGCTAAAAACATTTAAAACCTGAAATCTTACGCATCTTAACATTAGACGTTCCCGGGCCGGCTTCAAAATCGGAATTATCCTATAACTTTGAGTAATCTGCCTGATTGTCTAAATTATCATCAGGTCTATTATTGAATTGTTAAGACGTTAAAAGTTTCCTGGCATCAGAAGACAGAGAAAGTAAAAAATGAAAACTAAAACAGTTAAAGCGGTTACTAAAACGAAAACAGCAGTAAAAAAGTCAAAAGTGAGGAAAGCGGCGGCTAAGAAGTCCGCTACCCCAAAGACGCCTGGAAGGAAGGTCGTTAAAATGGGAACCAAAAAGACAACAAAAAAGGTAGCAAAGAAGCCTGTAGCCAAGAAAAAAATGAACAATAACGTAACCGAGATGGCCCGCGAGCATATCGGCATCGCCCGCCAAATCTCGTCAAGGTTGAAACGCCGCTACACATGGGTTGCCATGGAGGATCTATATAGCTACGCACTTTTGGGGTTAACACAGTCCGCAAACGCTTACGATCCATCCCGCGGTGTACCCTTCCCGAACTACGCCTCGCAAAAAGGAATGTTCTGGGCGATTGACGAAATGCGTAAAGATGGTATACTTCGCCGCCGCAGCAGTGCCAACATGCCGCGCGTTCTGCCGTTCAGCGAAGCCGTCCTCAGTGCCAATACCGACGAAGGGTGGACACCGGACATCCAGGACGTCAAGGCCGACCACGCCAAGAACCTCATGGAAGTTCGCGACCTTTCCCGCACGCTCCTCAAACGCCTCGAAGACAAAGATCGCACGCTGCTGATGATGTACTACAGCGAGCACATGACATTCCGCGAAATCGCCGGCGTTATGAAAATCAGCGAATCCTCCGTCTGCCTCCGCCACAAGGCCCTGATCAAACGACTCCGACGCTCGGCAACATCAATGAAGGTGGCGTAAATTAGGGACAAGGCAATAGAAAGAAACAAAACCTCTGACGTTTAGTGTCTAATATCTGGTACTCTCGCATGTTAGGTTTCATTTGGGGGGTATTTCGGCGGGGAGAGTACATCAAGGTATCTTAGTCCTTGCCAAATTGCCACCGCTCCTGCTGGTAATGTTGTTTTAACTTGTTGCCCAATAACTTCCAACTCATCGCGACTTACCGGCTTAATCAGACCCTCAGGGCTGCGGATTTGCTCGTCGCCTAGGGGAGATTCTTTTTCAAGCAAAAGGAGTCCGCATATTTCCAGCTTGTGTGTCAAAGCATCGATACCTAGACCTGTAATTAAGAACTTTGAAGAACCTGCTTTGAGAGCTTGCTGGAGATGCGTTCTCGCGTTCAAGTCTGATTTGAAGAACTCCTCCGCATATTCGCGAACAAGTGTCATTTCCAAACTGAGTTCAGCATTGTCGCGAAACTCTTCGCCCTCGGGTTGAACGGTTCCTGCGGGTACCACATGGATAGCATTTGGATATTCCAACGGGCGTCGCATTACCATAAACGAGCGATCCATTACGTAAAACTGATATTCAGAACCCGTGTATTTTGCGGTGAGTACATTGAGTCCGATCTTGGCTACATATCGATCTAAATTTAGGATGCCTACATTGTCTCGGAGTGGGAACGCGTTTCGGCTTTCAGTTAAGCCTGATCGAACAAGTTTGAGACAAAGCTCCGCATTGAGAATCTCGGCCGTAAAAACGTAATCAGCGTACCTTGACATTTTCACTTCAATTGGAACGGCTCCGTCTTCTCCAACAGACCCAATCTTGGAAGCTGCAAAAATAGGGTTCTCGACGAAGTGGTAATTTAACTCACTGATTGCTTCTCGATACTCTCTGGCCAACTCAGGATGCGCAAGTGGAGATTCTCGGCCAGTAAGAGTAAGTCGAGGATGGAGTCCTGTTGGATGCCGGAACGGATCTGCAATCCACTCATGCTTCTTCAGAATCGGAAACGTCGTTGCCTTATTTTGAAAAAGTTGAAGCGATGCCCCTTTGTCAACATTCTTCGCATAGTATGAAATCAGTGCCTCTGGAATTAACTTTTCGACTTCAGGGTTATCCAAAGCGTGCTTGAGTTCAGCGACCAACTCTCGATCAAGTTCCTTAGGTCCCCAAGAAAGCGATAATCCAGTAAGTGAGACCCCGATGCCTCGTAATCTTCGCAACAATCGTCTAAATCTTGTCATCATAGTCAATAGTACCCCAACTATAATATCTAACGTAGTATTACCCAACAGCAACTCCTCGGAGTGTAACACAGCGGAGGGCGAGATTGCAACATGGATGTTTTAGCCCCGACAGGGGCGATAAGAATTTAGCCGGGGGTGAAGCAAAGCGAAACCCCCGGACAAATCGCGAACCGCGGAGGCAATATCTGTTTACAAGAGGTGCAACGGGCCTGTCGTGCTACGGACTGCCGCCCCTCCGGGGCTTTTTCATATTGAAACTGATACCGGGGGTTACACCCCCGGCTAAATCCTCACCAGCCCTTCGGGCTTGCAAAAGCTTCATCCCATTAAGTCGGGCTTAAAACCGAAACATCTGACGCCTAGCCCCTACTATACTGGTACCTATCAACTTCTTTGGCATGTACCGCGGGAAGATTCTGATCTATTACCGTGCCTTTCGACAAGCCAAGAATCCAGAATTCTTACGCTGGTACTGGTGTAGTATCAATTTCCAATTTCGCCTCGCGATGCTAAAGCGTCCCATTTGCTATCTCCAATTGAAAATTGCAAATTGGAAATGGTAAATTGAGAATCATGCCAAAACCTGCCACCGGCAACTGCGAGCTGTCAGACGAGCATGATTTTTAGCCAACGCGAGACTTACCTGTCAAACACTAACTGCTTTTCTAAACAGCTGTTACAATTCCCACAATGGTATGGCACGGAGTTTGCTCTATCCCCAGCGTTGCCTCTGCGCGCGTCGCGGAGAGGTATAGATTGGCAGTAAGCCATTATTGAACATAAGTTGCTATTGAAGAAACACGTTACAGCTTCAATTGCAGCATCAACGTTATTCAAAAATTTTGGAAAGGAGACAAGTCGATGGCAGCTAAACAACTGGCATTTGACACAGAGGCCCGAGAAGCATTACTCACAGGCGTGCAGAAGCTTGCCCGTGCAGTAAAAAGTACTTTGGGCCCGCGTGGGCGATGTGCGATTTTGGACAAGGGCTGGGGTGCACCGACCGTCACGAAAGACGGAGTCACCGTAGCTGAAGAAATCGAACTCAAGGACAAAAAAGAAAACATGGGCGCGCAGCTGGTAAAAGAAGCTGCCTCCAAAACCTCCGACGCCGCCGGTGACGGAACCACCACCGCAACCGTATTGGCTGAAGCCATCTTCGCCGAAGGTTACCGCAACCTCGCTGCCGGTGCCGACGCAATGGCGCTGGCACGCGGTATCCGCAAGGCCGTCGACCTCATCAGTGACGAACTGCTCAAGATGAGCACTCCCATCGACAAAACCAGCGACAAGGACATCCGCAACATCGCCGCCATCAGCGCCAACAACGACGCCGAAATCGGCAAAATGCTGGCCGACGCGATGGGCAAGGTCGGATCCGACGGTGTTATCACTGTCGAAGAAGGTAAAAGCATGGACACCACCATCGACGTCGTCGAAGGCATGCAGTTCGACCGCGGTTACCTCAGCCCCCACTTCGTCAGCGATCCCGACGCGATGGAATGCGTAATGGACAAACCGCTTATCCTCATAAACGAGGAAAAGATTTCCAACATCGCGAAAATCGTTCCGCTGCTGGAAAAAGCCGCCAAATCCAAACGCCCGCTGCTGATCATCAGCGAAGATGTCGAAGGCGAAGCCCTGTCGACTCTCGTTGTCAACAAGCTGCGTGGCGTTCTTGACGTTTGTGCGATCAAGGCACCGGGTTATGGTGACCGCCGCAAAGCCATGCTGCAGGATATCGCTACTCTCACGGGTGCGAAGGTCTTCAGTAAGGACCTCGGCATCGATCTGGAAACTATCGAGCTTGGCGAACTGGGTACTGCAAAGCGTATCCGCATCGGCAACGACAATACCATCATCCTCGAAGGTGCCGGCAAGACCTCCGACATCAAAGCACGCATCGAAATGATCCGCAGCGAAATCTCCACGACTACCAGCGATTACGACCGCGAAAAACTTCAGGAACGCCTGGCGAAGCTCGCTGGCGGGGTTGCTGAAATCAATGTCGGTGCAGCTACCGAAACCGAAATGAAGGAAAAGAAGACCCGCGTCGAAGATGCACTTCACGCAACTCGCGCAGCTATCGAAGAAGGTATTCTTCCCGGTGGCGGCGTGGCGTTGGTGAGAGCAGCCAAGGTGCTGGACAATTGCAAATGCAAAGGCGACGAAGCTACAGGTTGTGACATTGTCCGTCGTGCACTCAGCGCTCCGCTGCGTCAGATCGTCGACAACGCCGGGCAACCCTCCGCCGTCGTCCTAAACAAAGTAGCCAAGGGCAAGGGCGGATTCGGTTTCAACGCCGACAAGCTCGAGTACGAAGACCTCGTCGTCGCCGGTGTTATCGACCCGACGAAAGTTACTCGTTCAGCACTACAAAACGCAGCCTCCGTAGCAACGCTTCTGCTGACGTGCGACGCTACCGTTTGCGACTCTCCCAATGCCAAAGACGCAGCCCCGGGTGGTATGCCCGGTGGCGGAATGCCCGGCGGTATGGGTGGCATGGGCGGAATGGGCGGCGGCATGGGTGGTATGGGCGGCATGGGCGGTATGCCGATGATGTAATCCGCAACGGCGGAATACACATCGCATAACGCGACTGCAAATACCCAAAACAAACGAGTAAACAAAAGATAAATCTAAGATTAAGTATTATAAAGATACAGGAGAAATAGAAATGGCTATTAAACCTTTGGACGACAGAGTAATCGTAAAGCAGTGTGCAGCAGAAGAAGTAACAGCTGGTGGCATTGTTCTTCCCGACAGTGCCCAGGAAAAACCCCAACGCGGTAAAGTCGTAGCCACCGGCCCGGGCAAGTTGCTCGACGGTGGAAAACGCGGTGCAATGAGCGTTAAAAAGGGCGACGAGGTTTTCTACGGGAAATATTCCGGTACCGAAATCAAGGCCGACGGAGACGACTACGTCATTCTGCGTGAGTCCGACATCCTCGCCATCGTTGCCTAATCACCAACATCAACCAACTGATACTTTACAGTAATTAAAAAATTAGGAGAATAAAATGGCTGCAAAGCAAATGCTATACGACGCCGACGCTAAAGGAGCAATCCTTGCGGGCGTATCGAAGCTGGCCGCCGCGGTAAAAGTGACCCTTGGTCCGACAGGCCGCAATGTGCTGCTTCAAAAATCCTTCGGTGGCCCGAAGGTAACAAAAGACGGTGTGACGGTTTCCAAAGACATCGACTTACCGAATCCGTTTGAAAACATGGGCGCAAAGATGGCCAATCAGGTCGCGTCGAAAACTTCCGACATCGCCGGTGACGGTACGACGACTGCTGTCGTACTGGCCGAAGCTATCATGAAGGAAGGCCTGAAAATCGTCGCGTCCGGTGCAAATCCTGTCAGCGTAAAACGTGGGATTGATCTCGCCGTCGCAGCTGCCACGGACAAAATCGCGGACATCAGCAAAAAGGTCAAGGACAACGACGATCTTCGCAAAATCGCTACCGTCTCGTCAAACTGGAACGAAGACATCGGCGCGTTGATCGCCGAAGGTTTCGACAAGGTCGGCACCGACGGTGTAATTACTGTCGAGGAAGGCAAGAGCATCGAGACCGAGCTGGAAGTTGTCAAAGGTATGCAGTTCGACAAGGGCTACATCTCGCCGTACTTCATGACAAACCCCACCACCATGGAAGCTGTCCTCGAAGACGCCTACATCCTCATCCACGAAAAGAAGCTCTCGTCGCTGCGTGACTTGGTTCCGCTGCTCGAGAAAATCGCCACCAGCGGCAAACCGTTGCTGATTCTTGCGGAAGATATTGAAGGCGAAGCATTAGCTGCCTTGGTTGTTAACCGTTTGCGTGGTTCGCTGAATATCTGTGCGGTTAAGGCTCCGGCCTTCGGCGACCGCCGCAAAGCTATCCTCGGTGACATCGCTGCCTTAACCGGCGGTGAAGTTATCAGCGAAGAGCTCGGTGTCAAGCTCGAGAGCATTGAGCTTTCGCAGCTGGGCCAGGCCAAACAGATTATCGTTGGTAAGGAAAACACCACCGTCATGGAAGGTGCCGGTACGAAGAAAACCGTCAAGGCCCGCATCGACAACATCCGCATGCAGATGGAAAAAACCACCAGCGATTACGATCGTGAAAAACTCAACGAGCGGCTGGCAAAGCTGACCGGTGGTATCGCTGTCATCCGTGCCGGTGCAGCTACCGAAACCGAAATGAAGGAACGCAAAGACCTCATCGACGACGCCGTCCATGCAACACGGGCTGCCGCTGAAGAAGGTATCGTTCCTGGTGGCGGAGTTACGTTCCTGGCATGTATCGATGCCGTCAACGCCTCCCGCAGCAAAGCCAAAGGCGACGAGAAAATCGGCGTCGACATTGTCGCACGTGCCATCACCGCCCCATGCCGTCAGATCTGCGACAATGCAGGTGTCGACGGTGACGTGGTCGTGGCAAACATCCTCGAAAACGGTGCCAAAAAGGGTTACAATGCCCGCACCGGCGAGTATGTAGACATGGTCGCCGCTGGTATTATCGATCCGGCGAAAGTTTCGCGAACGGCGTTGCAAAATGCAGCATCAGTCGCGGGATTGCTGCTGACGACCGACCTGATGGTCACCGACGATGCCGACGATGAAGACGCGGAGAAAATCCCCGGCGCCGTGAAGTAGAGCAATTTGCAAGTTCCAATTTGCGATTTGCGATTTGAAGAATTATAAATACGTGAATTGAAATTGTTGATTGTATTACGAAATTGCTATTATGTAGAAAACATGGTTATCCCAGCAGCGTTTTGAATTGCTTGTCATTGCGAGGAGCATAGCGACGCGGCAATCTAAACTTCCAAAAGTAAGATTGCTTCGCTTCGCTCGCAATGACATAAAAACATGTTTTTTACAGATCATTGTGAAATATGAAAACAGAAGATAGGGACGTCGGTAACTTATCGGCGTCCCTGTTTTCTTTCGCAGCGAAATCGGAATAGACAAAAAATGTCGACGAAACAATGTTATTACGAAGTCCTGAGCGTGTCGAAATCGGCTAATGGCGATGAGGTCAAGCGAGCCTACCGCAAGCTCGCGTTGAAATATCACCCTGACAACTACAAGGGCGACAAATCCGAGGGCGAGGCACATTTCAAGAAACTCGCCGAGGCTTACGAGGTTCTCGGCGACGCCGAAAAACGCCAACTCTACGACAGATACGGCCACGCCGGGTTGCGAAGTAGCGGCATGCACGACTTTTCGTCCATGGGATTCGGCGACATCTTCTCGATGTTCAACGATATTTTCTCCGGGGGCGGAATGGGCGGATTTTCCACGCGCGGCGGGCGAAGTTCTCGCGGACTGGATCTCGAAACCGAAGTCGAACTTACACTGGAAGAAGTCGCCACCGGAGTAGAACGAACACTTGAATTCGAGCGGATGGATTTTTGCGAAACATGCAAAGGCAGCGGAGCCAAGCCGGGAACGGATCCGAAAAAATGCAGCACTTGCGGGGGATACGGGCAGGTACAACAGCAGATGTCGGGCGTTTTCGGAATGAGCGTGCGCGTCGTGACCTGCCCCGACTGTAGCGGCAAGGGTACAACCATCACTGACCCCTGCGAAGACTGCCACGGATCGGGGCGAACGCGAACGCAGCGAACGCTGAACGTCCAGATTCCCAAGGGCATCTCCGACGGACAAGTCGTACGTGTGCGAGACGAAGGCGAACCGGGCGAGTATTCCAGCAGCGGGTCATCCCGCGGAGACATGCACGTTTACGTCACAATAAAACCGCACCCACTGCTGCAACGCCGCAATAGCGACTTAATCGCCCAGGTGCCGGTAACGTTTACGACGGCGGCGCTTGGCGGGAAGATCACGGTACCCACACTCACCGGGCCTGAGGAAATCAGCGTGCCCACCGGGTCGCAGCACGGAGACGTTATTACGCTTCGCAAGCGCGGGTTACCGAAGCTCGGTTCCCACGCAGTCGGCGACGAACACGTGCAGATATTTATCGAGGTTCCGAAGAAGCTCTCCAAGCAGCAGCGTGAACTTCTGCAGGCCTACGGGGAAACAGAAGGCGATCACGTCACACCGCAGCGTAAGAGTTTTTTGCAATCGTTGAAGGATCATTTCAAGACGCATTCATCAGATAAGAAAACGAAATAGTCATGAGCAAGAAAAAACAAGACAAGGCAAAGAAGCAATCCGAAGAAGCGGTCATCGACGAATCGCAGCAGCAAGACGAACCTAAAATCGTCGAGGCTCTCCCATTAACGCCTGAGCAGGAACTTGACGAGGAACGCGACAAGAATCTTCGGTTGATGGCCGACTATCAAAACTACCAGAAACGTGCGGCGAAGGAAGTGGTCTCGGCCCGCGAATATGCCAACGAGTCGATAATGAAGGAACTGCTCGGCGTGCTCGACGATATGGAGCGTGGGCTCGAAGTCGCCGCCGAAAATCACGACGCCGACGACCCGCTACTCGTGGGTATGCAGCTGGTGCATGACAAACTGCTCGATTCGTTGAAGAAGTTCGGGTTGGAATTAATCGCAGCTGAGGGGCTGGTGTTCGATCCGGAAAAACACTCGGCCATGATGCAGGAACCAACCGACGAAGTTCCGCCGATGACCGTCCTCAAGCAGTTGCAAAAAGGATACGAACTTAAAGGCAGAACCCTCCGCCCAGCTGCAGTTATCGTTTCCAAGGAAGCGGAGTAACAAAATGCCAACCTACGAATATCAATGCCAAGCCTGCGGGCACAGTTTTGAGAAATTTCAGTCGATCACAGCCAGCGCGATTAAGAAATGCCCCGAATGCAAGAAGAACAAAGTCAAGCGGCTGATCGGCACCGGCGCGGGAATCATCTTTAAGGGCAGCGGGTTTTATCATACCGACTATCGCAACGACTCCTACAAAGCTGACGCCAAAAAAGACACCGCTCCGCCTCCCGATTGCGGATCCAGCGATGCATGCAAATCCTGCAAACATTCTGAGGCGGCGAAAGAAAAACCCGCTGGGGGCGATTAGCTTCGCAGGTCGTAGCACGACAGGCAAATAGCCGAGCCAATTATTACCTCCAGTGTTGCTGGTGTCGCCCTTTCAGGGCTTGTGCTTCTTTTCGGCCGTACTCCGGGGGTTTCACCCCCGTCTAAATTCTTACCAGCCCTTCGGGCTTAAAACCAAGAACCAAAACTCAAACGTCGAAATTTTTCCCCGGGTTGCGAATGTTGTTGGGGTCGAGTGCAGTGATTGATTAGAGTTCTTTTGGTTTATTACTATATGCTATCTCATAAATATGTGGAGAATTCTGAAAAAACTCAGAAGGTGTCGACGGGGTCAGTACAACAGCGCAGTCTCTGATATCCGACCAGCGAGAAGGCGTACAGAATGAAATGTATTTCCCCTTTTTGTCGATGGAGCTTGATTCACCTGCCATGAGTGCGATTTCAATACATGTTTTGACCTGCTCATCAAAGAAGCTACATATTGTACGTTCTACAATCCATGACAAAGTAGTGCCTTCAATCTTCACTTGCTTATCTTGGATTGCTTTTTGGTATGAATCATGCATGCGTTTCGCATGTTGATGAAAAACCGTAGATGAATTCATCGGTTGGAATGCCGACACTTCCTGAAGAATTACCTCATAGCTGAGCTGTTCGAGTTCTGCCTTGGTTTCTTTGCTCATTCCGCTGTGATAAACGAAACCTTGCTTATGGGAGCTTGCAGGATTACCTACGGCAAAAAATTGGAAATTATCATTATTGCCAAAACGTTGGAATACATCTCTTGCGGTTGCGCCAGAATTGGCCGGAACGATGAAGCCACGGACAGAATGCCTTTGGAGCAGTTCGGTAGCGATCTCAAGTATATTTGTTCTCATTTGTCTTTCCTCTAACTATTGCTATAACCGACGCAAAAATTTGCCAACGCCTTTTCGTCTGTGTTCATGGCCTTGCTAGAAGATTTGAGTTGATGATACTGCCGATGTGGCCAAGATGAACTCCGGTATGCACCTGGGTAATTGACAGCCAGTTCGCTATACATAACCCCATTGGAGATTCTTTTGGCACCGCGAAAAAATCTTCATCAGATAAGCCTTCGATGAACGAAAGGGTAGCGATTCTCACTTTCATGTGCCATTCTGCGATAAAGTCGAGGCTCGGAATCAGATCCAGGATTGAATCAAGACGCTCACCCTCCATTACCAATGGGTTGAGTTCAGGATGAAGCAGTTCTCTACGAGGTTGTTCAAGAAAGTGACCTATATGTACCTCTTCCTTATGAACAATATGAGCCAAGTGCCAGATTATAGGTTTTTCGTTTTGGCTTGCTGCATAGAGATCAATTTTGGACTGGCCATACTCTTCAAAGTTAGGAGACGAGTACCAAAAATCATTGCTATACATGTAAAGGATATGTTCCCGGAAATTCACTGTATTCTCCTAACATTGAATTAGACGGTGTTTGCTATAGCGTGTTCAAACGTCGAAAATTTTTCCGGGGTTGAGGATGTTGTTCGGGTCGAATGCGCGTTTAATCGCTCGCATGGTTTCGAGCGTGGGTTCGTCGACGAAAATTTTCAGCGCCTCTTTACGTTTATGTCCGATGCCATGCTCGCCGCTAACATGCCCGCCGAGGCGATTTGTCGTTTCGTAGAGTTCCTGCAGCATTCCGGGTTTTAGTTCATCCCACTGCTGGCGGGTCATGTCGGGTGAGGGGCTGATGCGCGTATGCAGATTCCCATCACCGGCGTGGCCGTAACATGGAGTGAGAATATTGTACTTTTCGGCCAGCCTTTCCAGCTCGGCCTGCAGCTCGGTGATCTTCGACGGTGGTACGACGAGGTCTTCGTTGGATTGGATCGGCGAAATTATGGCGAAGGCTTCGGCGATGTTGCGGCGGACGGACCAGATGCGTTCGCTTGTGGTGTGGTTGTCGGCGACGTAGACTTCGAACGCTCCGTTGGCGAGGCAGAGTTCGCCGATGGTTTCGTATTCGCGCGTTACCTGCTGTGCGTCGGAACCGTCGACGGTTATCAGCAGCATGGCCCCTGCGTTTTCGTAGGGTATCGTTTCGTTTAGGTATTCGCACGCAGCCTTCACGGCGGCGCGGTCCATAAATTCGATTGCCGTCGGGGTCAGCCCGGCCTCGGTCATAATCTTCGGCACGGCCGCGATGGCCTCGTCGGCTGTGAGAAATAGACACAGCAAATCGACACTCGCTTTCGGGGCCGGGAGCAGTTTTAAAATAATCTTTGTGAAAATTCCCAGCGTTCCCTCGGATCCGACCATCAATTGCGCCATGCTGTAACCGGTGACATCCTTGACGAGTTTTCCGCCGTACTGCACAATCTCCCCGGTGGGCGTGACCATTTCGATTCCGAGTACGTAGCGATTGGTGACGCCGTATTTGATGGCCTTGCCACCCCCGGCGTTTTCCGCGACGTTGCCACCCACGTAGCAGGTTTCGAGGCTCATGGGATAACCGGCGTAGAACAAACCCGTCCCGGAAAGTTTCTCGTTGATGTCGGCCGTCACCACGCCCGGTTCCACGACGATCATCAGGTTCTCGGTATCGATTTCGAGAATCTCGTTCATGCGGTCGCACAGCAGCACAATCCCGCCACATATCGGCACCGCCCCGCCGGAAAGCCCGCTGCCCGCACCACGCGGAGTAACGGGAATGTTTTCGCGATTCGCGAGCTTCATTATCGCCGCGATTTCGTCGGCCGTCCGCGGACGGATCATCACCTCCGCGGGATGAGCATACTGTCGCTCGACTATTTCGTCGTGCGAATATGGCTCGAGTTTCTCGGCGTCGCCGTACACCACGTACCGATCCCCGACGATGCCCTTTAGCTCGTCGGCGATTTGCTGCGTTACCGGATTATAGTCCTGCTGCATCGAAGTCATGTTTGGTTCCTGATATCATGTAAATAATGTTACTCGTCTCTGTCCTGGAAGCGGCACACTTTGGAACGCCGCCGGAATGCATGGCACACAACAGCAATGGCGGTTCCGATCGATCCGATGGCGACTGCGATGATGATGGCCGTGAAAATCGCCGGGATCAGAAACAAAAATACCAACGCCAGCGTAAGTACGACTCCACTGATGATCAGGATGACCAGCAGGGGCGCAAGAATAAACTCCACGGTCTTGTCCAATATCGTATCCTCGTTTTTTGTCATCATATTGTCACTCCAGTTCCCGGTGACCCGGATTTATATCGATTTTACGGTTTCTTTCTTTCGTTAATTTTTTGCGTCAGCACGGGCACGATCTCGAACAGGTCGCCCACGATTCCGATATCGGCAACGCGAAACAGCTGGGCGTCGGGATCGTTATTGATGACGACGATGTTTTCGGCGGTCTGCATGCCGGCAAGGTGTTGGATGGCCCCGGATACCCCAACGCCAACGTAAAGTTTCGGCGTGACGGTTTTTCCGCTAAGCCCGATCTGGTGCGGATAACTCATCCACCCGCGGTCGATCACATCTCGTGAGGCACCGAGGGCAGCGTCGAGACTGTCGGCGAGCTTTTGCACGACGGGCAGATTGTCCGCCTTTTTAATCCCGCGGCCGACGGCGACGACAACGTCCGCGTCTTCGATATTGTGTGAATCTTCCAGCGGGGTAAATCCGGTGCGTTTGATTTTGCTGGTTAGCAGCTCGGGCGGTGCGTCGAGGCGAATGATTTCACCGGCGCGGTTTTGTTCTATAACGGTTGCCGGTTGAGTCGAGCGCGGCCGAACGGTTGCCATCTGAGGCCGATGGTTCGGGGTCTTGATCGTCGCGAGAATATTTCCGCCGATGGCCGGACGCGTCTGCAATAAATTTCCCGTCTCGTCCTCGATATCCAGCACCGTGCAGTCGGCGGTCAATCCTGTGTGAACCTTCACCGCCACGTACGGCAGCAGCGTTCGCCCGGTAGTCGTGGCACCGGCGATGAGAATTTCAGGGCGGTAATCCTCCAGAAGTTTCATCATGCATTTGGCGTATGGTTCAATGAGAAAAAATTCCAGCTGCGGTGCCTGCATCGCGATAACACGGTCGGCCCCACGGTCGAGCAATCCCTGCAATCCGTCGTTGCCGATCTGGCTTCCGAGAATCATCGCCGTCAGATCGCACCCGAGTTTGTCGGCGAGCTTGCGCCCGCGGGTGATCAGCTCGTGCGAAATCCGCTGCACAATTCCGCCGTTTTGCTCTGCCAATATCCAAACACCGTTATGTTTCATGTCGTTTTTTTCCATCAGAACACTTTCGCAATTCTCGCGGCATTCTAGGTATTATGATGTCCTAACTAAGGCAATCATTATTTAAAAATCAGTTACACCAACTCACGTTCTTGCAAAAATTCCAATACGCGGTCGGCAGCGGTGTTGATGCTTTGGTCATCAGTTGCGATAAGTTTTTCACACTCGCGTGTGACGCTCGGGCGGAAAATTTTCACCACGCGGGTCGGGCTGCCATTTAATCCCAGATTTTCGTCGGGCAAGTTCAGGTCGTCAGCGTTCCATGTGGTAAGTTCGGCTTTTCTCGCACGCTGCTTACCGCGAAGAGTCGGAAGTCTGGGGTCGGCGACTTCCTTAACGACCGTGAGCACCGCGGGGAGTTGAACTTCCAACCCCTCGTGGCCGTCCTCGAGCAATCGCTGCACGTTGATTCGCCCGTCGGTCAGCCCGTCGATTTTCCCGACGTATGAACCTACCGGCAAGTCCAACCAGGCGGCAATGCCCGGGCCGACCTGCCCCGTGTCGCCATCCGTTGCCCGCTCGCCGCAAATTATCAGATCGACGTCGCCGAGTTTTTTTATTGCCGCGGCCAGCACGTAGCTGGTAGCCCAGGTGTCGGCACCGGCGAATTTTTTGTCGCTGAGCAGCACCCCGGAGTCGAAACCCATCGACATCGCCTCGCGAATCGCCGACTGCGCCTTGGGCGGGCCCATCGAAACCGCAATCACTTCGCACTGACCTTCCGGCTGGGACGCCTTTAGCAGCAGTGCCGCCTCTATCGCGTACAGATCCAGCGGATTGACGATGGCCTCGACGCCGTCGCGGATCATTGTGCCGGTTTTCTCGTCCATGCGGACGGCGCTGGTCTCGGGAACCTGCTTTATTGGAACGATTATTCTCATTTTTTATAGAGCTCCGACATCCTCAAAACAAAAACGATTACCTGTTTGGATACTAAACGAAAAAGCGGGTAAAATTACACAGGAGATTATATGGAACGCCCCTTCTACCATTAACGCCCCCGAAAATAAACAAATACTTTTGCTCGCCGCGTCGGTTTTGTTTGAATTCCCCGCAATACGGGGATATTTTGGGCGTTGTGGAGTTGTTCCACAAATGAAAGAGCGAAAAATGAAAGCAGCGTACCTTACCGGAATTTGCAAAGTCGAACTTCGCGACGCTCCCGAACCGAAACTCGAAAAACCAACCGACGTTTTAATCGATGTTGAAGTTGTGGGCATGTGCGGGTCGGACATCCATTATTATCGCACCGGCCGAATCGGCGAGATGGTGGTACAATACCCATTTATCGTCGGGCATGAATTTTCCGGCCGCGTGTTGGAGGTTGGCGACGACGTGACAAACGTAAAAGTCGGCCAGCGAGTTGCCGTCGACCCACTGATGTGGTGCCAGCAATGCGACCAGTGCCGCGCCGGCCGCGAACATACCTGCCGCAACCAGGTTTTCCTCGGATGCCCCGGGCAAGTTGCAGGCTGCCTCTGCGAACGAATTGTTATGCCGGCGGCGAGCTGCTTTACGGTTCCCGATAACGTCTCGCCCGAGCAGGCCGCACTGGCCGAGCCGTTTTCTATCGGCATTCATACGCAGCGGCTTGGTGGCGAGATCACCGGTAAACGAGTTGGCATTCTCGGGGCAGGGCCGATCGGGTTATGTACGCTTGCTTCTTGCAAAACGCAGGGCGTGGGGAAAGTCTATATGACAGATCTGCTGCCAGAGCGAGTGAAATTTGCCAAGACATTCGGGGCCGACTGGGTTGGAAATTCGCAGTCGCAGGATGTTGTTGCGGAGATTGCGAAACTCGAACCGCTGGGGTTAGACGTGGTTTTCGAATGCGCCGGGAAGCAAGAGACCGTCGATCAGGGCGTGGAGCTGCTGGCCCCGGGCGGAAAGCTGGTGGTTGTCGGGATTCCAGAGGAGGAGCGTACGAGCATGATTATCGCCAACGCCCGCCGCAAAGAAATAACCTTCCAAAACGTTCGCCGCCAAAACAGATGCGTCGCCCCTGCAGTAGAGATGATCGCCAGCGGAACCGTGCAGCTGGATTCGATGATGACGCATCATTTTTCGTTTGATGAAATTCCGCAGGCGTTTGAGCTGGTCGAGGGTTATAAGGACGGTGTGATCAAGGCGATGATCAATATTAAAAAGTGACCGCCGGCCGGTTTTGCCTTGCGTTTTGCGGCGGTTTTTCTATGATTCTCTCTACGAGTTGTCTGTGCTGACCGGCGCGATTATCCGATGCCGTCATGCAGGATTGCTGATTTGATTTTGCCGCTAAAACTTCCGAAATATATGCGCCCGTAGCTCAATTGGATAGAGCGTCGGTCTTCGGAACCGAAGGTTAGAGGTTCGAGTCCTCTCGGGCGTATTGCCATAAGCCCTTGTTAATCAAGGGCTTTTCTTTTTGGCTGACATCCCTGCATTCCCGGAAATACCCGTTTTTGACCCGAGTTGGTCAGTAGTTGGTCAGTCGGGTCGCCGATTGGGATTTTACCAAGAAGAGCAGTTTGAATCTTCTGAGCCTTAG
>DAOVZK010000028.1 GCA_030635145.1 Planctomycetota bacterium | reverse complement strand
GGACGATGTCATCGTTCGGAAGTTTTCCGTCGATAAGTGCATCGCTCTGGAATTTCATGGTGGCCTGCGTGCCCGACGAAAATTCGATGCCGAGAATGTTCTTGCCCTGCCACGCCAGCGATGCAATGCCTACTACTATCAGTATCAGCGAAATGAACCAGAAGAAGTAACGCTTGGAAATCCACCTGACGTTGATCTTCGGAATCCATCGCTGCATGTGCAGCGGCTTACGGATGATTTTCATATCCAGCAGAGCCTCAAACACCCATCGCGTGACGACAAGTGCGGTGAACATACTGAACACGACACCAAGCCCGAGGGTAATGGCAAAACCGCGAACTTCCTGCATGCCGATCTGCCCGAAAACGAAAAACAGGAACAGACAGATAAGCAGCGTAGTGATGTTGGCGTCGATAATTGCCGAGAACGCACGTTCGTATGCATTTTTCAGTGCCTGTTTGACTCCAAACCCGGCGGCCTGCTCTTCGCGAAGACGTTCAAAAATCAGCACGTTGGCGTCGACGGCGATACCGATGGTCAGAATGATACCGGCGATACCGGGAAGCGTGAGAACCGCCCGAAAAATGCTCATCGCACCGATGATTAGAATGATATTCAGCAGCAGGGCGAAGTTGGCGATGGCTCCGCAGAGCAGGTAGTAGATCAGCATAAACACCGCAACAGCGATCAGCCCGATGGCGGCGGCTTTTTTACCCTTTTCGATATTGATTTCGCCCAACGCCGCCGAGAACGCCGTCTCGCTAATGGGGTTCGGGTCGATCTTACCGCGAAGTGAACCAGCTGCCAATGTCTGCGCCAGTTTCTTGACTTCTTCGTAGGTGAACCTGCCCGTGATCTGTCCGCTGCCGGAGATCATCGACTGAATATTCGGGGCGGAGTACATTTCGTCGTCCAGCAGAATCGCCATCGGCCGTTTGAGATTGTTTTTCGTCAGCATGGCGAACTGCGAGGCACCGGCGGAGTCGAGTTTGAAGTTGACGGCGGCGGCCCCGAATTGGTCTGAACCGACGCTGGCATTGGTGAGTGCCCATTTCGGCTGGCCTGGCCCGGGACGTAGGAGTTTTTGCCCAGCCTTGTTCGACAACAGCACATAGGTTTGCCCGTGGTAGTCCCATGAGATCAGGAATTCGATGCTGTCCTCGTTATGGACAGGATACCAGGCGTAGTCTTTTCCCTGACCCTGCAATGCCTTTGGACCTTCGTCTTCAAGCAGTTGCTGATAGGCTTTAATTTCATCCTTGGGAAGGGTATTGGTGACATCTTCCTGGTTTGTGCGGGGCTGCGGTGCGATGCGGAATTCCAGGATACCAGCCTGCTGGATCATCTTCTTCAGATCGCTCGGATCTTCCAAAGGCCGGCGGACATCGGACCACTTCCGGTACAATCCCGCGACATCCATGATACCGTTTTTCCAGACAGTATGTTGTCTGCAGAACTCGTCCAGGCGCGAGTCGTAGTCAATAAAGGCATTGTCCTTATCGGTATTATTGCCTTGCTGGATGGCGATGTTGTAACCGCGAAGTATTGCGTCGAACGAATTTACATTTATGTTACCGGCGAGCACATTCTTCCACGATGCGAGGTACTTTCCGTGGGCGATACTGATTGCGTCTTTGGCGGCTTGCTGTTGCTTCTGCTGCTCGGCGATGACTTTGCTGGCTGTTCGCGTGTCCTTCGCGAAAGACGCGTTGAGTGCGACGAGAGCTTTTTCTTTAGCGTCTAGTGCTGCGGCATCTTTCAGCAGGGTTTCGATCCGATCTATCTGTTTTTCGTCGACGGTTCCGCCGCTATTTGTCAGTAGTTTGCTGAGCTGTGCGTGACGCTGTTGCTGAGTCAACCCCCGCAGATTGCGGATGTTGGCTCGCGTGATGTTATGCGACAGGAGCTTTTCTCGTGCGTCGAAGTACGCCTTGGAAAATTCGCGAGACTTTTTGCGGGCAGCCGGCATACGAACCTCGAAGCAATTGTTCTTCAAAGGCCGCCACTCAATACTCGATAACCCTTGCGGATCAACGCGTTTTTTGAGGATAGCGATGACCTGTTCGATGAGGTGTGGATTTTCGGTTTCGCTCTCGACCCGAAAGGTCATAGAGTTGCCACCCGCGATATCAGGGCCGTACACCAGTCCGTTCATATAGAAAATGCTACCCAAGCACAATGCTACCAGCAACGCCACAAAAATAAACTTCAACGGGAGATATTTTCCGGTCATAGTCTCGCTTCCACTTTCTTTGTTATAACCGCCATCGGCGGTACGTAAAGTTACAACCTTCGCAGGTTTTTAAAATTCAGTACAAATTTCAGTTTCGATATTTTCCACTGCGCCCGGTGGCGCAGAAAATTCCTATCATGTCCAATAAACGGTATTGGAGTGGAGCATTTTGGGCGATAATAGTCCGTCGGTCAAGTAAAACATACACCCGTCATGCATATTCAATCGGATATTTGGGGCGGTGTCATGCAGACGAATTTGCCGAAGGCGAAAATTCCCGCCGTCGGGTTATTCGTTTACAGACAGTATGTTGGCGAGTTTCAGATAATCTTCCGGCGACAATTCCGCTGCCCGCAAGTCTGGATTAATGCCTGTGGCTCTGAGGGCAGAGTCGAGTTGATCGCGTGAAAATACGGAATCACGGAATTTAACGGTGGCGGCGATTCGCTTTCGGCGATGCGTAAAGAACGTTCTGGTAAGCTGTTGCAGGATTTCGATATTCACCAGCCGCTCAGCCTTTTCAGGGACAAAGTCGATCCGTACGAGTTGGCTGTCGATTTTTGGGCGAGGCCAAAACGCACCCGGCGGGATAACCTTTCCCAGCTGCACTTCACCGAGAATTTTGATCAGCACGCTGACGATTCCGTAGTCGTTGGTGTTTGGTTTAGCGGTGAATCGCTGGGCTACTTCCTGCTGGACGGTAAATGTGAGGCTGGAAAATCTTACACCGCGGGCTGTGAGCGATTTCCACGACTCGATCAGGCAGTTGGCAATAAGCGGGGTGGCGATGTTGTACGGCAGGTTGGCTACGAGATGAACTTCCGGCGCGACGGCGGCCAGTACGTCGGGATTGATGGTAGACTTGCTCCCCAGTGCATCGCCGATGATGAGCGTAAAATCGGGGTTATCCTTGTGCGCAGTTTCGAGATATTTTCCCAAGTCGCGGTCGATTTCCACGGCGACGACTTTTTTCGCTCGCGCGAGCAGCTCTTCTGTTAGCGATCCCGTTCCCGGGCCGACCTCCAGCACCGTGCTGTCGGGGGAGATGTTTCTCATTCCCATTTCCACGACTTTTTCCATCAGCTGCAGGTCTATGAGAAAGCATTGCCCGAACCGCTTACGCGGATGAGCCTCGATGCTGTCGAGAATCGCCCGAATTTCCTTCATCTTCTGCATGGGTAACAAGGATAACGCACCGGGGGACAATTGACAATTTCCAAATTTCAATTTACTAATTTCGCTTCGCGGCGATAAAGTGTCGGGTTTGGGATTTTACCGCCAAAGATCGCAAAGAACGCAAGAGAACCATACCGTTTAGATTGCCGCGTCGCTGCGCGTCCTCGCAATGACATCGTCCGCTGGGAGTTGCCTAATTTCAATTTCTTTTCTTGGGGATTCGCACTTTTTCCGATAACATGTTGTTAATTGATTTTATAAGGCAGGAGCTGAAATGAAACAAAACATCGTATGCGTGTTGTTGGCGGCGTTGCGAAACAACTATTACAAACCGCGAGGGCTTAAACCAGACCTCTACGTCTGCAAGCCGGTTACCGGCAGCGGGCTTATAAGTGTTTGATAGTAAAGTCGTTGTGGTTGGTGTGTAGGCCGGGTTTTAACCCGGGGATTTGAAATTTGCGGGATGTCCCGCCATGTTAGCAAGCCGATTACGCTTTGTTCTTGCCGAGTTTTTGGGATTTTTCTCGCGTTTTGTCGTGACATACCCGGTTCTGGGGTATACAATCTCTCCTTGCCGCTGGGCGACTGGCGGATGTTAGAAGCACGAAAATAGTTTAAAATATAGAGAAGATAAATGGGTAAACCAAGACGCAGACGTAAGATAGGCTCGAAGAAACGCCGCGAACGCCGAAATCGTCGTAAAAAGAAATAATCATCGGTAACGATGTGTTCAAAATTTGACCCCGGTCGGTGCAATATAAAAACCGTCGGCCGGGGTCTTTGCTGCGCTGTTGGGTTTTGAAATACCCTCTAGCTTCGAGGGTTTGATTTACGGGGGAAATATGATATCCTCGGCGGGCCGGGATTGTGGTATTTTTTGAACGGGAATAAAAGATGCGGCGGACTTGGATATTTTTAATATTGCTGTTGTCGATTTTCGGTTTTGGTGCGCTGTTCGCCGCGCAGCAGTTGACTCGCGCCGCCGATGTCCCCACGACAAACCCCTCCTCCAAGCCGATAAAACCGTGGGAGTTCCGGGGATTTGCTCTTCAACTTCGGCTGCACGGAACGCGCGATTATCCGTTCGAGAAAAAAATCGACGAAATCAAGCGTTCCGGCGCCAACACGCTCTGCCTCGTGCTGCACGGATATCAGCAAGACGTGCGTGCTACGAAAATCGCGGTCGACTACAAAAGCACACCCAGCGACAAGCGGGTATTGGAAATAATCCGCTACGCCAAAAAACAAAAGCTGACCGTCATGGTCATGCCGATCGTTTTGTTGCGGGTTCGCGAGGCCGACGATTGGCGTGGGACTATTAAACCTCCCAGCTGGGCCGAGTGGTGGAAAAGTTATCGCAAGTTCATACTGCATTATTCGCGTATTGCGCAGCGGGGCGGGGCGGGGCGGAGATTTTTTCTGTCGGGTCAGAGCTGGTGTCTACGGAAAAGCAGCTGGCCCAGTGGATCGAGCTGATCGGTGCCGTGCGGAAGGTTTTTCGCAATCGTCTGATCTACTCAGCAAATTGGGATCATTACAAACCACCGAAATTCTGGAACCTGCTGGATATTGTGGGCATTACGACATACTTTGAGGTTGGCACGGATGAAGATTCGTCGATGAAGCAGCTGCTTGCAGCGTGGGCGAAAATCCGGGCGGAGATTCTCGAGTGGCAGAAGACTGTCGCCCGCCCGATAATGTTTACCGAGGTCGGTTGGCCGAACCAGGTCACAGCTGCGCGATATCCGTGGAACTATTACGCCTCGCCAAAATCTCCCGATCCCGATCAGCAAAGCAGATGCTTCGAGGCGTTTTTCAAAACGTGGGAAAACACCTCGGCCGTCGCGGGATTTCTCGTCTGGGAATACCCGAATCGTGACATGACCAGGCAACAACTCGCCCCCGACAAAGACACCTCGTATTACCCGTGTGAAAAACCCGCGATGAAAATTATCGAGCGACAGTTCGGTAAAAAACTTCGCAAAAATCATCGCAGATAGTCACGTAACTGTTTTTGAAGCGGCATGTTACGCAGCCGAGTCGGGCGGCGGCAATAAAATCTCTTACTTTTTTAGAGTTTTTGTTTGACAAAATGTTCGGCTTGCCGTACATTTTACGCCTTGACGAACCATAAGGGTGGGTTTAACCACCAATCAGTTGTGGAGACGGAAAAAATGACAGTAGCAAGTGGTGTAAAACTCAGTGAAAGTCTGGAAGATTATCTGGAAGCAATTTTTTGCATCATCCAGGAAAAACAGGCCGCGCGTGCGAAGGACATTAGTAAATGGTTGAAAGTCGGGCGTTCGTCTGTTACTGGTGCGTTGCATGCGTTGGCTGACCGCGGGCTGATTAATTACGCTCCCTACGATGTGATTACACTGACCGACGAAGGGAATTCTATTGCAAGAGGTGTTGCCCGGCGGCATGAGGTGTTGCGGGATTTTTTTGTCAAAGTCCTTGCTGTTGACGCAATCGAGGCCGATACCGCCGCTTGCAAAATGGAACACGCCGTGTCTAAAGGTATTTTGCAACGATTTGTGAAATTTGTGAAATTTATCGAAGAATGCCCTCGCGATGGGGATATGAAATGGGTCGAAAGTTTTGAGTATTACTGCAGCTGCGACGAATGTGCGGAAGATACAAAAGCCAGTAAGGGTTAAGGGCCATGGGACAGGCAGTTTTCTTTATTAACGAATTGAAGGTACATAAAAAAGACGGGCATATTGTGCTCGAAGGGCAGCAAAAATGTGTGCACGGGCATGTCATCGACAGGGTATTTGTTACCGTGCCTGACGAATTGAAGTATATTCTTGCTCAGGCGGGAGAAGATCACTCGGCCGCCAAACCCGCACCGGTCAACCGAATGGGCAAGCATTTTCGGGATAATTAACAATGACGGATGCAGAATACAACAATCGCGGGTTTTCAACTCCCCGTCGTGATGCTGGAGGAGTTGTACACTCTGATGCATTGATGGCCGGAAAGAATGAGATCCAAATTTTACACGAGGGCGAATTGTACCGGCTTCGTATAACAAAGAATGGAAAGCTGATTTTGAACAAATAGTTTAGCTGTAATACGAAAATAAAATAACCCAGCCAGCTTTATCGCCAGCCAGGGAGTGACCGAGCGAATACGCCGCTCGACGCTCCCTTTTTTAATTGGGTACGATCAGGCCGGAAAAAAGGAATGAAATGAGTCTCATAAAACAACATCGTGACACAAAAGCAATCGGTTTCACGCTAATTGAGCTACTTGTTGTTATTGCCATTGTCTCGCTATTGGCAAGTATTCTCATGCCGTCACTTGGCCGTGCGAAAGAATTGGCAAAGGAGGTCAAATGCATGACCAACCAGCGAGCAGTCAGTATGGCGGTGCAGTTTTACGCCAACGAGCATAACGCAAAACTTCCGTCCTCGGAGACGTGGATCGACGA
This sequence comes from Planctomycetota bacterium, assembly GCA_030635145.1. Taxonomy (GTDB): domain Bacteria; phylum Planctomycetota; class Phycisphaerae; order SM23-33; family SM23-33; genus DAOVZK01. Next base: position 23,860 of record DAOVZK010000028.1, on the reverse strand, counting down.
TATTTTGCCGAACCTTGGCGGGACACAGCCGGTTAATTCGTTGGACTCTTGCCGTGACAATATGCCACCGGCTCTGTTTTGCCCGATGGACCCGGACCCTTATCCCAAACCGTATATGACCGGTAATATGGAGGTGACTTCGTATTTCGTGAACGGGGCAGCGACCGACTTCGCCATGGGCGGGGGTTGCAAAATAGAGATCGGTTTGTTTGGTGGCAGGTCATCTCTGAATGACGTTGTTTCCGCATCTGAATGCATGATGCTCGGAGAGACGACCAATTACGGCAAGGTGGTGGATATAGATCATCCGGCCGCGCAGACAGCATTCGTGGACGCTGGGGCTTCGATTAACGATTCTCGCACGCGTTTTCATCACCGCGCGACGAGCGGTTTTTTCCATCATGGAAAGATGTCTGTTTGCTTTACCGATGGGCACATAGCAATGGTGCAGGGTAAGCGGGTGGCCTCGTTGCCACCATCACTCTGGCCAGGCGGAACGATGATGAGTGGATCGACTACATTTTATCCGAATCTTTCACTACCGACGGCAACGGAATATCCCAATTTTTGGGGTCCATCCTACAGTGGTTGGCTTGTTAACAACTAATTTTTCGCAGGACAAGACAGGTATAATTTTCCCACAACCTTTTTTGATTCCGAGTATGCCGGATTAGAAACAGAGAAATCATGATAGACGAACTAACAAGACGATGGGTATGGCTTATTGCGTCGGTCGCCTGCGTCGCAAGCGTAAGCGGAATCCTACTCGGTTGGTTGTCAAAGTCGGCTGGGTGGGGGTTTTGTGCCTTGGCAGTATTCGTTGGTTTGATGGTTGGTGTAGTAATGTCGGCGTTTCGCTGGCCTACCCTGAGCGAGCGGATTATCACTGGTGTGATCGCATTGGTGCTGGGCCTGGGGTTGTTCGTATGGACTAGCCATCTGCCAGTTTGGCGAGCAGAAACAGCTGTAGCTGATGACAAAATTAACGATTTGTGTATCCGCGTAGTGGCGCTTCGGATGTGCCACGAGAGAAAGATCATGGGTGTCTTTGATTTTAACGACGTACCCATGCCTATTTATGATGAGGCAAAGCAGCGTGTGACCACGATGCCTCAGCAGGAGAAACTGGCGATTTGCGACCAGACATTTGGTAAACGGATCAATGATAATATTTCAGCAGGATCCACCGGGATTGATGTGTTGTTAGCCAATGGGATATGGGTTGTCTTGGCTTTGGTGGGGCTGGTCGTCCCGGACGTAATTAAAAAGCGGATACGTTATCCATAACATGAAAAAGAAGGGAGAAGATAGCGATGTAATAAAAAAAATGGAAGAAAAGTGTTCAAGACATTCTGGCCAGCCATCCTGCCCGTGTGAGGCGGACAGCCAGCTCAAGCTTAAAACGCGCGTCTTTTGACGCGGAAAGGAAATATAAGAATGAAGACTCAAAATGTACAGCTACGGAAAATTATGACATGTATGGCCGCGGTTTTTGCGGTACTGGCGGTCACTGTGGTCGCTTCGGCGGATTTCACGGCTGACTGCACTCTCGACGGGTATGTTGCAATGGGTGGTATGGTTTGCAATAACACCAACAGCTATCTGCTACCGGGGAATCAGAATTCTCCGAATACCGGGCCACCCCAGAATATGGAAACATTCGGATATGCGTTCCTGAAATTTGATTCCAACGATCTGCCGGATACTGCTGTCAGTTCGGCATATCTCCACCTAGATGTTATCGCCCTTCAGGACGGTATGAGTTGGCCAATAACGGGAACAGGTAATGTGGGTGTTTTCGCCGTTACAGCCGATGTGGCAGGAATTAATGCCGGTACGGCAAATTCGTTCCGCAACAGCATCGCGGACGTTGCCTTGGACTCTATCTTGATGACTGATGCGGGACTCATCTCACTGAATGTTACGGACATTGTAAATGATTGGATTACGTCCGGTAATAACTATGGACTGATTCTAGCTTCTCCCGGTGGTTATATGCCGAGACTGCGTTCGATGGAATCAACCACGGGAACCGTTCCGGTGATCTCCAACATTCCCGAACCGGCCACGCTTGGCCTACTCGGATTCGGTGCTATCGGCGTACTCTGTCGCAGAAAAAGAAGTACGAAGTAGTCCAAAACTGTGGATATCGGAAGACTGTGGCCTCGTTCCGGATTTCGCCGGGCGGGGCCGCACCTTCCCTTGTTAAGCAAAGAATTACAAGCGGCACGACCGCAATGAAGAAGGAAGAACTATTATGATCAAGACTTCTATGCAAATGCTGATATTGGGTACCATACTAATACTTCCACTCGTTGGATGTGAAAAAGGTACAGTTAAAACATCTGCTTCGAGTACCAACAACAAAGCTAAGGCAACACCCGTATCAGCCTTGCAGGAAAAGCCCGGTTTGCTTCTGATAGCCCACGGCGCACCTTGGCCGAAATGGAACAAGCCAGTTTTAGCTCTGGAAAAAAAAGTGATCCAACAACTTGGCCCCAATAGCCCATTCCACAGCGTCAAGTTGGTGTTTATGGAATTTGCCAAACCCAGCGTTGCCGACGGAATTGAGGCTATGGAGGCCGCCGGGTGTGACAGGATCGTTGTGGTGCCGCTTCTAATCGCGCCGTCTTCGCATTCTCACTGGGATGTTCCTGCGTTACTGGGTCTGTATTCTGATGAAGATATGCAGCAGGAATTGCGTGACGAAGGTGCTCGACTCGTGCGGAGCAAGTTACCGATTACGCTTACTCCAACACTTTCTAAAGGACAGCTGCTTGAGGACATGATGCTAAAGCGTGTGCGTGAGCTTTCTCGCGATCCCCAAAACGAAGCCGTGATTCTCTTGGCCCACGGCGACGAGGGACTCCAACCTATGTGGGAGCATCGTATGCGGCATATCGTAACGTACATTTGCGGTAAAACGGGTATTACCTATGGCGACTGGGCTTTCGTACATGTCGGACAAACTTATCCCAGCCATGGTGTTCCGGTAATCGCCGCAGCCGCCTCGCAGCATAAACGTGTGTTGGTGGTCGGATGTTACGTGTCAATGGGGACGATTGGAATGCATCACCGCTATATGCACACTGCTGGTAAGGGCCCAATCCACATGCCAAACCCGTTGAAGGGGAAAGATATTGTCCCTTCCCGAAACGGTCTTCTCCCCGACGAAGCAGTAGCACAGTGGATTATCGAGACGGGGACGCGTGCATTGAAATAATACAGATGCCCAGGTCGGTATTATTGCAGATCAACTCGCAGCAGAGAGAATCTTGTCCCAGTCTACGGAGTCGATGGCGAATTGCGTGTCGGGGCCGATCACCGCGTTGCTGACGGAGTTTTCGCTTTCGTCGGGAACGAGGGCGAGGATTGGGACGCCGCCAAGTTCGCTTATTTGCTGCGGGTTGGTCTGCATCGCGATTTCAGAATCGTCGCTGCATTTGGGGTCGGGGTTGTAGCGGTTGATGATGACACCTGCGACGTTAATTCCCGCGGTTCGTGCGGCGTGGATTGTCAGCAGCGTATGGTTTATCGTCCCAAGGTCTGGGCGAGCGACGATCACCATCGGTAGGCCCGTCATTTTCGCAAAGTGGATCACCCAGAATGAATCGGATATCGGGCAGAGCAGACCCCCGACGCCCTCGACGACAAAAACGTCGGCTGTGTTTTGAAGCGCGCGGTAAGCATCGAAAATTACGTTAAGATTCACGGGCGACTTGGTGCGGTCGGCTGCTACGTTTGGCGCAAGCGCCGGGCCAAAACGCAGCGGGGTGATCTGTGCCAATGTCCGCCGCGACTCCGCCGCCCACGCCAGAAATTCAGAATCTTCGCTAATCAGCCCCGCCGGGGTTTTGCGGCATCCGCTGGCGACGGGTTTAAAAACTTCCACTAACCTGCCCTTCGACCGCAGCGCGCGCGCGATGGCACCGCAGACCAGCGTCTTGCCGACCTCCGTATCCGTGCCGGTAACGAACACACCCGATAGGCTTGGCAGCTGCGGGTATCGTGTGATGTCGAAGTCGAATTTAGTGGGTAAATTGTTCATTGAAATAATCGTTTGCAAAATCGTTGATGACTTCTATCGTCCCGTCGAGCAGCCGCGTTAGTGTTGCGATATCCATTGCAGGGGCCGGCATTAAAACGACGACGTCACCGAGTGGGCGGATGATGATATTGTGCTTGAGGGCGGCTTTGCAGATGGCGGTGCCGGTCAGCTTTGCGGGGTCGAGCGGTGTTTTCGTTTCACTGTCGGCTACTAATTCAATCCCCACCATCATTCCGCATTGGCGGATGTCTCCGACGTTTGGGTTATCCCGCAGCTGCGAAAGTTTGTCGCGGATGAGAGTGGTTTTTTCGTCGAGAGTCTCCAGCAGCCCGGACGAGAAGATCAGCTCGCAGCTGGCAATTGCGGCGGCGCAACCAAGGGCATTACCCGTGAAGGTGTGCCCGTGAAAGAACGTCTTTGTAGTACCCTCACCGAGAAACACGTCAAAAATTTCCTGCGTTACCATTGTCGCAGCCACCGGTAAATACCCACCAGTGAGGCCTTTCCCGAGCGTCATAATGTCGGGGACTACCGACTCGTGCTCGCAGGCGAAAAGCTTTCCGGTGCGGGCGAACCCGGTGGCGACTTCATCGGTAATCAGCAGAACGTTGTGCTTAGTTGCCAATTCCCGCACGCCGCGAAGGAACCCTTTCGGATGCGTGAGAATTCCCGCAGCCCCTTGCACAAGCGGTTCGACGACAATGGCGCAGTATTCGTTCGGGGCGTTTGTCAGGGCATCGTCGATTTGCTGCAGTACGGTGGTGGCGGCGTTTTGGCCCTCGGGATGATGGTAGGGGTTCGGGGAGTCGACAAATGTTACGTCGAACAATAGCGGGCCGAAAATTTGGTGGAATGTTTCGATCCCGCCGACAGATATCGAACCGATCGTGTCGCCGTGATAGCTGTTTTTCAGGGCGATGAACTTGCGGGTATTTGGGCGTCCCTGGTTGAACTGGCATTGGTAGGCCATTTTCAGGGCGATCTCGACGGCGGTGGCCCCGCTGTCGCTGTAGAATACTTTGTGCAAACCGGGTGGCGCGATTTTCACCAGCTTCTCGGCGAGAAGTGCAGAAGGCTCCGACGCATGACCGAGCAGCGTGCTGTGCGAGATTTTTTCCAACTGCCGGCGGATGGCTTCGTCGATTTGCGGTACGCGATGCCCGTGCAGGTTGCACCAGAGACTCGAGAATCCGTCGATGAATCTTCGCCCGTGCGAGTCGATAAGCTCAAACTTGTCGCCTGCGATAATCATTCGCCCGGTGTCGTCGCTTTCGCTCAACCACCGCTGCATCTGCGTAAACGGATGCCATACGTACTTGTTGTCGAGGTCGATTAGTTTTTGGAAGTCGGTCATTTGGAATCCTGGGCGGAATTAATCTTGAAGCATAATGCAGGCATGTTTGTGGACGGCGTCGTTGTCTACCGCTTGCAGCTGGGGGGCTTGCTGCGTGCAGCGTTTCATTACGCGAATGGTTCCGCTCGATGTGGGAATTTCGGTTGTTTCGGACTGCGGTGCCTCGGCTGCGAGCTTGGCGGTAAGCGGGCATCGCGGATGAAACGCACAGCCGCATGGGGGATTCAGCGGTGACGGCATCTCCCCGGTCAGCTTCACCCGGTTTTGCCGTTTGGCCGGATCGATTACCGGAATCGACGACAGCAGTGCCAGCGAATATGGATGCCGCAAATGCTCGCGGCCGTGATGCCGTTCCAATACGACCTGCTTGCTCGCGATTTCCACGATTCGCCCGAGGTACATCACGGCGATGATGTCGGCGAAGTGCTCGACGACAGTGAGGTCGTGGGCGACGAAAAGATAGCTCAGCCCCAGCTGTTGCTGCAGGTCGCTGAGGAGGTTGAGAATCTGCCCCTGAATCGAGACGTCCAATGCACTGACGGGTTCGTCGCAAACGATAAAGTCGGGGTTCGATGCCAGTGCGCGGGCGATTCCGATTCGCTGCCGCTGTCCGCCGGAAAATTCGTGCGGGTATCGGTTCATGTATCGCGGTGACAGCTCGACTTGCTGCAGTAGTTCGGCGACGCGTTGACGGCGCTGAGTTCGTGACATGCTGAAATGCACTTTGAGCGGCTCGGCGATGATTTTTTCGACGGTCATTCTCGGATTCAGCGAGGCAGCCGGGTCTTGAAAGATCATCTGCATCCGCTGGCGAAGTTTTTTTAAATCGCGGCCGCTGGTGCTGAATATGTCGTATCCATCGAATAAAACTTTCCCACCCGTCGCGGGTATCAATTTCAACATCGTCCGCCCGACAGTCGTTTTGCCCGACCCGCTTTCACCGACTAAGGCGACGGTTTTTCCACGCGGAATTACAAGGTCGACACCGTCGACGGCGCGCACCGTTCGCTTGCCCTTACCGAAATGCGTCCGCAAGGCGTCGATGACTACTAAAGGTTTTTCAATTTGTTCTATCATGTTTAAAGTTTAACTCTCGTGTTCCACTAACCAGCAGGCAACGAAATGTCCGGGTTTTACTTCGCGCAGCTGGGGTTCTTCGGTCTGGCATTTTTTATTTTTGCAACCGATGGGACATCGCGGGTGAAATTTACATCCGAGCGGGAACACCAGCGGATTCGGCACTGTTCCGGGGATCGTTTCGAGGCGGTCGGAGACCTGCCCGAGTTTCGGTACAGATCGCAGCAGCCCTTGCGTATACGGATGCAGCGGTTTTTCGAACAGCGATTGCGTGTCGGTTTTTTCGACGATCTTGGATGCGTACATCACCGCTACGTGATGGGCGGTTTCGGCAACGACGGCGAGGTCGTGCGTGATGAGCATGATCGACAGGTCGGTTTCGCGTTGGATATCTTTCAGCAGGTCGAGAATCTGTGCCTGTATCGTCACGTCGAGGGCGGTGGTCGGTTCGTCGGCAATTAACAGCTGCGGATTGCACGACAGGCCCATCGCAATCATCACTCTCTGCCGCATTCCGCCCGACAACTGATGCGGATATTCGTCGTATCGCTTGTCCGGTGAGGGAATCCCGACGCGGTCGAGCAACTCAATACCGATTTTGCGTGCCTGCTTGCGCGAAACTTTACGATGTAGGAGTATGGCTTCGGAAATTTGATTACCGCACGTAAATACGGGGTTCAGCGAGGTCATCGGCTCTTGAAAAACCATGCCGATTTTTCCACCGCGCACGCCCTGCATTTTTTTCTTGCTGAGTTTCAGCAGATCGACGCCGTCGAGCGAAATGCTCCCGGACGTGATCTTGGCGGGTGGGGTCGGGAGCAGCTGAAGAATCGAAAAGGCTGTGACGCTTTTACCGCAACCGCTCTCACCGACCAACGCAAACGTTTCACCCTTGCGGATGTCGAATGACGCACCATCCACCGCCCGCACAACGCCATCTTCCGTAAAGAAATACGTTTGCAGGTCGCGAACTTCAAGTAGCGGTTGGTCACTCATATTTTTTTGGTTTCCTTGGGATCCAGGGCAATTCGCATTCCCTCACCCGTCATATAGAACGCCAACGTTGTCACGAAAATTGCGATGCCCGGAAAAACAATCAGCCACCATGCTTCGAGGATGTACTGCTTGCCACCGGCGATGATATTGCCCCAGCTGGGGTCGGGTGGTTGGACACCGAATCCGAGAAAACTCAGCGACGCTTCCGTCAGTATCGCACCGGCGACGGAGAGAACAGCAGTTACAAAAACAGGCGGCATGGCGTTGGGGAGAATGTGGCGGAAAATGATCCCGAAATGCCCGACGCCAGTCGCGCGGGCAGCCTGAACATAATCCATTTCTCGTAGCGTGAGGAACTCGGCACGCACCAGTCTGGACGTGCTCATCCAGCTGGTTACTCCGATGATTCCGGCGATATACCAAATGCTCGGTTTGACGAGGGCAGCGACTGTCAGCACGAGGAAAAACGTCGGGATGCACATCATCATATCTACGAATCGCATGATTATTGTGTCGATCCATCCACCGAAGTATCCGCTGACGCTCCCGAAGAAAATTCCGATGATGATGCTGGCACCGGCTGCGACGAAACCGATCAGTAACGAAATATGTGCCCCGAGAAGCACGCGTCCCATGACATCTCGGCCGAGATCGTCCGTGCCAAGCGGATGCTGCATCGAGGGTGGCTGGAACTGGGCGGGGGGATCGGTCTGATTCGGATTTGACGGGAGATATATCCCGAGTTCGTATAATCCCCAGTATCCGATTCCCGTGACGAACAGCAGGATCATTACGGCAAGCGACACGACTGCGGGTTTGTTGCGGCGGTACCGTTTCCAGAACCCAGCTCGCGTGACGAGTTCGCTGTCGCCTTTGATTTTTGTAGTTTTATCGCTCATTTTCCTAGTTCAACCTTACTCGCGGATCTACGATAGCGTAGAGGATGTCGGCGAGGATGTTACCCGCGATAAGCAGTACAGATCCGATTGTCAGCGAGACCATGATTACCGGCATGTCGCGTTCGAGCAGTGCCTGGAAGGTTAATCTGCCCATTCCGGGATATGCAAAAATTTGTTCGATGATTACCGATCCGCTCAGAAAGGCTGGCAGTAGGAATCCAACGAATGTTACGATGGGGCGGAGGCTGTTTCGCAGGGCGTGCTTGTAGGCTACTCGCGATTCTGGGAGGCCTTTGGCGCGGGCGGTGCGGATGTATTCTTCGTTCATGGTTTCGACCATGGAGGCTCGCATGTATCGGGACTGCCAGGCGATTCCGGCAAGTGCTAGAGTGACGGCTGGTAGAAACACATGCCACGTCCTGTCCAGCAGCCATGTGAACGTATTGGAAAATTCAACCCCATAGGTTTCGGTTCCCAGTACAGGCATGTGAACAACACGCAGGACGAAAAGAATCAACATATATGCTACCCAGAAGGTTGGTAAGCTCACAAGTGCGAAGCTCAGGATTCCAACAGCCGTGTCCTGCCACTGCCCCTTGCGTTGGGCAGCGAAGATACCCAAGGGGATAGCTGCACTGAAACTGATGAAAATCGCCATCGCACTCAGCGCCAGCGTCGCAGGAACCCGCTCTATAACTTTTTTAAGTGCCGACTGCTGATCCTTGAAACTCGCTAACTTTCCCGTAAACATATCACGCATCATAAAGTAGTACTGTTTGTACAACGGTTCATTGAAATGGAATTCCCGATTCATCATTTCCCTAACGTGAGGGTTAAATCCCGGGTTCATTTCGCTGCCCGGTAAGGCCATCTGCCCGCCAGGGGCGAGGTTTATAAGCAGAAAGCTCAGCACCGTCACTCCGAACAGCAGCGGTATTGAGATTAATATTCGCCTTATTATAAATTTGAACATAGTGCAGTTGTTTCGTTAAGGTTCCAGCTGTGGTGCAATTTTCGCCGGTGCCCACCAGGGCATGTAAAAATCGTATCCGTCGTATCCGCCTTGGGTGTTGCGGATCGGTTCTGTTATCCACTTACCGTCAGGGGTCGGCCGGCGGACAACATATTTGCCGCGGTATAACGCACAACCTTGTTTGCCTTCCAGCAGAAACAGGTAAGGTTGGTCGCGATAAATTATTTCTTCGATCTTATGCGAGAGTTTTTCGATTTCGTCTCGCTCGAATGTTGTTCGCAATTTTTCCGTAAGTCGGTCAATTTCGGGGTTGTTATATTCACAGAAGTTCAGTCCCGGTTCGGGTATCTGTGAACTGTGCCAAAGTTGGTAACGATCAAAAGTTTGTGGGGTATACCATCCAAGAACTACCGCATCAAAGTGCCGAGGTTTGAGATAATTGTTTATAAACACAGCCCATTCATAAACGGAGGTGTCTACCTTAATGCCGACTTTTTTCAGGTCTTCTTTTACGAGCACCTGAATCAATGCTCGCATTGCGTTACCGTTATTTGTAATCAGAGAAAATTCAAATCGTTCCCCATTTTTGTCGAGCCATCCGTCTCCGTCAGTGTCTTTCCATCCTGCCTCCGCGAGCATTTGTTTTGCTTTCTTCGGATCGAATGGATATGGGTCTATGTTGTTGTTGGAATACCAGTAGACGTTTGGTATAGGCCCGGTTGATCTGCGTGCCCAGCCGAAATAAACATACTCGATGATGCGATCTACATTTACTGCATGTGCAAGTGCCTGACGTACTTTTGTGTCCTTGAAGCAGAATTTCTTTTGATTCCATCCTATATAGAGATAACCACGTGCCCAGCGTTGGAAAATTTTGAAGCGATTGGGTTCACTCTTATATCGTTTTATCTGATGAAACATAAGTCTCTGTGTGTCAAACCCGCCTTCCTGAAAGGTAATTTCATTAGTGAACGAGTCGGGCATGACACGAAATACCACGGTTTTGATGTGTGGTTTGCCTTCGTAATAGTCGGGGTTGGCTTCGAGACGAACAAATTCGTTGCGTCGCCATTCTACCAAGCGATAGGGACCCGTGCCGATGGGTTTGGAATTGTAGTTATCCGCCCACCATGTAGGGCTTTTGCCTTTGAGGATATGACTTGGTGTTATCGACATCTGGCCCCAAGTAATAAGACAATCGGTGTATGGAACACGATAGTTTACAATAAAGCTATATGGAGTAGGCGCCTCTACATCCTTGACCAGCCAATAATTGCTTGCTCTGGGGGATCGGTATTTAGGATCGACAGTGCTGCGATAGGTAAATTCAGCATCAGCCGACGTGAATTTTTCTCCATCCTGCCATCGTACGTCTTCACGAAGTTTGAATACAATCTTTGGTTCGTTGAGCAACGCTTGGTCGAAGATCTCCATTATTTTACCGGGCGGTTCGGCATTTTCCCCCGCTAATGCTTTAGGTATCATTTTGCGAAAAGCTTCTTGATTACCAATAACCGTAACACTCAGAATTGAGTCATTTACAGGGAAAATGTCCTGGGTTTGGATGCCCTTGGCTAGGCCGGCCAGAGCGGTCAATTTTTGTTTCAGTACTTCCGACGTGCACAACTCACCGCTTGCAAGTTTTTTTGTTGGATCGTGAGCAATCGTCAGCACGGACACAGGTAGCATCTCTTTTTGCGAGATGATTTTGAAGAGTTCTTTTTCATATCCGGTGCCAGCAGTGACGAGCTTGCTGGGGGCTGCCAGCTGTAATATCAGTTTGTTACCATCAAGCTTGCAGGAAACGAGTTTGATTTTGGCCCACTGGTCTTTGGCATTCTGGAGTTTGGTAAGGGCAGATTCCGCCTGTTTTTTGGATGCATAAAATGCTGTTGATTTTTGAGTCATGCGATACGACTTGGCTAGACCGCATGTAATGTTGAGATTTTCATCCGCCGACAGCAATGCATTGAAAATAAAACCTTCGACCTCTCCAGCTGCGGTTGATTCCGAGACGATGGGATTCAGCGTATCCGGTTCCCCGATTTTACCCAGTGTCAGTTGCTGGGTTTTGTTTTCGGTCATTTCGTTCCGCACCACAAAGAACGCTGCCCCGATGATCAGGATCAGGACAGCCAGCGGCGTCAGAAGCAAATATCGTACCCACATATGGAAATTTCCGTTGCTATCTGGTGGTGAGGACTATTTGGGTTTGTCGGCTGGTGCTGCGGGGGGTTTTACCGCCGGAGTCTTGGGAGATTTCACGCCCAATGATTTCAGGGCATCGCTCCACGTAAATATCGCACCTTGTACAGCGGCACCCGGGGCAGCCTTGCTTATAAGGCCCTTAAGTATCGGCTGATTTTGCATCTCGGATATGCCGTTGAGGTTTTGTTCGCATTCCAGCAGCAGCATTACGCAGGCGCGGTTGACTTTCGGATCGGTTTTGAGCGTTTTGTCGTACACGCTTGCAGCCTCGGAAGCAATATCCAGCAACATCTGCAAAACCTTAACTTTGGTGCCCTGCGATACGCCACTGGCCGAGCCGATATAACCCAGCACCGCCACTTCTTCGGTCCCGCGGTTGATTTTCTGGACGTTTCCTTGCTGTACTCCAAGGCGGCGGATATTCCAGGTGGCCTCGAGGGTTTTCAGAAAAAAGTCGTTGATTTCCTTGCGAACCGTTGAGTTTACAATCGTGGTGTCGACCCCGCGGAAGTTCATAAAGCGATAAACCGCCTGCAGAATAATCGGATTTGTTTCGGTTTTCAGTGTATCGGCTACGGATTTCAGCAGCTTTCCGCGGAATGCCCGCGACGCGATGAGCCTGGATCGGGAGTTTTTGTAACCCTCCCACGCGATAAGCCTTACCGCCGGGTTCGGGTCAACTGACATCGACTTAATCGCCGGGAATATCGCCCGGTCGCGCAGTTTTGACAGCAGCGATGCGACTTGGATCAGTTTTTCGCGGCGCAATTTGTCGTCGAGGGGAATTCCCTTTTCGGCCAACAGGGGTAAGAGTTGCTCGACGCAGGCAGCGACGAAAACGTTTTTGGCCTCGACGTTGTCCGATGCGTTGCATTTGGTGTAGTCCCTGGTGATTTCCTCACATGTGTTGCTGATGCCCTTGAGGGTGTCAGCGACCATTAGCTTACTCTTCCACCATTTGACGCGGTCTGCGAGTGCCTGCTTTTGGCTTTTCAGCAGCGTGTCGCCGGCGGATATCTGGGGGAAATCCGCGATCTGGGCGAAAGTTGATCCTGCGGACAATACCATTGCAACACATACGACAAGAAGGGTTTTTCCAAGCACATTAGGCATACGAGTCGATGCTCCTTTGTAAAATCGGTTGCGGAAAACTATACAAATAAGAATGTTAGGCCAAATGGGTATGTACTGTCAAGCATCAAACTACGCGGGGCTGGGATGCAAAGCTCCACCCGTGACAATCCACCAGCAAAGCGGGCGGATTTAGACCTTCGGATCGCCACGCCGCGACCGGAAAAGCACGCGAACCGGCACTTCGCCGAACGGAAGATTTTCCTGGAATTGGTTCACCAAAAACCGCTGGTAGTTTTGCTCGAAGCTGCGGGTGTCGTTGACGATGCAGACAATCGTTGGCGGCTGGGTGGAAACCTGCGACGCGTAGAGAATTTTCGGAGGTTTCGTGCCCCGCGGATGGCTGGGCCCGCGTTTGGCGAGAATTTCCTGGATGAGCACGTTCAGCTTACCCGTGGTCACACGCGTTTGCGACTGTTTCATCAGCTCTTCGGCCAGCTTTACCGTACCCTTGAGATTGATCTTTTCCGTTGCCGTCGTCATACTGATGGGGGCGTAGGAAAGTTCGGGGAAGGTTTTGGCGAAGTATTCGGCGTAGGCTTCGGGGGTGGCATTGTCTTTGGCGAGGTCCCACTTGTTTACGATAATCAATGTCGGTTTGAATTCGTCGGCGATGATCCCGGCGAGGTTCTTGTCGGTTTGCGAAACCGGCAGCGACGCGTCGATAACAAGTCCCACCACGTCGGCCCGCCGCACAGACCGCATCGCACGATGCTGCGAATAATACTCGACATCGCTGGCGAGTTTTCCACGCCGCTTGACACCGGCTGTGTCGATCAGCGTGAAATTTCTCTCGCCCATTTTTACATGAACGTCCACGCTGTCGCGCGTAGTGCCGGGTGTTTCGGAAACGATCACGCGATTCTCCCCGGCCAGCGCGTTAATGATGGTGCTTTTTCCGGCGTTACGTTTGCCGACGATTGCGAGTTTCATGTCCGCAGATGTCGGCTGTGATGCCGGTAGATGTTCTACGATTTCCGTGATTTTCTCGAGCAGCTCGCGGATATTGTGGTGGTGCGTGGCACTGATGCACAGCGGTTCGCCGAATCCCAGCCGCGTGAGCTCACCGACCTCGGAGATGACCTTGTCGTCGTCGACTTTGTTGGCCACGAGGATAACGGGCATTTTTTGGCGGCGTAGTTTTTCGGCTACGTGTCGGTCGAGAACGGCTAACCCTTCGCGGGCGTCGACCATAAATATGATGACGGCAGCTGCGTCAATGCCGAAGCGAATCTGCGTTTCGACGTCGTCGGTCAGGCGGTCGGCATCTTCGATACCCATCCCGCCAGTGTCTACGACCTCTACCCAGGGCGAGTCGTCTTCGTCGCCGAGTGCTATGGGCGTGGAGATACGGTCGCGCGTTACACCGGGCGTGGGGTCGACGATGGATATTCGGCGTCCGGCGAGGCAATTGAGCAAACTGCTCTTACCTACGTTCGGCCGCCCTACAATTGAAACTATTGGCATACTCATAAGGGGCATAAGATAACCGATTTGCGGCGGTTAGGGAACCGCTAAAATGCCGATGTCCAATTTACAATTTTCGATTCCCTCTTGCTGCACCATAGGATTATTTGTATAAGTGCAGGTGGGTTAAGTAAAGGGACACAAAATAGCGGGAAGCCGCAATTAAAACGACTCGCCGCCTGCGTCCAGAAGTTGCATGAGTTAACGGAGAAGGTTTGCGAAGAAAAAATAAGGAAGTGGTCGCCATATGTCAGAAATAAAAATTGCTCGGTTTGTTGGCATTGCGGCTTGCAAGAACATATTTTCAGATAAAAGCACATTCGTGCTAAGATCGCCTGAACACTATGAAAGGCTGTATGAGATAAGCGAAGGCAATGACGGAAAAGGAGACAGAAGCGAGGGTGGAGTCCAAACATGTGATGGGGGAACAGCCAATTTCAAAAGCTTTGTCGCTAGCTGCTGGACTAGACTCGAAGGAAATAAACCAACGAGCGATGAGTGGGACATATTCAAAAAGGGCGACCAGAATATTGTTGCAATTATCAGTTCTCCCAGCAAGATTTGTGAGTTTCTGGATAACGTGCTCGAAACAAAGAAGGAGAAATATTCTTTTTACCAAGTGAAGCATGAAAACGTGGATTATGATGGAGTGCAGGAGCGTATTGACGATACCAGCATCAGGGAGATTGTGCCCTTTCATAAGGAAAATAAGTTTTCCCACCAAAAAGAGTATCGTTTTATTCTAAGATATGCGTCTTCCAACAAAATCAATTTGATCGACACTTTTATTTTCTGCGGTGGCATTGACTATATGGAAACATGCTTTGTAAATCCCAATATATGCGAAGAACAAAAGCAAAAATTACAAGACATCATTCAAATGGCGAGGGCGGGCTATGGAGACTTTTTTAATAAGACTGAGAGGGAGATTATAACTAATGCCGAAGTACTTTTTCCTTACCTTTTAAAGCCCTGAAAGGGCGGGCAGAATTTAGCCGGGGGTGAAACCCCCGGAAGGCAAATATAAAAAAACAAAAAGCCCCGAAGGGGCGACAGAAGCGGGAATACTCCGGGGAGGATTAATACAATGTCCTATACGAATTTTCACACCCATATCGTTTTCGCCACCAAAAATCGGCGGGCGATGCTAATTGATAGAGTAATGCAGCAACTCTTACCATACATGGGCGGAATTATTCGCAATCTTAGCGGAACTATGCTGGCGGCCAACGGGCCGGAAGATCACCTGCACATTCTCGCGACTTTACCGCCCACCATAGCACCGTCTGATTTCGTCAGGAACATCAAAGCCAGTTCGTCAAAATGGATTCACAATACTTTTTTCACTATGGCGTCTTTCAGATGGCAAGACGGATATTCGGCGTTTTCGGTTTCACATTCAATTACTCCGCGGGTCATCGAATACATTCGTAAACAGCAGGAGCATCATAAGGTAAAATCTTTTGACGAGGAATTGATCGCACTGCTGGAGTTACATAAAATTAAATTCGATGATCGTTATGTTGGCAAGTAGGATTTTCTGCCGCCCCTTCGGGGCTGGTTTATTTTGGGGATTTATTACCGTGGGTTATCACCCACGGCTAAACTCTGATTACCCCTTCGGGGTTAAGATTGCGAAGCTCTTTCCTTCATCTGTTGGATATTCCGTGTTGGACGCTTTAGCGCCGCAAAGCGATATTGGATATTCTCTTTTTTTGCAATTCCCACAGGGAAAGCCCCTAGATCCCGCCGGCAACGCCGCAGGTAATTAAAAAGTCTGGAATGATACTATTGCCTCCCCTGCTGCCAGTACCTAACTCATTTCGGTATCCTAAACAGTCGCAGGTGTTTGCCCCACTTGTCGGATTTAATTTCTTCGAGCAGCTGGAGTTCTTCGCCGGAGGCCTTGATGGGCAGGATGACGTACCATCCGGAAACGTTCTTATATGCGGGCCGTTTGGAGATTTTCGCAACTTCGGTGATAATCTGCCCCTGCCGAATCGGGCTGGCCAACATGCGAGACTGCAATTCGATATCGTCGGCCCATTCGTCCAGTAACCACGGTGAGAGCTGATAGAAGTAGGGGAAATCTTCGCGGCAGACAAAAATGTTCCGCCGTGCCTTCATGCGAAACACATTGCTGTACGTCATGAACATAGCGTTGTCGTCGGTGTTGGTTTTATTGTTTGCCCAGTCGGCGATGGCGGTAAGTTCGTCTTTCTGATCCGCCCGATCGGAGAGTTCCTGAATGCGGAGCGATTTTTCCGACTCTTCCATATGCGACGTCGCCAGAGCATAGACCTCGTGCCGGACAGCTAGCAGATTTTTCGACGGTAAGAACCACGCGATCATAAACACCGCACACCCCAGCCGCAGGTATGCCCGGTTTTTGCGAACGATGCGAAACAGATGCGTCAGCGCCTGGGCGAACATAACGTACAGCGGCAGCATAACCCAACACGATGCCTGCGTCAGATCGATCAGCCCCACAATGGGATTCAATATCAACCCCGAAACCTGCAAGATACCCTGCAGAATAATCGCCACAAACACCCCGCACCCAGCCATCCACAACCAGACATCCATATCCTGCGCCCGAAAGCGGTCGAACCGCCACAGCATCGTCAGCGACAGCGACCCGAGAATGATAATGTAGATTCCCCAGTTATCCAGATTGTCCAATAACCGCGGATAGAGAATATCCAGATCGCTGATCTGAATCGCCTGCAGAATCGCCGCCGCCGAAACCGTAACATCCCCAGCCTTGGACGCAATGTGAAATCGCAAAACAATAAAGTACACGATATACGGCATCGCACCGACGAGGAAGAAAAACGCCCCCACCAGCATCTCCCACACACTGCGAAGTTTGAATCGATTCCGCCCGAGATGCACTATCAGCAGCACGAACGCCAAATTGACAGCCGACACCAAATGAATGTTCGCGCATAATCCCACGAGACAGAACGGCAAGGCGGTTTTGTTGTTTCTCGACGTCCGCAGATAGCACAGCACCAGCAGCGGGGAGAAAACCAGCACTAACCCCTCGGGGGTGATCGATTCTAAAGTGCCGATCCCGGAAAACCAACTCCCGAACGTGGGGATCACCGCAATAGACATCACCGACACGAAGGCAGCGATGGAACTGCTACGACATTGCCGCCACAGCAGCGCGTACATTCCGCAAAGGTACAGAAGCACGAACGGAAATACCCCGACACGGAACGGCAGTTCGAGATTGTTGTAGAGCGTGGGGATCAGCGACATTTCCATAAGCGCCAGAAACGCCGGGGAATGCACCTGCCGCATATCTCCGCCCGAGTGAATTTTCCCGTAGACCGCATCGAGCGGCATGGCGTTTGGGTTGTGACGCTTGGCGGCGGCGGTGGCGAGGTTGACCTGCTCGTCGGACAGACTGGTATCCAACCACCCAACGTAGGTGCTGATCGCGGCGACTGCCAAAAATACGATTACCGCCAAAATATGTTTTGATGAAGGAGTCGGCCTCATAAACCCTTATTCCATTTCAAATGATAACGTGATAGTATAGAAACCCGAACGGTGAATGTCTAATGAGTAATCTTTAATGCTCTAATTTCGCGCGGTGTGAGTGGTGCAAATCTATGACGCAACGGCAACGTAAAAATTCGGAATCATTCGTCGGCAGGCTGGCTGAGGCTATCGACGCTGGTGAGCTGATCGCTTCTGGTGCGCGCGTGATTGTTGGGGTTTCCGGCGGGGCAGACAGCGTTGCGTTGCTGCACGCACTGTGCGAGCTAAACGCCGGCGAAAACCGCGGTTACGAAATCATCGTCGCCCACGCCAACCACGGCTTGCGAGACGATGCTCCAAACGATGCCGCCTTCGTGCAAAAACTATCTCAAACCCTTGGGGTGCAGTGCATCGTGGAGAATATCGACGTTACCGCCCGGGTAGCGAAAGACAAACAAGGCACCGAACACGCTGCCCGTATGCTGCGATACGAATTCTTCGGCGAGCTGGCGACGAAACTCGATGCGCAAACAGTCGCACTTGCCCACCACGCCGACGATAATGTCGAGACGATTCTGTTTCGGATTCTTCGCGGAACGGGGCTTCGCGGGGCAAGCGGAATGAGTGCGTCGCGAGAGCTTAGCGGCAGCGGAGTGAAAATCGTTCGCCCGCTGCTGGGAATCCGGCGCGAAGAAATCATCGCGTACTGCAAATCCGCCAGGCTCGAATGGTGCGAAGATCACACGAATTTAGATACGACGTATCGGCGGAACTTTTTGCGGTGCGAGTTGCTTCCGCTGATTCGCGAGCGACTAAACAGCGACACCGACTCGGCGCTATTGCGGCTGGGAACCCTCGCCGGGCAAACCGAAAGCTATCTGACCGCCCAGGCCGAGAAGCTGCTGTCGCAATCAATCTCGCACGAGCAAACCGATCGAATTCTTATCGACGCGACGGTTTTCGCAACGGATGATCCGATTGTGCGGTCAACAGCGATTCGTTTGGTGCTGGAGCGGTTAGATGCTCCGCAGCGCGACATCACCGCCGAGCATATCGAAAGCGTCGACAAACTCGCAGCTGCAAACGGAACTGTCGTGAACCTCCCCAGCGGTTTCAAAGCCCAACGGCGCGGCACGCAACTAATCATCGCCCGGTCGTCGTAGCACCGCGACCCGCGGCCACCAGCGGTGGAGGCTATATCCATCGTCTTCGCCGCTGACCCCACTACCCGCCGAGAAAGATCTCCAATATCCAACACGCCCAACAGCCTACCCGTATGGGGGCGGCCGTTGGCCGGAATGTCCAACAGATGAAGGAAAGAACTTCTTTTCTGTCATCCCCGACCCCGATCGGGGATCCAGTTCTTTCTTCCACTGTCATTGCGAGCGTAGCGAAGCAATCTAGGTTCTCATATCTTAGATTGCCGCGTCGCTGCGCTCCTCGCAATGACAAATCATATGGCTCGCGGCTTCTTTTCTGTCATCCTCGACCCCGATCGAGGATCCAGGGGAAGCAGAACGACGTGGGAAACTTCCCTGGATTCCAGTTTTCACTGGAATGACACAAAGGAGAGGTCGGCAATGGCCGACCCTACGGTGCTTGGCACGATACAGAGCGTTTTAATAATCGCTGCGGTCGCCCCAATTGCCTGTCGTGCTACGACCCCCTGGATCCCCGCCTTCGCGAGGATGACACAGAAAGAAAGCCTCCACCGCTGGTGGCCGCGGCTCGCGGTTTATCGCTCCGGTCGCACCGGCTAGGCCAGGACGGGGACAGGCCCGGCGAGGGTTTCGAAGTCGGCTGTGACGTCTTCGACGCCCGACAGGATTTTGTCCTTGTTCATCTTGTTTTCCGGCAAGCGCCAGTTCAGCCAATGCTTGGCGATGGCGAGTTTGGTTTTGCCCATCTCCAGTTCGCTGGTGGCCTGATCGCAGAACAATACACCGACGGTAAGATTGATCGCCATGTCCACAAGTTTGCGGGCGTAGAGATCTTTGTACGGCCCGGACTTTGCCTTCACGAACACAACCGCTTCTTCCAAGTCGGCGAGGCCTTCGCGAATCTGATCGACGAGCGGTTTTGTATCTTCGGTCCATTCGTCGGTTCCGAAGTACGGTTTTTCGAGCAGCTCTTCGAGAACGGTCATCGCGGTTCCGCTGAGAACACCGGCCACACCGGCGAGCACCTGCAGCTGCGAGGTACCTTCGTAGATGGTGGTGATGCGGCTGTCACGAAGCAGACGCTCGGAGGCGTAGTCCTTCATGTAACCGCTGCCACCAAGCACCGCCACGCCGTCGTTGGCAACACGCATCGACATTTCCGACGCGTAGTATTTGCTCATCGGGGTAAGCAGCTTGTTGTAGCGGCCGTACTTTTTGGCGTCCAGACGTACCTGCTTCTTCTCGGCCTTGTCGGTGATGTTGCCGTACGCTTGTTTCTTGAGTGCGTCGATTTCGAAGTCGACGCTGTACGTCGCGAAGTAAGTCAGCGTGCGGGCGGCCTGGAGGTCGACCTGCATATTGACGAGCAATTCGCGGACGGCCGGGAACGTGTCGATCGTGACGCCGAACTGCTTGCGGGAATGTCCGTAGTCGCGGGCGATACGATACGCAGCCTCGCCGATACCAATCGACTGGGCGGCGATGCCGATTCGGGCACCGTTCATGAGGCTCATGACGTATTTGATCAGCCCGTACTTGCGCTCGCCGATCAGCTTGGCTGGAACGTTATCGAAGAAAATTTCGCACGTCGGTGAACCGTTGATCCCGAGCTTGTGCTCGAGGCGGCGAACCTTAACTTGCGGGCCACGGTCACAAACGAGGAGGCTCAATCCGCGGCCGTCGGGATATTCGGGTTCGGTACGGCAGAGAACCAGCAGCACCTCGCCACAGCCGTTCGTAATGAACCGCTTGACACCGTGAATGAACCAGTTGCCATCTTCGTCCTGGTACGCTTTTGTGCGGACGGCCTGCAGGTCGCTACCTGCGTCGGGTTCGGTAAGAACCATCGCGCCGGTCCAGTCGCCATTGGCCATATTCGGGAGGTATTCCTGCTTGATTTCTTCAGATGCGAACGCGTTGATGGTTTCGGCGATGCCCTGCAGCCCGTAAACGTTCATCAAACCGGCATCGGCACGTGAGACCATATCGTTGGTCATGGTGTAGACCAGCTGCGGGCAGTTGATACCACCGAAGCGATACGGGAGCGTAAAGCCCATCGCGTCGGCCTGGCCGAGACGCTTGATGGCGTTGGCAATCCCGGGTGCGTAGGTTACCAATCCGTCGTCGCCCAGCACGTTCCCGACGATGTCGGTATGCTCGGCCGTCGGTGCAATTTCGTCGGCACAGAGTTCACCGAGACTTTTCAGCGCGCGCTCGTAGTTATCGACGGCGTCTTCGGCATTTTCGGGAGCAAACTCAAACTCGTCATGAAACCGAAAGCCCTCTTCCTGCAGCTCGGCAAGTTTTGCAACGTTCATGTGCTTAAAGAGGAACTGAATATCATCATTGTCAGTGTAAAAATTAGCCATTTGTATTTCCTGCTATCTATATAGATGTAGTCGTCTGAATTAGTGTGTGGTTTTTACGTTCAACCCGCTGTGAACCGACTTGATCAGCATCGGGACGATTTCGTTCATGTCGCCGACGATACCGTAGTGCGCCACCGAAAAGATGTCCGCCTCGGGGTCGTTGTTGATCGCGATGATCTTGGCCGACTCCTGCATACCGGCGATGTGCTGGATGGCACCGCTGATACCGACTGCAATGTAAAGTGCCGGGCGAACCGTAGTGCCGGTCTGGCCGACCTGATAGTCGCTTTCGACATATCCGAGGTCGACGGCGGCACGTGAACCGGCGATTGTCCCGCCAAGAACGTGTGCCAGCTCTTTGAGCTTGTCGAAGTTTTCCTTGCTGCCGACACCAGCACCACCGGCGACGATTACGCGGGCGGCCTTGAGGTCGACGGTCTTTCCTTCGCGGTGCATGTCGTTAACGGTCACAGGCAGCAGATCATCGGAAATTTCTTCGGTGATCTTGATGACTTCGCCAGTTCGTTTTGTGTCGCATTCGCTCATCGGCATGACGCCTTCGCGAACCGTAGCCATTTGCGGCCAGCGGGTGGGGTTAACGATCGTGGCGATAATGTTACCACCGAAGGCAGGACGAATCTGATACATCAAATTTTCGTGCGTGGTCTTTTCCTTCTTGTCTTCGTGCGTCCCGATCTGCAGGTCGGTACAGTCGGCTGTCAGCCCGCACTTCATTTTGCTGGCGACGGTCGGGGCAAGATCGCGCCCGACGTGCGAAGCACCAAACAGGCAAATCTGCGGTTTGTATTCTTTGATCAGATCGCAGATAACCTTCGTATAGCTTGCGGTCTGATAGTGCGAAAGCTTCGCGTTGTCGACGGAATAGACTTTGTCGGCACCGTGATGGATAAGTTTCTGGGCCAGTTCGTCAAGGCCTTCGCCCAACAGCACGCCCGCGACTTTAACACCGAGAATGTCGGCCAACTCGCGTGCCTTGCTCAACAGCTCCAATGGAACATCCGTAAGTTTTCCGGCTTGTTGTTCCGCGAAAACCCATACTTCACCGTTTTTATTAACTTCAATCATCGTTTATCCTTGTTAACTCGTTTATTGGTCAACGGGCGTTGGCTTGATCTTGCGATCCACCACAACCGTTGCCTGTGAAAGCTTATCAACTAGCCGATTGTGTATTCCTCGATCAATTCCTTGACGAGAATATCTAATCCTTCTTTGTTTGCATCTACGCTTTTGTGGTCTTTCCCACCGGCCAACACGACCGATTCGATCTTGTTGACTTTTGTGGGGCTTCCGCTCATTCCGCACCATTCCAGGTCGGCACCGATGGCGTCGAGATCCCAGCTGTCGATCAACAGGTTCTTTGCCTTGAGTGCTTCGCAACGGGTTGGGACTTCCGACTCGTCGGCGCCGGATGCTTTTACTTCTGCTGCGACTTCGGCCTGGCTGCGTGCTTTTTTGTACTGTGCCATCCGCTTGTAAGCGTACGGCCGCGGGATATTTGCCGTATCGAGAACCGTCAGCAATGCCGGTAGTTTGCAGGATACGTCTTCCCAGCCGTTATCGAGATTTCGCTGCGTGCGAATGACGCCGTCTTCCAGCGAGATGAATTTGTCCATATAGGTAATGAGGGTGAATCCGAGCTTTTCGGCCATCTGCGGGCCGACCTGTGCAGTGTCACCATCGATTGCCTGACGCCCGCAGAGTACGAGGTCGGGGCTGAGCTTCCGGGCGGCACACGAAAGGATGTAGCTCGTGGCGAGCGTATCCGAGGCGGCGGCCCGGCGGTCGGTGATAAGAATGCAGCGATCCGCACCGCGATAGTAGCATTCTCGCAAAACTTCGCAGGCAGCCGGTGGGCCCATCGTCAGAACCGTGATGGTTCCGCCTCCGTTGCAAAAATTCTCGCGGATTTCCAATGCGGTTTCGAGGGCGTTGAGATCTTCGGGGTTGAAAATCGTCGGCAGTGCCGCGCGATTTACCGTCCCGTCTTCTTTCATCGCCTCACCGGTAATTTTTTTGGTATCCGGTACCTGCTTAACGCAAACAACTATGTTGTAACTCAATTGTCTTACTCCCGGCGTTTTTTAACTAACGCCTATCAAACGAACTTTGTCGACCCTACTTAAACGCGGGATCAACCGTTTTACTCTCTGCGTTTTTTAACTAACGCCCATTGAACAAACTTTGTCGACCCTACTTCAACGCGGGATCAATAAATATAAATTCCTATTACGATATACCTAACGTTCATATTTCTCGATATTTTTGATTTTTTCGATATAGCAGAACTTTGACAATACGCACTGTCAGCCTGCTAATATCGGGGTTTGGAAAATGATATGGGTTTCGCAACCCCGCGTCAAGACGAAATTCGGCGTCAGATTTTCAGCGTGAGCGACCTGATTTTCTGGCGGGGGCTGGTTCTTGTTTTTCTTTTTGATTTTAACCCCGCAGGGGTGGTCAGAACTTAGCCGTGGGCGTCAGCCCACGGTGTAGGGCCAATAGATACATCAGCCCTGAAAGGGCTATAGAAATCTTGGGATTATCGCGGCAGAAACAAACGGCCCAGTGCTTCTGTCGCCCTTTCAGGGCTAATTTTTAAGAAACATTTAGCCGGGGGTTTCGCTTCCAGACTGTGTCGCAATTATTGCAAGCCGGTTTTATTTTT
>DAOVZK010000030.1 GCA_030635145.1 Planctomycetota bacterium | reverse complement strand
GTTCATATCGCAGCCTTGCAAAAATTGCTATTTGTCGGTGATCCATCACCAACTCTTTACAAAAATCATATCGGCTAATCATACACAATTACATATGAGCAAAACAATTACGACAGCAAAAAAGTGTGCGTAGGCCCTGGGATACGTTCGGTTATGGGTTGAGAGATTCAAATGTGGCCAGGAAAAGCGTAAACAAATTGCAGTGGTTGCTGCGGCTCATAAACTTTCGCGATGCATGTTTGCGATGCTTCAAACTGGTGAGGTGTGGAACCCGGCAGCCTAGACGCATTTTTCATCTTCAGCCCACTTGCCCAATTTGTGAGGCTAAAGATGCAAAATGCTTATTTGAATGAATTTGATAGGACATTTTGACAATCGGATATCGAGAGAGTTTGCGGAAGAAAGAGACTGTACCCCGTAAATTGCCCTGGCGGGTCGGCCTGGCCGGCGATGCCGTGATTTTGAGTGGGGCCAGCCGAATATCGTATAATGGGACGACCTTCGCGTTGATCCCGAATAGGTGGTTGGAACATTCCGCAAAATTCTCCGCAATACTCCCTTGACAGAAGATTGCTCATAGGGGGGCAGTTTGAGGACAATGGGCATTTAGAAATGATAGTGGGTCATGCAAGCTGTGAATAACAAAGTGGTTAAATGGCTCACTTTTTCCTATGCCTTAGAGGGCAATACTCTATTCCAGTTTTGTTATAATTGATTGATTCTAAAGAGCTTACGAGACCCACTTTTGAAGCATCGGAGAGGGCGGGATTCGAACCCGCGGTACCTTGCGGTACACGGCATTTCCAGTGCCGCACGATCGGCCACTCTGTCACCTCTCCAAAAGCGGAAAGCATACTATACAGAATCTTTCGCAGGATACAACCACTCGCTGCCAGCAGCAGGGTTAATTATTTGTCCTCGTTTGCGGGGGTGTCATCCGCGGAAGCTTCGTTTTGTGAGCTGTCGTTGTTGTCGGAGTCGTCCCTGTCATTGCGACGTTTATGAGGATGATGTTCGTGGAATTTTTTGAGCTTCGCGCGATAAACAACGATCATGCGATAGGCGACAAAGTACGTGATGACGCCAAGCACGAGTCCCACGGCGAGGCTGCCGACCCACAGCTCGAAAAAGATCGGCTTGATGGCCTCGAACGAAGTTGCGACCCGATCTAACCAGCCATCTGTTGAAGATGTGCTGGCTTTGATGAGGCCTTTCCAGGCACCTGTTGGGGCATGGCCCATAATCCAGCAGCCGACCCAATAATTCGGCGCGTAGATCGGTACTAGCGTAAACGGATTCGATATCCACACAAACGGCACGCCCACGAATTTATTCGCACGCAGCAAAAAGCAAAGCGCCAGCGTCAAGATCATCTGCAAACCGATCGTTGGTGTCCACGTGATAAATATCGCGATGGCGATACTCAGTGCGATGCGGTGCGGTGAGTCGTTGATGCTCAGCACGCGATAGACTAAAAATCGCTCTGTTTTGGAGGCGATGAATTTTACTGTTTTGATAAGCGGCATTGGCGTTTTTGTTTTCAAATCTTGTGGAACGGAGTACCAGTAGGAAAGTGTAACCCATCGCAGGTAGAAAATTCTACCCACTAATGCAGAACGACACAAAAAAAAACGCTCACTCAGCCGAGATTATCATCGTTACTTTAAAATAAATTCACTTTGGGGAAGTTCGGATAATGTTTATATTGTCGGGATGGATAAAAGCAAAAATGATACGTCGGAAGCTATTCGCTATCGATTTTACGTACCGCAGCTTTGCGCCGGTAACTGCAGTTTCTCAGGACCCGAAGCCCATCACGCGTTGCATGTGCTTCGAGTTAGGGTGGGAACAAAAGTCGAGCTTTTCGACGGTAAGGGCAGCTACGCCTCGGCCGAGGTTACCCGAACCTCCCGGTCGGAAGTTTTCGTTACCGCCGCCGACCCGCAAAGCCAACCCCCAGTCAGCCCTCGCGTGCACCTGTGTTTTGCCGTCCCGAAAGGCAAGCGTCTCGACTGGCTGCTCGAAAAAACCACCGAGCTTGCCGCCACCTCACTCCAGCCGGTCGTTTTCAATAGAAGCGTTGCCGGCGGTGAGCTTACCCTATCCAAACTTCAGCGATGGGAGGCCCAGTGCATATCGGCTGCCAAGCAAAGCGGGGTGAATTATCTTCCCGAGATTCGGCCGTTGGTTACCCTGCAAGAATTTCTCTCCGCACCACCGGCGACAGGACATCTGCGACTGTTCGGCGACCTCGACGATTCGACTCCGCCGCTGAGTATTATTTTGCGTGAAAAAAAATCAGATGACATAACACTACTGATCGGCCCGGAAGGTGGGTTTGCGTCCGACGAGCGGTCGAGCATGCTGGTGAGGGGGGGCGTACCTGCGCGACTCGGAAAAACAACCCTGCGAATCGAAACCGCCGCCGTCGCATTGCTGAGTGTGATCCGAGGGCAAGAATAACCCCGCGAAACAAACCATCAGAAATCGAGGCTCTGCGGTGATAAATTTTCTCCCCACCAAATACCTCTTGCCAAACACGCCAATCTGTCTATAAATACAGTAATAGCTTTTTTACAATCTGCTTTCGCCGCCAGATGCGGGGGTTTTTCAGTGTGATAACATGGGAAACTGGCGGTATCTTTGATGATCCGGGTTATAATGGATTAGAGCTTGTACGTCTGCCAAGGAGTTAAAGCCATGCGTGAAACATACAGAATTCTTGATGCCAATCTGAATCGTGCTCGTGAGGCGTTGCGGGTTGTTGAAGATTGCGGCCGATTCGTTCTCAACGACCCCGCCATTACCGCCATGGCCAAATACTACCGCAGCTCGCTTCGGGAACTCGTCGACCATCTCCCGAAAAAAGAGCTGATCGTTTCGCGAAACATCGCTGGGGATATCGGCACTGAAATGACCAGCCCCACTGAAATGAAACGCACGAATGTAGAAGAAGTCGCCATCGCCGCCTGCAAGCGATTAACCGAGTCGCTGCGAACAATCGAAGAATACAGCAAGATCATCGCCCCCGAGGTGGCCGTCAGCGTCGAGCGTCTGCGATACGATGCATACACCCTCGAGCAGCGGTTAAGCTCGCGATTTGTAGTCGGGGAGCGATTCCGGAATGTTCGATTGTACGCGCTGATTTCCGCGCGGTTCTGTGCCGAAAGCTCGTTGCGCGAAATTGCCCGCGCTGCCATTACCGGTGGGGCCGGGGCCTTGCAACTTCGCGAAAAAAAGGTACCCGATAATGTGTTTCTCGCGATGGCAGCTGAGCTGCGAGAACTGACCGACGAAACCGGCACACTGCTGATTATCAACGACCGCCCAGACATCGCCGCCATCGTCGGTGCCGATGGTGTGCATCTGGGGCAGGGCGATTTGCCGATCGGCGAGGCCCGGAGGCTCTTAAGGCCCGGCGCGATTATCGGGCAAAGCACGCACTCAATGCAGCAGGCCGCCCAAGCCGTCAATGAAGGGGCAGACTATATTGGATTCGGTGCGATGTTTGACACGACAACAAAAGATGTCGACCTCGTAAGCAAGTCGCTGCTGAAGGAAATTATCGAAACCGTACCGCTGCCGGTGGTAGCTGTCGGCGGAATAACCGACGAGAACGTCGGGCAACTCGTCGAGGTCGGGTGCCAATGCGTTGCTGTCTGTGCAGAAATCTGTGCCGATAAAGATCCCAAGGCTGCCACACACGCCATCAGAAAACAAATGCCGGATTAGAGCATCTCAAAGTTGCAAGCTCAAAAATTATCATCCCCCGGAATTCCATTGCCTATTTTTCACCCGTGTGGTACCTACTTGCGAGATGGTAGATGAAGTTTGGACAATCAAGCGACTGCTGGAATGGACTCGCGAGCATTTCGAGAAAAACGGCGTGGAGTCTCCGCGATTGTGCGCCGAGGTACTGCTGGCCGATGCGTTAGGATATCAGCGTCTCGAACTTTACGCACGTTTCGACCAGCAACCCAGCCCCGCGCAGCGAGCGAAGTTTCGCGAAAGCGTTACCCGATGTGCCGCCGGTAAGCCTATGAGCTATATCGTCGGGAAAAAGGAATTCTATTCGCTCCCGCTGACGGTTACCCCCGATGTGCTGATACCCCGCAGCGAAACGGAATTGCTCGTCGACTGCGCCGTGGATTATCTGCGGAAACTCGATGCCCCCGCGACGGTGTGGGACGTTTGTACAGGTAGCGGCTGCGTTGCGTTGAGCATAGCAAAACACACTTCCAATGCCCAGGTTTTGGCGACGGATATTTCACCGCAGTGTGTCACCATCGCTGCCCAAAACGCCGCCGACCTCGAGCTGGATTCACGCGTTACATGCATGCAGGCTGACCTGTTGGCGCTGCCGCAACAGTGGGCCTCGCAGCACGGAAAAACCTTCGACGTTATCACAGCCAATCCGCCATACGTGTGCACCGACGATCCGCTTGGGCCGACCGTTGAGCATGAACCGCAGCTGGCGCTTTTTGCAGGGGATGATGGGCTGGACGTTCTGAAACCTCTCATTGCCGGTGTTGCGGAATTTTTAAAGTCGGGTGGGATATTTTGCGTAGAGTTCGGGTACAAACATGCCGATGTCATCCACGATTTGATCGTGGCTACCGATTCATTCGAAGCCCCCGCGATTATCAAAGATCACCAGAACATTTCGCGCGCCGCGGTGGCGATTAGAGCATGTTAAAAATAGCGATTTGATTTACGATAACTCTTGTCGGCCTCGCAGCCAGTTCCAACCTCGTTTGATATCGTTGCCGATAAGGTAGAGGCTTGGGACGACCAGAAGCGTTTGCAGTGTTGCGAACATTAATCCGAAGCTGATTGATACCGCCATCGGTTTTAGGAACTGTGCTTGGAACGAACCTTCCAAAAGCAGCGGCAGCATCCCGACCGCCGTCGTTATCGTCGTGAGAATGATCGGGCGAAAACGAGTCTTCGAACCAATCGCCGTTGCGTCGTAGATATTTGCACCATTGCGAATCTCGCCATTGATGCGGTCGATCAAAACGAGCGAGTCGTTGACGACGATCCCTGCCAGCGCGACCATTCCAAACATGCTCAGCAGCGTTACATCGTATCCCATAATCCAGTGCCCGATTACCGCGCCGGTGAGGCCAAACGGAATTGCAATCATTACGATTATCGGCTGAAGGTAGCTGCGGAAAATTGCGGCGAGAATCGTATAGATTCCCAGCAGTGCGATCGGGAACCACAGCTTCAGGGCATTGAGCGATTCCATTTGTTGGTGGCGTTGTCCGCGAAGGTCGATTTTGGCACCGGGGGTGGCGGCGGTGAGTTTTTCGAACGTGCCGCGAGACTTGAGATCCCGGATAATTTGATCGGCGTTGGCGAGTTCCTCGTTGACGTCGGCCGAGACGGTGATGAGACTTTTCCCACCAACCCGCTGAAGCGCCGAGTAGCCGCGCCGCATGGTTACGTTGGCAACGTCGCGGAAGGGCACTTCGCTGCCGTTGGGAGCCTTTATGCGTTTGGCCTCCACTGACGCGATGCTCTTGCGATTGGCCTCTGGATATCGCACCATCACTTTCAGCTCATCGCGGCCTCGCTGAATCTCGATGCTCTCGTTACCGTAAAATGCATCTCGCAGCTGCGATGCAAGAGTCTGCTGGTCGATCCCCAGCGAGTACGCTTTACGTTTCGGTGTTATCTGCAGCTCCATTTTTCCGGGCATGGCGGAGTCTTCTATGTCGGAAACCCCGTCGAATGTCGCCAGCTGAGCTTTGAGATCTTCGGCGATGGCTTCGGCGTCGCGAGTGTTGTTAGCTAGCACGCGCATTTCCAGCGGCGTCCCGCCGGGGCCTCCACGCATCGATCCAAACGTCAGCGAAATCGCATCCGGCACCGCGCCTACGTTTTTTCGCCACAGTGCCGTTATGGTTTCGGATTTCATTTCCCTGCTTTTTCCGCGATCTTCGGATGGGAGCAGCTCTACCAAAATGTCCGCGAGGTGTCCGCCTTGCTGCGAGCTCCCGCCCCCGTGCCTGCCCATGTTGACATGTGCACCCAGCAGCGTGAAGCATTTTTGCACCAGCGGTTCGCCGTTTTCGGTTTTGGTTTGCTGGTTCATGTCGAGGGCAGCGGTGGCGATGCGTTTGGTGATTTCTGCGGTTCGCTCCAGCGGAGTTCCTGTGGGGAGCGTCAGCTTGGCTTGCAGCATGTCGCTTTCGGTTTTCGGGAAAGTCGTAATCCTTATATACCCGCTCTTAAACGCCCCGAACATCACAATGAGCACGCAAATGCTTATGATTAGCGTTACGTATCGATATCGCGTCGAGATGCGAAACAGCGGCATGAACCAGTTGTTGATGAATCCGTAGACGGCGGCGTTTATTCGTTTTCGCATCGCTGCGCCTCTGCGTCGCATTGCGGGGATAAGCCCGCGGCCGCTCATACTCGCCTGGAGCTCCGCCGGGGTTTTCAGCCAGTGTGCCAAGTGCGGTGGCAGAATCAGCATACATTCGATAAGCGAAAATCCAAGGGCGATGATTACGACGAGTGGTAATTGGCGGATAAATTTGCCCATTACTCCCGGGAGAAACAGCAGCGGAATAAATGCCAGCCACGTTGTCATGACTGCGCCGATTACGGGAAAGAAAACCTGCTTTGTGCCGGTGACGGCGGCTTCTTTCGGCATCTCGCCGCGCTCGCAGCTGGCGTGGATGTTCTCGCCCACCACAATCGCGTCGTCTACGATTAACCCCAGCGTCATGATCAGTCCGAACATCGTAATCATGTTCAGCGACTGGTCGGTCATGTACATTACGAGTATCGCACCGAGGATAGAAATCGGAATCCCCATCGCCACCCAGAACGACAATCGAAATCCGAGGAACAACCACAAAACCAGCACCACAAGGATCAGCCCCTGAATGCCGTTTCGCAGGAGCATGTCGAGACGGTCGCTGATGAGTCGCGACAGGTCGGACCACGTGTCCATTTTTAGCCCGGCCGGTAGGTGTTGTCGCTCGTTTTCGATGTATTTCTTGACGGCATTGGCAATTTTTATGGCGTCTTCCTGCTCGCTCTTGAAAACAGTCAGCATCACAGACGGTTCGCCGTTGAACTGCCCCCCGATATCGATGTCCTCAAAAGCTTCGCGAACGGTGGCAATGTCGCGGAGGTACACAACCGTTCCGTCAGGTCGATATATTACGGGGATGGTTTTATACTCTTCGGCGGTGTACTTTTGTCCGACAATTCGCAATGCAAACTCGCCGGTGTCGGTTTTGATGCGCCCAGCTGGGAGGTCAAAACTGCTCCGCCGGATGGCATCGGCAATTTTATCGAGCGTAATATCGTATTTTCGCAACGTCTGCTCGTCGACGTCTACGGAAATTTCGTAGTCGCGAGTTCCCGAGAGCGTTACCTGCGAAATATCCGGTAAGGCCTGGAGGTCTTCCTTAACGTCCTGCGCGACTTCTTTGAGCGTTCGTTCCTCGGTCTCCCCGAAAATCACGACCTGAATTACCTGATTACGTAGCGTAACCTCAGTGACGACGGGATCTTCGGCACCGTCGGGGAACTGAATTTTGTCAATCTCACTGTTGACGTCGTCAAGTACTTTGCGAACGTCAGCTGACGATTTCAACTCGAGCACCACTGTCCCCACACCTTCGACCGAGCTGCTGGAAACTTCTTCGACACCGTCAATATTTTCGAGATAGTCCTCGATTTTGAGGCAGATGCCTTTTTCGACATCGTCCGGTGCTGCCCCGGGATAGGGCACCGTTACTGTGATCATGTCGATGCTGAACTCGGGGAACAGTTCGCGGCGAATGAGAAACCCCGCAGCAAGTCCGCCCACGAGAATCAGCAGCATCAGCATGTTGGCTGCAACCGAATTTCCTACAAATGTGCGAATCAAACGCATCGATTAATCCTTTGCTTCCTGGATAATCTGGATCGACATCCCGATGACAGGTTTGGGAATATAGCTGGTAATTATGCGGTCACCGTCGGCGACGCCATCTTCGGGGTAAAGCATGGCGAATCCGTTGGAGTAGCGGCGCACGGTGATTTTTTGCTTGGCGAGCTTACCGTCCTTTACCATGTAGACGAAGCTCCCCGGAAGAATCGCACCTCGCGGAATGAGAAACGCTTCGGGAACCGTTCGCCCCTGGATGGTGACCTTGCAGTACATGTTCAGATCGAGCATTCCAAACTCCCCGAGCTTTCGCGTGTTTCCGCCCTGGGCGCTGTTGTTAACCTGCACGATGAGTTTGGCGGTGCGGGTTTGGGCTTCGAGTCCGGCTTCTACGCGTGCGACACGGCCAGTCCATGTCAGGGCGGTGTCGGTGGCGGCGTCTATCCATTCGACCTTTGCGGTAATTCCGATGTCGCCTTTGTACCGCGGATCGAGACATTTTTGCAACGCCTCCGGGTCTAACCATCTCATGTCCCCAGCTGTGATCGAAACGGGAATCTCCAGAATGTCCATCCCGTACAGCTCGCCCAACACCTGCCCGACCGAAACATGCTCGCCCAAATCCGCCGAAGCCTTTAAAATGCGACCCGTGACAGGAGCACGATAAACGGTATCACTAAGATTTTCCTTCGCCTGTTCCAGATTAACCGTTGCCTGCTTGAGTTCCGCCTCTAACTGCATTTTACGAACGCCAATCGTTTGCAGCTGATTGCGAGTCGCTTGCAACTTTTCCTTCGTCGCCAGCATCCCCATCTTCGAGACGTCTGCCTCGTTGCGCGCACTTGCGCCTCGTTCGAGAAGCTTCATTACCCGCTGGAATTGTTGCTTGTCCAGATTAAACATTTCGGCTTGGATTTTTTCGATTTCCTGAAGATTCACTTTTTCCTGCTCGAGCGCCTTTATTTTGGCGTTGAGCAGATCAATGCCGCTCGCGGCGGTCTGGACAGCCAACTCGAAATCCTTGGGGTCGACACTAAAGAGGATGTCTCCCTGTTCGGACGGTTTTTTCTTGTCCGGGCCCTGAACCCTAAGCCCCGAATTAAGCAACGGAGACTTGAAGTTGATCTCACCGGCGACCTTCGATGAAATTTCCACAAGCGTGCTGGGTTCCGCCGACCCGTACCCAAGGATTTCCAACCCGTAGTTGCGATTGACGTTGATGACCGGGGCGACGACTTTTGCGGTTTTGTCGACCGGGCGACGTTTTTGGGCTTCGGGTTTGAGCTTCATCATCAATACCACCGCCCCAATAGCGATAGCAAGGACAACTGCTCCAAGTACAATGCTGACGATTACTCGTTTTGACATTTGGACACCTCGTAATTTC
This sequence comes from Planctomycetota bacterium, assembly GCA_030635145.1. GTDB lineage: Bacteria > Planctomycetota > Phycisphaerae > SM23-33 > SM23-33 > DAOVZK01. The sequence goes on along the minus strand of DAOVZK010000030.1, from coordinate 20,790 downwards.
GTTCGCACACATATTTATACGTACGTAGCGTAACTTTATTGCAATTTTACCCCGGGTATTATAGCAGCACAGATGCGTGAAACGGAACGAAAATCATTCCCATGGTAAGGCGATTCGCGACAGGCCTTTTTCGTTGGAAATTTTTGGGGTGATTTCACCGCCCGCAATTCCCTGACCGCAAAGTTCGATGTACACCTCGCAAGCGGTGTCGCCGGGAAGTTTTTGCAGCACAGACTCCAGCAGCGTTTTGCATTGCGGAAATTTTCGTTCGGCGAACAGCTGCATTGCTGCGCTAAAGTCGGTCATTGCCTGTTTGTCCTGCGGAGTGGCGTCGTCGAGCAGGTCGCGAATTTCCCATATCCAGATCGGTTCGACGCGGCCGGTAACTATCACACGACCCAGCGGACGGGCGAGAAGTTTTTCGTCTTTGACGGCGTCCCACGTTTCCTCGTCGATGAGAATGCTCGTGCCGAAGAATTTGTTGGTGTCTTGCAGGCGGCTTGACAGATTTACGCAGTCACCGATGGCGGTGTAGTCCATGCGCTGCGACGACCCGCAATTGCCCACCATCGCGTCGCCGGTAGTGATTCCTACTCTGACGGTAACCTGTGTGCCGGAATTTTCCTCGCGCAGTGCGTCGTTAAACTCCGCGATGGCACGTTGTGTGTAGATGCTGCCCTGCACCGCCCGCACGGGGTGGTCGTCTTCGTAAACCGGCGCGCCGAAAAATACCATCAACCCGTCACCCAGGAATTTGTTGATGTATCCACCGCAGCGATTTTGCACGACGTCGGTGATGCGGTCGAAGTAACTGTTCAGCAGGCGGACGGTTCGCTGCGGGCCTAGCTGTTCGGACAGCGTCGTAAATCCGGCGAGGTCGGCGAACATGCAGCTCAGCCGCCGCATCTCTCCACCAAGTTCGGCAAGCGAGGGATCTTCCATTAGCCGATCGACAAGGGCAGGGCTTATGGCGTGCGAGAACATCGCGCGGATGTGCCGCTTGGCCCGCTCTTCGGTGATTTGCCGATACCCCGTGACGACTACAAACGCGGCGAGCATCCCCGCCAGCGGTGCGACTATCACGACCCATACATTGGCGGTGGAGAAAACCAAAAAACAAAACGCGACATACGCGCCCATCGCCAACAGCATCAAACCCGCCGCACGAAGTATGGAGAATTTTACGGTAATGGCGATTATCACCGCACCGGCGGTGAGAATCACAAGGGCATTTATCCACCACGGAGTTTCGATAACGAAATCGCCCGCAAGAATCGTCTCGATAATGTTCGCGTGTACGACAACACCGGGAGTCAGCGGATTCAGTGGGGTCGAGACCATGTCGGCAGCACCGATGGAGGTTGATCCGATCAGGCAAATTTTGCCCGCGACTTTCTCACGGAGAATTTTCGTACGTTCGTTGATGTAGGCGAGTTTTTCGACGTTGACGGCGTCGATTTCGTCGATGTCTTTCAGTAGGCCGGACAGCTCATCGTAAATAGCTTTATCTTTTGGTTCGGTGGGGACGGTGGCGAGGAAAAATCCTTCGAGGTCGTCTTTGCGGAAGGTGGGGAAGACGGCATCGATTTGCTGTTTAATGAGGGCTTGGCTTTGCAGTAGTTCGGTTGGGGCAGGTGGAATGTTCGCGGGGTCGTAGAGCTTTGCTATGTATCGCTGTTGCTGAATTTTTTGGAGTTTGGGATCTATGGTCTCCAGCCGGGCGAAGAGTCGGATAAGTTTGTCGCTTCTGCCTTCTGCAAGTCGCAGCTGCGCGATGCGTTTCAAGCGATTATTATTTTTTATTTGTTCGCGCACTTTGGAAATTGCGTTGACCTCGGCGGCTGAAATATAAACTTCCCCGCGGCGCCAGTTGATGGTTATTCTGCCACGGTCATCCACAGGAATTATGCGCTGCTGGGCGTCAGCGGCGGTGAGAGTAATGTCGGAATCGCTTGGCGTTACGGTAAGGGGCTTTCCGCACCGTCTCGCAAAAGCGTCGGTACCAACGGCAAAGGCAAGTTGCGGATAAATGCCCTTTGCTTGGGAGGCTGGTGCATCGGATTCGGCAGAGTTTTTACCGACTTCAGCCAGCATGGAGATTCGCCGCACTGTTCCATCACCGTCGGCCTGATAGGTTATGAATCCGCTACCGTAGGTGGTTTGGGCAAATGGCAGTAGCGGTGCGACGACATTACCTGTCGGAATTTTCAGATTGCTGTTAGTTATTGACAGAGCGAATCGTTGCAAAACGGCAAGGCTGTGCTGGTGCAGGTAGCTTTTGACGATTTGGCTTACTGGAATTGTTCCATCAGGATCAATTTTTTGTACCATCGACTCGAAGTTCATATCGGGATGTTTGTCGAGCAGCTTGGCGACGCGAGCGTTTAGTTCCGCGAGTTCCAGCGATCGGATTTCGGGTTTGAAATTGACTTGGAACGGCACGAAAACATTTCCCGCCTTTGCGATTGTTCCAGCGAGGATAGCGTCGTCGTAAATCGGAATCGGCGGAGTGTTGGCGATGGATTCTGAGCTGGTGGGATTGTAGATTTTGCTCAACGGATGTTCCATCCGCACCTTTTGCGGGCGTGGGAGAATAATATCGAGCATCACGACTTCGGCGTCGCACTGATTTAAGGTTTCGATGATCCCGGCGAGAGTTGCCCTCGGCCACGGCCAACGCCCGATTATGTGCAGGGAGTTGTCGTCGATGGTTATGATGGTGACGTTTTCGGATGGGGCCGTTTCGGCGGCGTATCGGAAACGCATGTCCAAGGTTCGCAGCTCGGCGGGGGAGTCGAGATCAAGAGCGTATCCGCCGATGACGCACAGCACACCAAGCATCCCCAGCAGGAAGGTTTTCAGATGACGAGAACGTTTGGCCTGTGAATTGTTGCGGGTCATCCCAGAAGTCTAACGTCCGCAGAGGAATTCCTCAAGCCCGCGATGCGGTGCGTGAAAGATTTTCCGAACGAGGCTCGGGGACTTATCTATCTTCCGACAGATATCCCGGAGAATTTTCGCCCTTTGATTCGGGACTTTGGCTTGGGCTGGAGCATCCTGACACAGGGCCAATCATTCCGGGGCCGAAGTCGTTGCTGCTGCCGGTAAAGTCGAGAATTCCTCGCCCGCCACCGTTTACGTTTAACCAGTACTGCTCTTCTGGAGTCAAACCTGACCCGGGGTCGCCCACGTGAGTGTTGAGCTTCTTTGTGGCGATCTGGTTGGTAGAATCAAGATTGGTGTTCGTCCGCCCGCCCTGAGGTACCCCGCGGGTTTGGCCATTGTTATTGTTGACGTTCCATTGGCTTTGATTGCTGTGCAGCCCGAAACCGCGGTCGGCACTGAATGCGAAATTTGCTCTTGAACCTTCAACTGCCAACGCTCCGACAGGTGTGGCGACGCGAAAATCGTTCTGGCCTTTCGTACGGTCAATCGAAGCCTTCATGGCACCGTATTTCAAACCGAGCTTGGCTTGGTAAACTCCACCGGACTTTCGAACTGTGGCGATGCCGATTTTGGTGGCGGCCTTAACGGTGAATTTGGCACGATCGTTAAATACGATGACCACCTCGGCACCAAGCCCGGTGCGGATCAGCGAAAATTCGTCGAGCTTGTCGCCAACTTTCACGGGTGTCCAGCTGCCCTTGCCTTCTTTTACGCTGCACTTGTTGGCCGAACCTTTAACAGACTCGACTGCCACTTCGCCGAGTTCGACTTTGGTTTCGGGGAACGGTTCTGCAGCAGCATTTGCAGCAGCGGTCTTGGCCTTAGCCTTTACGGGCTGCTTTGCAGGTTTTGCGGCGGCGGGCTTGGGGGGTGTCGCCGCTGTTTTTTTGACTGCCGGTTTTTCAGTGGCGGTCTTTTTGGCGTCCTGCCCCCAAGTCATTCCAACGGTCGCCAAAACTACCAACGAGATTGTCAAAATTGTCTGCTTCATTTTTATTCTCTCAATCTGCGAAACTAATTTATTTCGAGTTGTTGTTCGTCTCTGGTTTCACCGGATCTGTTGGGCACGTGGCCGGTGCGAATATACGTGTCGGCTCGGCCGAGAACGGCGATGTATTCCATCCCGCTGATTTCGGATAACATCGGACCATTGGTCATTACCTTTTGGAATTGAAGTTCGCGGAGGCAGTAGCGGCGTGACGCCCCGGTAAGGGAAAGCACGATCCCGCCGCGGAATTTCGCCGCCTGATAGATCATGTAAGCGTACTTACCGCGAGTAATCGCTCGATCCGAAACGTAGTCCCATGAGTTCGGTAAAATTCCACGCTCTTGCAGCAGTCGCACTCGCTGCGGAAAAGATTCCGCCGTATCGTCGCCGTTGATCAGCATCAGAATACCACGCATTGCATCATCTTCTGTGACTACCGGCAAGGACGAGACCCTGTCGAGGAATCCCGCGGAGTCTTCGCTTTTCGGGAGGTTTTCGTTGCGGGAGATAATCTCACCGTTTCCACACCCCCCGGCGGATGTAAGCATCAGTGCCCCCAGCAGCGAAATCAGAACCGGTAATGAGAATTTACTTGTTTGTAAGTGTGTTTTATAATTCATATTTCGTCGTTTCCGTGTCAGGCCGAACTCCCGATTGGGCAAACCGTTCGGTTATGTAATTATACCTTCTGCTAGAAGCTGAAAACCAATCCGCTGTACAAAAAATGTCTGCATTCGTCGTCGCTGCCGGAATATGCGCCTCCGGGGAAGAACACACCGTATCGTGTCGACCATGCCAGGTCGCTCGTGATACGCCAGTTGAAGTAGATGTCCCATTCAAACCCGATGGGTCCGGAGCGTGTGGCAAGCGGGTCGCTTATGGCCCCGCCGGAGTTGGCTTTTTGATAGTAAAACACCTTCGAGCCAAGTTCAAACTCGCGGAACATTTCGATGTGTTCCAGCGGGAAGAATCTGAACCCAAGAGTGAAGATGTGGATGTTGGAAATTCGCGGGGCCAGCGAGATACCGGTGTCGCGATAACCGAAGGCGTTGAAGGCGTAGTCTGTGGTACCAGCCGTGTTGCCTCCAACTGTCGATGACGAGCTTTGTGTTCTGTCCGAGTCGCCGCTGCCGAACAAATACTCGAACATGATTCGTGGATTAGTTCTGGCGTCGAAGAGATATTCCAACTGAACGTCGGCAGCTATCGCACAGATTTTGTCTTGCGTGGTCGTGGAACCAGCCGAGTACGTCTTGCCCCATTCTCCGACGACTTCAGCTTTGTACGAAAGGTTTTTCACCAGCAGCGTACCTTCCGAACCAATGCCCAAGTACTTTGACGAGTAGTCGTAAGATTGGGTCGCGTCGTGGGTGTAAGGTTTGGAGTGGTCGTTGTTGCCCATGAAGTAAACGAACGGGCGGTGGTTCTGGAAGCCGTTATACGACACCTGGAAAGCATAGAAGCAGCGATCCTGCTGATGCGTGATAAGCTCCGATGCGTCGATGTTGTCGCTTCCCTTTATGGTTTTACCCAGCAAGGCGATGAATTCCCAGTCGTCGGCATCGACGGTGAATTTGATTTGGTCCAACGGCAACGCCAGCACCAGCGCCGTGCCGATAGTGGTATAGTCGCGCCCGACTTTCAGCCGCAGGTTGAATCGCGGCTTGGCACCGTTGGTAGATGAATCCAGCAGCTTCGCCAGATTCAACTCGTACCATGCACGTTCGATAACCGTATCGAAATCGTCACCGCGATTGGCTGTTGGATTATCGCCGCTGTTCCAGTCGTTGTATCGCAAAAGCCCGCGGAAGTAAGCCTTGTGCGCCCCGCCCTGAAGGTTCATGCTCGCCCAGCCGCGGAGTTCGTACTGCCGCAACGTTCGTACCTTCCCAGCTGCCGGGTCGTCGTAGTTGATGAATGCGAAGTTGAACCATCCACCGGCGTCAAAACCGCTCATGGCGGCTTCTTGGCGGTCGAGTACTGTTCTAAGTTCTTCGGCGTAAATGCGTAGCCCGAGATCTTCCTGAGCGACGGCCGGGACAGTAATAAGCCCCACCAGCACGAAGGCGATCAACAGGTAAAACAAGTGACGATTGTGCATTGTATTTTTCCAGAAAAGCCCAAAAAATTTGCTTACTCAAACCTAGAGCATCTCAAAGTTGACAGTTCGCTTTTTGCTGGGGTGCTTTGTCCGTAGCGGCGTCAGAAACATTTCAGAATATGGATAATATGCCTCATGTTTCTTCCTTGCCACGAACAAACCCGCATCGCAAAAATACGAACTTTCAACTTTTCAATGCTCTAACGGGCGAAAATTCGTAGGAAATAAGGCATATATCGCCTTTTCTGCAGAACCCAACCCGAAAAGTGACGGGGGAATGCTACATTACATGGCAGAAAAAGTCAACCTTATTAAGGGGTTTGGCAAGCACGATTATTTTTGGGCCTTTTTCTTTATCCAACAACCTTACCGTTGCTCCCGAAAAGGTTGTAACTTGCTTCTATTACCAGAATGGTTTATTCTTTTTGGTGTATCTAAAACGGGAGTTGTCAGGAAGATACCAAATGAAACGTACTGCATTATTAGCTTTGTTGTTTCTGGTTCAGATTGGTTGTGTAGCAACACCCGTATCAAATGAGCTTAACTATCCCGTTTGCCAGCGGTTAGTTAACGCAAAACTGGTTACTGTCGAAGTGGTTTGCGTCAACGGGTGCGCCCCAGTGGATAAATCGTTGCAAAAGGCGATTGATGGTTTTGCAAAATATGTCGGTGGGGAAGTTCGCACTGTTCAGGGTAAACCGTTGGAGGTAAACGCTGACAGCAACGGTTTGCTGAAGCTAAAGCAACTTGATCCTATTATCGCAAAACGCCGCTACCGTGGAGCATCTGATATAATCATCTATTTCGTATCAGGTTTATCAGACTACAAGCATCGAGGCCACTACACACCGTTGGACGATGGCGGGCATGTGATCGTGATACAAACCCAAAATGTTGATAATGGTACCCCTCCACTAACTCCTCGCGAAAAGTGGTGGGAACTTGTTATTAAGCATGAGTTCCTCCATGCCCTTTCCGTACCTTCCAACCGAACTCATTCATGGTCCAACCGCCACTGCACCCACTCCGACTGCATCCTTTACCCCCGCTCTGATGCTCGATCGATTATGACAGGTATACTCCGCCTCGGTCCGCCAATGGACCTGTGTAAGACTTGCCAAAACGAAGTTCACCAGGTCCAACAAGCGGCCGGTGGTAAACTTATCGGCCCGGAGGAGCCATACGATTATTTGAAATGGCTGGACGAATTGATAAAACTGAATCCAAAGCATCCAAATGTATACACCATAAGGGCAAGAGAACATGCTCGCCGAAACGATCTAGATATCGCGATCTCAGATCTGACCAAGGCGATTGAAGTTAGCAAAGGAAGCAACCTGTCGTATCTCTGCTACTTGAATCGGGCTGGAATGTTCAAGATGAAGGGAGATGCAGAAGCGGCAAGGTGCGACTTGGACAAAATGACTGCTTTGGTTCCGAACGATGCTGTTGTTCTGAACAATCTGGCGTGGATTTTGTCTACGCATCAGGACAAGTGGATCCGAGACAGTTCTTATGTCATTAAGCTCGCCCGGCGTGCCTGTGAGCTGAGCAAATGGAAAGAAGCGGAGTTTTTGGACACTCTTGCATCTGCGTACGCTGAAGCTGGTCAGTTCGACAGAGCCATTGAGTATCAGAACAAGGCGATTGCTTTAACTGGTGTGGGAAAATCCGAGCACTACAAACAGCACATGGAACTCTATCGCAACCGAACTCCCTGTCGGGATTCCGGGAACAGTAACAATTAACCATTTGCAATTCTGGATTCTCATTCAGAGGTCGCCCCCCTTGACCTCAGAAAGCACCGTAAATTTCAAATTTTCGCTTGACGCAAATTCTGTATTTTGGTAGAGTACTCTGTGCCGAAGAGTAAGCATTGAAGTTTTGGGTTAGATTTTGGGTGGGACGATGGATTTGGATCAAAGTTTGATTTCGGATGCGAATTAGGATTAGGGTTTGGTTTGTAAGGGAGACTTATCATGAATGATGTAACACCGCAGCAGGGGCGTGAGGCGTTGGAAGATATCGAAAAGATTGGGCAGAAGATTTGCTACGCCGCGGGCAACTGGGCAGCGGGGCCGATTTTGATTACGTGGGGGCTTATCTGGATCGCCTGCTACTCGATTTCCCATTTCGCGAACCACATTACCAATTGGGCGTGGCTGGTCGGTAACGCAGTTGGAATTCCGCTTACGATTTGGTTCGGCTGGATCGCGAACCGCCGCGGGCCTGTCCTAAGCGAATCGGAAAAGCAACTCAGCAAACGCCTCGGATGGTTCTGGTCGGGAATATTCATCTTCGGTGCGATCTGGCTGACGGTGCTGCATCCGTGGGCGGGGCATCAGTTGAGCGTTTTCATCAGTACGCTGATAATGTTCGCGTATGTCGTGATGGGCTTATGGCTGGAGGACCGTTTCTGGGTGCGATTGGGATTGCTCGTAACCGCGGAGGTGTTGGTTGGTTATTTCGGGTCGATGATTTATCCCGGATATCTTGGATTATACCTTGCCGCCGTGGGTGGTGGCACGTTGCTGGTGGCCGGGGGCTATCTGAAAATTAAATGCTCGAGATAAAATCATGGCTCATACTAAAAAAATCAACAAACTCATTCACGAACCGTCACGGCTGAAGATTATGAGCGCCCTGATAGCCCTGGACAAAGACGCCGAGGTTGACTTTACATTTCTGCGGAATCAGTTGAAACTTACCGACGGGAACCTTGGCGGGCATCTCGAAAAACTGCAAACCGCCCGATACATCCGTGCCCGCAAAACTTTCGTCAAACGCAAACCGCGAACGTTTGTGTCGCTTACACGCCTCGGCCGACGGGCGTTCGAAGATCATGTCGAGCAGCTAAAAAAAATCATTGGGTGAGGCCCAGTAATGACCGCAAGCTGCGCGGGTGGAGAAGCAATAGCTCATGGTTCCAGATATTCTTTGTGCATTCGAAGAAGATCATCAATGTCTCCCGCATCAGCTGTTTTTATCGCATCAATATATTTATCTCTATTGGCACTAGCGCAGCCAACAATATGGTCGTCTGGCCAAAGCACTATCTTATGCCCATTCTTCTTTAACCAGATATTTGACATCAACCTAGCCCATCTTCCGTTTCCGTTTTCGAATGGGTGAATAAGTGTGGCTCGATGGTGTAGTGTGGTGGCTTGTTCCAGCATGTTCATACCGGATGATTTCCACTCGACTAAATCCTCTAGTAGAGAGTAGAGATGAGGCTCTACATCATAGAATTTTGACCATGGCCCTTCTAGTTCAATTCGACGTGGCTTGCCCGCCCAAGTCCAAATTGCCCGAAACATCTTTTCGTGTAACTTGCACGACCATTGCAAATCAAATTTTGCTACGCTTGTTGCCCTTGACTTGCCCACTAGATACTGAGCGTAAACGGGAGCAATACTCTTGGCCTCTTCGCTGTTGAGTTGCGATCTGTTCATGACCCATCTGGCCGAGCGTTTCAGCATTGAGGGGTCTATCGGCGTTTCGTCAGCAACCTTGCTAAAGGCATGTGTTATTTTGCCCACAAGGCACTCCCTAACTGCCTAATCAATTTCGCTTCTGTGGCTTGTACAATTCTATCCATCGCTTCTTTATCAACTGCTTGCGATTCCATTGCGGACGTTCCTTGCACCATCTTAGCGGATATCTTAGCCTTGCGTTTGGCTTCTTCCCTAATCACGGAACCTGACGAACGTGCATGGTATTCCAAAGAGACTCCCATCGCTTTGGCAATTCGGCAGAGCGTAGCGTAGCTGACAGATATATCACCATCCAAAACCCGCCTTACCGTGCTCGTTGAGGTATTCGCCCTTTCACTAAGGGCGGATATTGGCATTCTCAATTCGCCGCGCCTTTGCTTCAAGAACCCCAAAATGTCTTGTTTATTGGCCATTTCTATATCCTCTTACAATTGTATTATAGTCTATATATGGTATATCGGAGATACTTAATATGTTCATAAATAAACTTTTATGCTGCACAATATATTTATAACTCCTTTATAAATAATCATATGCCACTATAGGCACTATCATATACCTAACAAAAGGAGGTGTTCGCTTTTATTGCCGGAAGACTTTTGTGGGGTGGATTGCGCGGGAGTCGGGCGTGAAGGTTGCGACGGCGACGAGTGTGTCGGTGTTGTCTAAGAGCATCAGCTGGCCCCCGGGCGTTACTGCAGAACAAGCGGGGGCGGTAAGCGTAGTCAAAATTTCCGGCGACAGGGACTGGCCGTTGTAAATTTTGGCAACGGCGGCGGAGTCGATTTTCAATGTCGGTAGGTCGAGCACTTTTTGCGGAGCCGTCAGCAGCGGGGGGATATCGGCTGGTGCGATAGTTTCGATGTCGGCAGCGTTGTCGATGGTGAACATTCCGATGGCCGTTCGCGCCAGCTGCGAGCAATATCCCCCGCATCCCAGCTGCGCGCCGATATCGCGTGCCATCGCACGAATATACGTTCCGCCGCCACATGTGACGTCAATTTCCAATTGCGGGTAATCGTATCGCAGCAGCTTGACGGCGTCGATGCGGACGGTACGTTTGGGGATGTCTACAACTTCCCCGGCCCGCGCAAGTTTGTACGCTCGCTGCCCGTCTATATGGATGGCCGAATGGGCGGGGGGAATCTGCTCGATGCTGCCGGTGAATTTTGCGAGGATCTTTTCAATTACGTCAAGTCTCGGCGGAGCTGCGTTTGGACCATCGGCTGAGGTTGCGGTAATTTCGCCCTCGCTGTCGTCGGTGGTGCTCGTTGCTCCGAGGGTTACCGTCGCGACGTATCGTTTCGGCTGGTCTTGCACGTATTCCACCAGCCGCGTTGCCCCGCCAATCCCAAGCACCAGCACACCGCTGGCAAACGGATCGAGCGTACCGGCGTGGCCGACCTTGGTTTTTCGCGGTAATAATCGCCTTGCAGCGGCCACGATGTCGTGACTTGTCGGCCCGGGCGATTTATTGATGTTGAGGAATCCAAACATATCAAAACCCAGCATAAGCGATGTTGCCCCAGGGTTCAACCAAGTGATTACACTCAGGGGTTTATAGTGAAAAACCCTATGAAAACCCCGAGAAATTCGTTATCGGACGCCAAGTTCAAATAAATTTCAGAAAAGTCTCACAATCGGCTCACGAGGCTCATGTTCGCCGCTACAGATTGCCGATATCAAGACTCGCAGCTAAGGATAGATTGGCCCACGGAAGGGTTTTGTTAGACGACGCTGTAGTGTCTTTGTAATTGTTTTGGCTGGCACTTTTCGTCGTGGTTTACCCGAAGACGCATCTGGGAATTATTATTGTTTGGAGAGATGCTTTGAGTATTACAGACTGGAGTATGGAAGTGATGCCCCGCACTGAGGGCGACGTTAAGTACTTCTCTCTCGAGCAGGCCGATCGTTCACTTGTGCTTCTCCGCAAAATCGTCGGAGAGGTGGTCGAAGAATACGGCGTGCTGCTGGAGATGGAAGAGATGATCGATAGCGCCGAGCAAAGCGGGCACAGCGGTCAACTCGAAACCGCCCGAAAGCGGCTAGTCGACACGGTCGATAATCTCCAGAACTGCCTCGAAGAACTCGACCAGATGGGCGTTGAGCTTCGTGATTTTTCGCGGGGGATTGTAGACTTTCCGCACATGCACGACGGCCGAACCGTAAGCCTCTGTTGGTTGCTCGGTGAACAACATGTTTCGCATTGGCACGAACGCGAAGCTGGGTTCGCATGCCGCCAGCCGATATCACTGCTTACAGGTAAAGGCGTTCTCATTTCGGTCTGATGCACAACATCATCTACGAATACCCGATGGGTTGTAATTGTCCGACTATTCTAATAGTGATGTGTTACTGTGCTGAACGCCGCGTTATCTAAAAAAACCTAAAAATCTTCGAGGACAGGGGCGTCTTTTTCGGTATCGATTTTCTTCAGCCCGCCCAGCCCGAATTTCGCCGTCAGCCGATACAGCATCACGTATAGCGACGGTACAACCAGCAGCGTCAGCAGCGTCGCCACCGCCAGCCCGAAGATAACCGTAATCGCCATCGATCCCCACCACTGGTTCGATTCACTTGGCGGGGCCATCGACATTGTGTGGAAGTCGAAACTCACACCCGTGGCCATCGGTATAAGACTCAGGATTGTCGTTCCCGCCGTCAGCAGCACGGGGCGAAGTCGTGTGATCCCGGCCTCTATGGCGGCGTCGACGAGATTGTGCCCGCGACGTTGCAGCAGGCGGGTGTAGTCCAGCAATACGATTGCGTTGTTTACGACGACACCGGCGAGGCTGATCATGCCAACGCCGGTCATGATGATCCCGAACGGTAGATCAAACACGATCAAACCGAGGAACACTCCGATCAGCGAAAGGATAATGGTCGTCATGATAATCAGCGGAACGGTCAGCGTGTTAAACTGTGTGACCAGAATTGCGACGATCAGCAGCAACGCGATGAGAAAAGCCTTGCTCAGAAACTCGCTGGCCTCTTTTTCGTCTTCGTTTTTACCGGCGAACTTAATTTTGTATCCGTCCGGGGTTTTGAAGCGTTCGCGCGTCGCGAAGGTTTTTGGGAACGCTCCTTCCAGCAGCAGACGATTGAGCCGTTTGGTTTCCTTGGCGGTGAGTTTGTCGCCACTGTCTTTTCGCTGAAGCAGTTTGGTCGCCTGCTCGTCGAGCTGGATGTTTGCAAAGGCTGACTGGTTGTACAGCGACTTTCCGCCCGTGGTTTCGTTCAGCAGTTTCAGCAGTAGCTTCCTGTCGTCGTCAGAATTTTTCAGCTGCTGGGTGTTGTCGGCGACTCTATCGACCTTGCCGCTATCCCAGTAGCCCAGTCGGTCGTAAAGTTCTTTCGAGACTTCTTCCGCAGGGCTGGGGGCCTTGCCTTGCATGATCTTCGCGAGTTTTTCCCAGTCCAGCACGTCAAGTGTTGTGAAGCTCGCTGCGCCCAGCGGATCGAGTCGGTTCATCACATCGGCGAGGACGGCTTTGTCGGAGCGGCCTTCGGCGTCGCCGGTGATCGTTACGACTTGCTCCTTATTCAAGCGGTGAATAGCACCAAGCCCGCGGACGTACTTGAATTTTCCGAGCGAACCAATCGGCACACCTTCGCCTTTGCGGTTGGGAATTCGCAGCCGTTCGATATCCTCGATAGAGTCGCGATTTGTGATCGGCACCCGCAAACGGATGTCGTATTCGTCGTTAAACTGCCGGTACACGCCCACCTTCGTTCCAAAGATCGCGGTCTTGAGATAATTCGAAATCGTCGCGGTGGTAATTCCCAGACGCGCGATGCGTTTTCGGTCGGGCACAAAAATCATTTCGGGTTTCGCCATCTCCAAATTCGTTCGCAGGTTCACGAGATTGGGCACATCGCGGATCAGCCCCATGACTTTGTTGCTGATCTGCTCGAGCTGCTTCATGTCTTTACCGGCGATTTCAATTGAGACAGCTGCCCCGACTGGCGGGCCTTCCTCGCGTTCCACAACTCTGATTTCGACACCGGGGATGTCTTTAGTGGCCTGGCGAATTTGCGGCATGATGCTACGCGATGTTATTTTGCGTTCGTTGTAGTCCGGGAAAATTACAGCGATCGTCGCGCGGTGCGGAGCCTTTCCCGAAGAGCTTAAAAACCCACCGTCTCCGCCGCCATAACCGCTGTTGGCGATCACATCGTCGAAGTTGTTAAACCCAGCGGAGTTTTTGCGGATTTGTTCGATTCGTTTTTCCAGTTTGCGAACAATTCCGTCGGTATGATCGATATGCGTTCCCGGCATTCCGCGCAAACTGACGAGAACTTCGGGCGGATCCATTTTCGGAAACAGCACCGAACCAGCACCGCGTTTTATGAAGACTGTCAGGGTAATTCCCAGCAGTATCGCGGCGAGGCAAACCGTTACACCCGGATGCTTCAGAACGAATCCAAGCAGTCGGCGATACCCGTGGATGAAGGCGCTCTGGGTTGTTTTTTCAACTTTCTTATGTTTCGGTTTGGCGAAAACCGAGCAGATCACAGGATTGATTATCATCGCGACGAACAGTGAGCTGGACAGCACGACGATGACTGTTATCGGGAGGTACTGCATGAACTCCCCGATGATTCCGGGCCAAAAAATCAGCGGGAAGAATGCCGCTACGGTTGTTGCGGTTGATGCGATTACCGGCCAGGCGACTTCGGCGGTGCCTTTCATGGCGGCTTCGACTCGGGGGTAGCCTTTTTCCATGAAGCGGTAAATATTTTCGACGATCACAATCGCGTTGTCCACCAGCATGCCCAAAGCAAGGATCAGCGAAAACAGCACGACCATATTCAGTGTCATTCCCAGCAGCAGTAAAATGCTGAAGCTCAGCAGCATACTCAACGGAATCGCCATCGCCACGATCAGGCTCGATCGCAGCCCCATAAACACCACCAACACAGCTATCACCAGCAGCAACCCGGTCATTATATTGTTTTCGAGGTCGATGATCGAATTTCGAATTTCCTTGGATTTGTCCTGGGTGATGGCGAATTCAACGCTCTGGGGGCATTGCTTGCGGAACTCGGCGACGACAGCTTTTATGTGGTCGGTAATTTCGATGATGTTGGCCCCGACGCGTTTTTTTACCGACAGCGAAATGCAGGGATTACCGTTAAGTCGCGAGTATGTTGTGCGGTCTTTGGATGTGTCGCGGATGGTGGCGATGTCGGTGAGGTAGATTGTTTTTCCGCCGCGCGTAGTTAAGGGCAGCTTGTCGATTTCTTCAGGCTTTTGGAACTCGGCTGGGATCCTGATATTAAATTTGACGCCCTCGGTTTCCAGTCCACCAGCCGTCTGATTAACATTCGCCGACGGAATGCGATTGATCAGTTCTTCGATCGTCAATCCGTAATGCGTCATCAGGTCAGGGTCGACCTCGATTACAATTTCCCGCTCGAGCATGCCGGTGATGTTTACTTCCAAAACGCCCGTAATGCCTTCGAGATATTCTTCGAGAGTTTCGGCGATTCCCTTGAGGCGAACGGGCGAAATAGGCCCGGCCAGGGATATGTTGATGATGGGGAATTCCGACACGTTAACTTCGGAGACGACCGGTTCGACGGGTTCGTCGGTATTTTTCGGCAGCTCTGGCTTGGCGAGGTCAACTTTGTCCTTAACCCGCTGCAATGCCTCCTCGATATTCTCGCTCGGTAGAAACTCAATCGTAATGACGGACAACCCTTCCGAACTTTCCGAAACGATCTGCTTTACCCCGTTTAGCCCGCTGAGCTTCTGCTCTATTTCGTTGGTGATGGTATCAACAATGTCCGACGGAGCTACGCCCGGATTGGTTGTGACGATGTTTATAATCGGAATGTTGATTTCAGGAAAGTTTTCACGGGGCAGGGTAAAATAACTGCTTATCCCGGTGAGCACAATCAGCAGAATAAGGACGAATATCGTCGTTCGGTTTCGTATTGCTGCATTGCTTAAAATCATCTGTTTATCTTTCGCAAATTTTTAATAACGTTTTTTTGAACGAACGTTGCCAATTTACTTAATTAACGTCCCTTGGTCGAGCGTCGCCAATTTACTTATTGCCGCCTTATGGCCGGTTGGGCTGTAGGTTGGTCGGTGTCTTCAGAATCTTCCGCCGGTAAAACGTTTATTTCTCGATCTGGTTCCAGCAGCGTGCTGCCGGATGTGATTAACCAGTCGCCCTTTTTCAAGCCAGAAGTTACCTGGATTGTTCCGTTGATGTATGGCGGGGCGATTTCAACATAAACCCGCACAGCCTTGCCGTCGCGAGCCACGTAGACCGCCTTTTTATCGCCCTCCATCGGAATGATTGCCTTGTGTGGAACCATAATCACATCTTTAAGTACGCGGCGGGTAAGCTTGGCCATTACGAATTGCCCGGTGTGAAACTTTCTCTCGCTGTTGTCGACGGCGACTTTAACGACGGTGGTTCGCGTCGACGGATCAGCCAACGCGCTGATGTACTTGATGACTCCCTCGGTTTTCTGCTTGCGCTGCGGGCCGTGGAGAATCGTCGCCTTTCCGCCGATTTTCAGATGTCCGATATCCCGCTCGGGAATGTCAAAAATAACGTCGACGGTATCCATGTCTACGATTTCGGCCACGGTTTTGCCAGGTAGGACGTATTCGCCGGGGTCTACGGGAAGCTTGTTGAGAATACCGCTGATGGGAACAACGATAAACGTCCGTTCCAGCAGCGCTTCGGTTTCTTCCAGCTGTGCTTTTGCCACATCAAGTGCCATCGTGCATTGATCCAGCTCCGACGACGTTGCGACATTTCGGCCGACGAGTGTTTTGACGCGGTTGTACGTAAGCAGCTTAAAATCGTAGTCGGCCTTAGCCTGATCGCGAGCAGCCAGCGCCAAGTCGGTGTCGAGATACATCAGCGGTTGGTCTTTTACGACGCGGTCGCCTTCTTTTACGATCGGTACACCAGCTGGGCTGGGAATAATTCGGAAATCTTTCGTCAGCGTATCTTTCGCACCGGCATAGCTGCGGACTCTTGCCGAAATCTCCCCGGCGACCTCCACAACTTTGTCCGGTTCGATTCGGCCGTACAGTTCCATGTTGTCTTCGAGAGTTTCCAGCGGTTTGATGACCTCGACATAAACCGGAATCGGTTCTGGTGGCACCGGGCGTTTCGTTTCGTCTTTCGGTGGAAGGAATTTCACCAGCCCCGCAAAAATCAAAATCGCGACTATAACCACCAAAACCCCGCCGTACTTTTTCAGCAGACCCAGTGCTCTACCGTTTTTAGATTTCGGAGGAAGTTCCGGTGGAGATTTCGTATTGTCAGACTGTGCTGCCATGACTTAACCTTTCTATCTTTCAATTCCGGTGAACCGGATTTTATCGTCGTATCTTTTGAATTCGAGCTACGCTCGGGCCTTTACCATGAGGTTGTAAATCCATTCCTCGAAAAAAAACGGATAAAAGTTCAGTCGCAGCGTTTCGCCATCTACCGGACAGCCGTCTTTTGACATCGCGGCTAGCAGATCGGTTTTCTGCGAGGGAAATTCATCTCTGATCATCCGTGCCATTACTCGTTTTAGCTTTTCCTGACGGGCGTGCTTGACACCCGAGCTTCCGCGAACGTTCGGAGTCGACGCCCGGAAATACGACCGAACTTTTGAGAGGCTCGACACGGGTTCTTTGAACGCCTTGCCCATCCCGGCCGGGATTTTCTCGAAGCATTCCTCGGTGTTTTGCGAATACAGTTCCATTCGTTCGTTGCGTTTGAAATGCACAAACGGATCGAAGTAAAACGCCGCCGGGCTGTAATCGGTTCGGAACTGGGCAAAGGCCTTGCGGAACGAATCGACCCCAACGTCCGCGGCAGGGAACTCGGGTGCTCCGTCGCCGATGACCATCGTGTAGCAGCTGCGATTGAAATCCCAGCGATTGTACCCGCTGACACGATTGTAGTATTCCTGCAACCGCGGGAGAGTAAAACTGCGGACGTCCAGAATTATCACGCGGGCCGAGATGGTTTCCTTGGTTATCTGCAGCACATCCTGCGGGGTAATCGCTTCGTTGGCGGCCTGCGGAACGACCACATTTACACTGGCGAGGCGCGGATCGTCTTTGATCCGATGCTGGATGTCCTCGATGAGAACGTGATCCATGCTCAGTACGCAAATTTTATTTTCACGTTTTGCTCGCCTGTTCATTTTGCTTCTACCTGCTTCGTATCACCATCTGCAGTGGGCTTTTTCTTGCCGGTGAGAACCTGAAAGATTCCCTCTTTCAACGCCGTGCAATGTGTTTCATTTAATTCGATGAGATTCAACATGTTCTGCGCGTCCAGCCCATCCAGCAATGCCAATATCAGCGTCGCCCCGATTTGTGACCCATGCTCGAAAACGAACTCCCCGCTGCGTTCCCCTTCGTTGAGAACGTCTACCAGCATCTTAGTCAGCATTGCGTAGAGTTCTTCGAGCGATTTTCTGAAGATTCCGTCGGGTTTGTCGCAGGCAGCGTTGGCCCAGAATTCAAGCGACAACTTTCCGCTTTGCTGATGCTGCTGGGCATGCTCGAAAAACAGGGTTATCAACTTGTCGAGCTTGTGAGTGGCCGTCGTTTCCAGCTGCACCAACTCCTGAAGATTTTGGAGGTCTGCCCTGATTCCCGAAACGAACAGCTGCTCGAAAATATCCTGCTTGCTGCTGAAATAGTTGTAGACGCTACCCTTCGAGACACCCCCCTGCGCCGCAATCTCGTCAACCGTGGCATCGTTGTATCCGTTACGCCCGAAAACCTCACCGGCAGCGGCCAGCAGCTCTCCGCGGCGCCTGTCTTTTGTGGTGATCGTTTTATCCATTTCCGTCGTCATTACATCCTCGAAAGTTTCCAATTTGCGAGCCTGACTGACTGGTCAGTCAATAATGTAATTATAGCTCCATCTGGTGGTAAACAAAGGTTTTTTTGAAATTTTTTACCGCCGTTGGATAACCTTCATTATGGCCTGCAGGATAATGTGCGTGATCCTTAACGGAATCGTCCATCAAAACCGTATCTTTTAATATCAACTGGTTTGGCTCATTGCGATTGCCAAAAAACGCCAGCCGTAACTTAATCAGAAATTTCACCTATTTATAAAAATGACTTTTTCCGGGACGACTACTAAGGCCCAAAAAATTCAGACTGTTCTTCTCGGTAAAATCCCGATCGGCGACCCGACTGACCAAATACTGACCAACTCGGGTCAAAAACGGGGACTTCCGGTAACGCAGGAATGTCGGGACAAAAGAATCCCTTAAGAAAACCCCTTGATTGACGGGAGTTTAGGCATTCGAAAAAAAATACGCCCGAGAGGACTCGAACCTCTAACCTTCGGTTCCGAAGAACGTCTTGCAGATTTTAACCCCTGGTATTAAAAGAGGTTATAACGCGTTTTAAAGGGCTTTTTGAGAGTTACAACTGGTTTACAAGTCACAAAGCAGTCAATAACAACTCGGTATCAAGTGGCGACTGACCCACTTTTCAAGAGTCAGAGGAATCCTTTTTCATGCAGTCTGGAAACGAATGGTAGCATAGCAGCAACTCTGAGTAACGTTTATCTGAAATCAGACAAACGTTCATTTTGAATCAAACGAACGACTCCACCCACTAAGCATGGTCATTGAGCAAAGGTCATAAAGACAATATGCTTAAAAAATCTCGTTTCTGAAAATAAAGCGGGAGCTTATTTTTCTTTTTAACGATTATGAAAATAACAATCTTGCTTATTTTCATTTTTCTATTATACTTTTGGAATTATGACAAAGAAAAAAGCTCCAGGAAAATATGTAAAATGTACCGGCTACGAAGCGTTCATTCCGAACTCGCTTCCGCCGGAGATAAACTGGTCTGCCCGGTTAATAAGGTCATTGTCAGATGCAGATCGTCTTATAGGCCAACTGTCAGGAGAAGGGAAAAAACTACCCAATCCACATCTGCTTATACGTCCCTTTATCAAAAGTGAAGCTGTGCTGTCCAGCAGAATCGAAGGTACGCAAGCAACTTTAGGAGAGTTGTTGGCCAATGATGCTGGGGCTGTTGTTGATCGCAGTCCTGATGATCTGCGTGAAGTTGGCAATTATGTTACTGCCCTGGATTATGGAATCAAAAGACTTAAGACCTTACCGCTGTCACTGCGGTTGGTTCGAGAATTACATAAGAAGCTGATGGAAGATGTACGAGGTAATCATGCTACCCCCGGACAATTCCGCAAAACACAAAATTGGATTGGCCCGGCGGGTTGTACTTTGCAAAATGCTACATATATTCCTCCATCCCCAGAATGCTTGATGGATTGTCTTGGGACATGGGAACAATTCCTTCATGTTCAAACAATTCCTCCATTGGTGCAGGCAGGATTATTGCACTATCACTTTGAAGCCATTCACCCTTTCTTAGATGGCAACGGAAGAGTAGGACGCCTTCTTGTCATTCTTTTTCTTATGGAGCGAAAAGTACTTGCTGCTCCTTTATTGTATATAAGTGCTTTTTTTGAAGCTACACGCAATGAATATTACAGTCGCCTGTTGGCGGTAAGCCAAGAGAGCCAATGGAATCCTTGGTTTGAGTATTTCCTCAATGGCATTGCAAGAATGTCTGAGGATGTTTTGAGTCGTGCTGAAAAGATTAATCTGCTGCTGGAAGAATGGAGAAAAAAAATTGCTGGCCAGAAGCCGAAAATCCTGGTGGATGCCATTGAATTGCTTGCTGAAAATCCGTTCTGGACTACGAAAAAGCTTTCCGAACGACTGCAGGTTGCTTTTACTACGGCACAACGGGCGATTAATGTTTTAGTCGAGCAAAGAATACTTTCTCAAGTTGATAACGCACAAAGAGATCGGGTTTTTTGTGCAACTGCGATAATGAAAATTCTTGATGAAGCACCGAAAATCAGGCCATAGCTTTTGAGCTATAACTTGTTTTATACAGTCCCTTTTTTTATAAACCC
Source organism: Planctomycetota bacterium (assembly GCA_030635145.1). GTDB lineage: Bacteria > Planctomycetota > Phycisphaerae > SM23-33 > SM23-33 > DAOVZK01. The sequence goes on along the minus strand of DAOVZK010000030.1, from coordinate 312 downwards.
TTTCCATGTTCGCTGACGGCAAGAAATAAATAAAAAATTCGGAAATCACAATTATTTTTGGGTGTTTTGGGAGCTTGCATTATCGTGCAAAACCTTTTTCACGCAGCAAAAAAGGTTTTCAGTTTTTCCGAATTCAGAAAAAGTGAAATCAACTGATGAGTTTCCCCGGTATTGTAAAAGGCGGAGTAAAATCTTAGCGCTGGGCGGAGCAAAAACATAGCGCCCAACTGTATGTCTACCCCGGAACACCCAGGGTGTCAAGTTCAATCCATCATTACTCAGTTATCACTACTCAGATCATCAGTTTTTTTC
>DAOVZK010000031.1 GCA_030635145.1 Planctomycetota bacterium | reverse complement strand
TCTGCCGCGATAATCCCAAGATTTCTATCGCCCTTTCAGGGCTGATGTATCTATTGGCCCTACACCGTGGGCTGACGCCCACGGCTAAATTCTGACCACCCCTGCGGGGTTAAAATCAAAAAGAAAAACAAGAACCAGCCCCCGCCAGAAAATCAGGTCGCACACGATCGCGCCATGCCCGCCGCGGAGTTCTTGACATCTAATCGACAAACAATTACTGTTTTAGAGCGTCTAATAAAATGATACTGCATTCGGCTTGTTGTTTGATCGTCTTGCTGCGTCAGGCTGCATCAGCAACCTTTTGGTTGCCTGCTTCGCCTTCCTTCCCAGCCAATCAACCAACGTCGCCTCGGTGCGGCGTCTTATTTTGTTAGAAGCTTTTAGTTGATATCTGGGAGTATGTTCAGTAATGATTGACGTCAAGAATCTGACGAAATGGTATAACACGACACTCGCCGTAGACGACGTGAGTTTTCGCGTCGAAAAAGGCAGCGTCGTGGGTTTTCTTGGGCCCAACGGAGCGGGTAAAACCACCACGCTCAAGATCATCACCAGCTATCTCCCAGCTACCAGCGGAACGGTTACCGTTAATGGTTTCGACGTGCTCGGCGAGTCGATAGACGTGCGGGGGGTAATTGGTTACATGCCTGAAAACACGCCCCTGTATCCCGAAATGCGGGTGCGCGAGTATCTGAGTTTTCGTGCCAAGTTGCGGGGGATACCCCCCAAGCAGCGAAAAGCTGCCATTGAGCGAGTAGCTGAGCGTTGCTGGTTGTCCAAGCCCGAAAATATGATGCGCCGCCGCCTGAGTGCACTTTCGCGGGGTTACCAGCAGCGTGTTGGATTGGCGGAAGTTCTGCTGCATGCCCCGCCGGTACTGATACTCGACGAACCAACCATCGGATTAGACCCAGCCCAGATTCGCGATATGCGGACGCTTATCGGCGAACTTGGCGGGGAGCATACGATCATTCTTTCCAGCCATATCCTTGCCGAGGTCGAGCAGACCTGCAGCAACATCATAATTATTGCTGGGGGGCAGGTGGTTGCCCAAGGCCCACCGAATCAGCTGCGGGGTCGCGTTGTGGGGCTTAACAAGGTTCTTGCTGAAATCAGCGACGGCGGAACCGGTGACACCACTGAGGATATCTTGCGTGATATCAAAGCTATGCCCGGTGTGAATGATGTGTCGTGCGAGGCGGTGAAGGGGTGGTTGCATCTTGAAATCAGCACCGACCCCCGAAGTGATGTGCGCGAAAAACTGTTCGACCTCACCGCCGAGAAGCAATGGGCACTTCGCGAGCTCCGTCAGGCGAAAGGTTCGCTTGAAGATTTTTTCGTTCAGATAACTTACGAGCAAACGATGCAGGCGGGGGCAAGAGCATGATGAAAATTCTCCGCAGGAGCAGGTAGATGGGAAAAATACTGACATTAGCTCGCAAGGAAGTCGCGGGTTATTTCTTCAGCCCCCTCGGGTACGTTATCGGGGCGATTTTCCTGTGCGCCTGTGCGTTTAAGTTCGCCCCGCCACCGGGATTCTGGACGGGGTCGCAGGATTTCTTTATCCTCGTGCCAAATCAGCCCGCTTCGCTGCGTGGGTTGTTTGAACTTATGGGCATGGGCATGACCGTAATCGCGCCGCTGCTGACGATGAAAATCATCAGCGAAGAATACCACAGCGGCACGATCGAAACTCTGATGACCGCACCGGTGACCGATACGCAGGTGGTGTTGGGGAAATTTCTCGGCGTATTTACGTTCTACCTCGCGTTGCTGGGTACCACGCTGATATTTCTGGTGCTGATGTTCATTTTCGCCCAACCCGACATCGGGCTTGTGCTGATGGGGTATCTCGGAATGATTCTGCTGGGTGGTGCGTTTATTGCGGTCGGGGTTTTTGCCTCCACGCTCAGCAGGTATCAGCTGCTTTCGGTGGTGGTCGGCATTGTGATACTGTCGCTCTTCATGCTGGTGGCTGGGCGTGTGTCGGTTCACGCCCCGCAGCCATGGAATCAGGTGGCAACTACCCTAGACGCGATGGGACATATGCAAAAATTCGCTCGCGGAATTTTCGACACGCAATCAGTGGTATTTTTCCTTTCGCTGGGTGGCGGGTTTTTGTTCCTCAGCGTAAAACTTTTGGAGTCGCGGCGATGGCGTTGAAAAAGCACAAAAACAAGATCGACACCATGTCGTTGCTGAACCCGCGGCGGAAAATTTTCGCGGGTCTGCTGTCGATGCTGATTTCGATTACCGCCGCCGTGGGTTTAGGCTTGCATCTGTATGCGACGTACAAAAATCTGCCCGGCGGCGTGGTGATGCTGGAAGGATTGTGGATCGCCGCGTTGCTCGGTGTTGCGATAGCAGGGGTTGGGCTGATGAAAAGCAGCAAGGGCGCGATGTGGGCGCTGCTGGGATTCTGGTTGATTATTGTTATAGGTGCTGTTCTGCAGGGATTCGGATGGTTACTGTGGGGCGAACCGTTGCTGTTGGGTGGCATGCTCGAAGGATTCACCGCCGTTGGTTTTTTGGTTGGGGTTTTGCTGCTGGGATGCATTATCGTGGCGTCGCTGATATGGGCAACACCGCACAGATCGCGCAATCGCTACGGAATGCAGGTAGGCACTTCAATCGCGGGGGGTGTCGCCCTGATTTTCGCAGCCAACATGATTGCCGCCGCCTATCCGTATCAAAAAGATATCGAGCAATTCAAACGATTCGGGCTGAGCGACAAAACGAAGCAAATTCTTGACAAGGTCGACTCGCCTATGCGAATTTCCGCGGTTTACACAGCTGCGACTACCGACCCCGACACCCCGACAAAGCGTGAAAATCGCACCGAGACTCGCAAGCAATTGGCGAGGGTGATGGAGTTGCTCCACGCCGCCAATCGTTACAATCCGCGGATTGAGGTTGTCGACGCGTCCGGTAATGTCGAGCGAATGAAGCTTATGGATCGCATTGGAACGAGATGTCTCGCCGATTCCGATGAGCAAATCCGCCAGCTGGAGAAGATTCAGCAGCAGCTACCGGAAATTTACCGGCAGTTGGATGCGGTTAAGCGTCGTTGGGCTAATCTTCCGCAGACGGGATATCTGTCGCAGTGGAAACTGGCGTCTGAGCTGGATAAGCTCGTCGATGCGGCCGTGGGTAAGCTAAAAGCCAAGGACAACGAGGCGCGGCAGAAGATAGCGTCGAAAACGATACCGGACTACGCCGGACTTTTGCGGGGTATGGTCGCCCAGTTGCAGGAAACCAATCGCCAGCTCGACGCATTTTCGCAGCAGATCGGGCAGCTGAGCAAACTGTCGGGAAAAATCAAAACCAATTCGCCAAAAATTCGCAAGGCCCTCGACGAATGCGTCGCGGCCTTCGGTGATATTTGCACCACCGTCGAAAAACCCAACGGCAAGCCAAATCAGACGCTGATAAAATTGATTACCGCCTTCCGCATCGCGTCCCAGAAAACGCTGCGGGCATCAAACGCCCTGAGCGGAGTGGCCGGTGCCAATGCCGATTTTCTGGATATCGTGTCAACCAGCAAACCCTGGACGGTTACCGTTACAGATGCGTCAGGTAAGAAGATTCGGATGCGGCGGAACCGTTATTTTGCCATCATCACCAAAGACCTGCAAAAATTGCGTGAAGACACAGCGATGAAACTCGGTGATGAAAACAAAAAAGCCCAGCAAAAATATCTTGTTGCGATGCGCAAAATTTCCGCAAACTTTTTAACCCTGATCAAGGCTGCCCGTGGCGATACCGAAAAGGCTATCACGTCTTTGCAGAATGTCGACAAAGATTCACGTGCGATTTTTGAACTCGCGAAAAAACGTCAGCTGTTTGCCGGCGTGAACCAAATGATAAACCCGCTGATTACCAACGCCGACAAACTCCAGGCAATCGGGCGGGTGAAACTCGCGCCCGAACTGCTACAGGACAACATAATCGTTATTGAAGACGGCGACAAGTTCGAGACGATTTCCTTCGACACCGCCTGGCCACTGGTTGTGCGTCGTTCTTCAATCGGGCAAAGCGACCACGATCCGCAGCGGTTCTTCAACGGCGGAGACGCGATCAGCTCGCGAATTTTGAAACTCACTCACAAAAAACCTTTCGCGCGAATACTCATCACCACCGCAAACCCGCCGATTCCGAAAAACGCCAAGCCCGGATCTTACCCCGTGCGGTGGGATATTTCGCCCGGGGAGTTGAACAAACTGTACATCGCACTTGCAGAAGCAAATTTTACGTTCGGCGAGTGGGATCTTAACAACGAATATCCCCCGCCTCCGCAAAACGAAAATGCTCCCGGAGAAAATCTGCAAACCATACTGCTGGTATTACCGACAGGGGAGTCTGTGATGCCGATTCCGGGGCTGAACAAAACGCGACGTGACGAGCTTAACAAGCAGTACCGCGAGAAGATTCGTCGTGCGATTAACGGCGGGGCGGCGGCGATTTTCATGGGCACATGGCTGAAGCCTCGAAGTTACGGAGGGCATCTGATCCCTCGCAGCTATGCGTTTAATCCGTATCTTGAAAAGGACTGGGGTATCGAGGTCGACGCGCAGTATCGTGTGCTTGAAGCAATACCGCAGGGCGATAAATTTACCATCAACATTCAGCGGTTCGGATATATGTTGATCAACAATTTTCCCGAGGCTCCGCCGATTGGGCGCGGTTTGCGGGGGCGGAGATTGCTCTGGCCGAACGCTTGTCCGATTACTGTCGAAAAGCAATTGCCGCGCGGCGTGCAAATTTATCCGCTTCTGACAATTCCCGACAACATGACGAATGTCTGGGCGACATCAGCTCCGCAGAAGCTGGGTGATGAGTTGAGGCAGAATAACGGTTTGGTCGAACCGCACTATGGTCTCGGCGACATCTCCACGCCGTTTGCCGTTGCCGTCGCAGCTGTTCGTAGCGGCGATACGAAACAAAAACCGGCACGCATTGTTGTGCTTGGGATGTCTGGTGGGTTCAGGGATCAGTATTTAAACATACGCGTGAATGTTACCGGCGAGGGGTATCGTACCGAACCACCACCGCGCAGCAATCCGATGGTGGTGGTAAACGCGGCCTATTGGCTGATCGGGCGCGACAGTTATATCGCCAACGGCCCCGGTGGGACGAAGCCCGTAATTGCAATGTCCAAAACCATGCGAAGCTGGATATGGTTCAGCTGCGTCATCGCACTTCCGCTGGGGCTTTTGGCCGTCGGTGGTGTGGTGATGATCGTGAGAAAAAGGTAAATCGGTGCCGATATGAAATCGAAAACGACCATCATTTTTGTGTTGCTCCTCATCGCCGGCGGGGCTGTCGTCGGACTGGAGCGGGCAGGGATGTTCAAGTCTCAAACCCAGTTGCAGAACGTAATCACCGACCGGCACCTTTTCATTCCCGCACCGGTGAATCCCAAACGATTGTCTATCGAGAATATGAGCGGGACGAAGCTGGTATTCGTTAAAAACGCCACTGGCGATTGGGAAATTACGCATCCGGTTAGCGGCAGCACTAAGCCCGGCCGCGTCGAGAAATTGGTATCCACTCTGACCGCGATGCAATATGTGGATCAGTTCGACCCGCTGACTCGCGATGGGCTGGACGATATGCAAACGCGGCTTGCAGAACCGCGATGGATTGTGAGCCTTTACGATACCGACGGTGGGGCGTATACGCTTTTGGTCGGCCGAGAAGTACCAGCAGTCGGTACCTCCAAACGCAACATCGAAACTTACGTGCGGGTTAAAGGTTCGCAAAAAACATGCGTGGTGGCCGAAGATCTTTCCGCCTTGCTCTGCAGGAGTTCGGAAGATTTTTGCGACACGACGAATTCCGCACCGCCAGTGGAGACCGAATTTGTTACACTCCCCGGATCGGTTTTGGACTACAATCTACCGTCCGCCCAGCCCCCGCAAAAAAACGACACGACAAAGGACAATGAATGACCGACCCCGCAGCAACCAGATTAATTTGCCCGCTGACAGCACCGACCGTAGAGCAGATGCGCAGCGACATGCTCTGCGCCGCCGAATCTGGTGCCGACACTATCGAAGTGCGTCTCGATTTGCTGGATTCGATACCCGACGACGCGCAGCTGCACGTTTTGCTTACCGACTCGCCGGTAGATGTAATCGCAACGGCGCGGGCATCGAGGGAAGGCGGAAAATTTCCGCAGTGCGACGAAGCAGCCCGCCTCGATCTTCTCAAGCGGGCCGCGAAATTCGACAGCGTTGCGTTCGTTGATGTTGAACTGGACGTGCCCCGCGAAGATTGGCCGGCCGCACCTGAAAAAATCATCCTTTCGCATCACAACTTTGTGAGGGTTCCAGAGAATCTGCACGAAGTTATTGCGCAGATGGAAGCGTCGGAGGCCGCCGTGAACAAAATTGCCTTCGCCGCCGCCGGGCCGGAAGATGCACTGCTGGCAGCCGATATAATTTGCAGTTGCAAAAAGCCCACCCTCGCTCTTGCCATGGGCGAAGCTGGGGTCGTCAGCAGAATACTCGCTCGAAAATTCGGCGCGTTCGGAACATTCGCCTCGCTTCAGAGCGGCTGCGAGTCTGCCCCGGGCCAACCGACGCTTGATGAAATGCGAAACCTCTACCGTTGGAATTCGCAGGATGAATCCACGCAGGTTTTCGGTGTAATTGGGTGCCCGGTCGGGCATTCGATGAGCCCCATGATTCACAACACCGCTTTTGATAAGGTTGGGTTCAATGGCGTCTACGTTCCGTTGCTGATCCAACCGGGGCATGAAAATTTCGCCCGATTCATGCAGGGCATTGTCGAGCGACCGCACCTGAACTTCCGCGGTTTCAGCGTGACGATTCCTCATAAGCACAACGCTCTGGAGTTTGTTACGCCCGAAAATTGTGACGAGCTACCGCGAACCATTGGTGCCGTTAACACCATTACAGTTGACTCGGCTGGGAAGTTTCGCGGGGACAACACCGACTACGCCGGGGCCATTGATGCACTTTGCGATAAGATGAAAATCGCTCGCGAAGATTTGGCGTCGCGCCGTGTTGCTTTGCTCGGGGCCGGTGGTGCGTCGCGTGCGTTGGCGGCGGCACTTAGCTTTTACGGTGCCGAGGTGACAATCTACAATCGAACCCTTTTAAGAGCAGAGACACTCGCCGCGGAATTTGGATGCGTAGCGAAACCGCTCAACGATGCCGTCGCGACGGATGCGGAAATTCTCATCAACTGCACTGCAATCGGAATGCATCCGAACGTCGACGACGCCCCGGTTTGCGAATTAAGCGATTCGCTCGAGGTGGTTTTCGATACCGTATACAATCCGTTGGAAACAAAATTGCTTGCGATGGCGGCGGCGAAAAAATGCCTCACCGTCAGCGGGTTAGACATGTTTGTGAATCAGGCCGCGGGGCAATTTGAGCTATGGACCGAAATTCCCGCCCCGCTGGACGTTATGCGAAAAGTTGTCCTCGAACAATTGCAACGTAAATGAATTTAACCGAACTGCTGGGAGTAATATGAACGAGAGTGAAAAAATTCCAATTCCGTCGCTACGCCGCCTAAGTGCGTATCTCCGCCAACTCGAGGTGCTGTCGGCCAGCGAAGTTACCCACGTTTCAAGCCGCCAACTCGCCAACTATTCCAAGGTCGGCGACGCTACCATCCGTCGCGACCTTACCCTCTTCGGAAAATTCGGACAACGCGGTGTTGGATACGAGGTCGACGACCTGATCTCCACGCTTCGTGTGATTTTGGGAACGCAGCGGCGGTGGGGAGTGGTGTTGGTTGGTGCCGGTGCGCTCGGTAGGGCGCTTATGAGGTACAGCGGATTTGACCAACGCGGATTCAAAATTATCGCAGCCTTCGACAACGATCCCAAGAAAATCGGCACAAACCTCGGGGACATCCCGATTCATTCGCTCGACGAGTTGGAGTCGGTTATCGATTTTACCGCCGCCCGCATTGCCATACTTACCACCCCCTCGCAGCACGCTCAGGAAATGGCTACCCGCCTGACGGCTGCCGGAATCGAAGGCATTTTGGATTTCGCCACCCCCAGCCTCGAAGTTCCCCCCGAAAGCTACGTGACTTACGTCGATATCACGGCCCATCTCGAGGAGCTTACGTTTCAGGTTAGCGGTAATCACCCGTAATTTTCCAAACCCTCGATTTTTTACAAATCTTTTGTTTAAATTACCAATTGCCCTTGCAGTTAATCTGACCGATGCTTAGAATCACCGGCAATGGGTGTCTTGGGTAGTCGGTTAAGCAGCTTCTTAACCGAAACACGGGAATTTTTGTGAGGTGTTGATTTTTTGGGTCGGATTCGTATGAAAACTCGATGGTTGATGAGTATCCTGCTGGCGATGGGTATTCTAGCCGTTGGCATTGCCGGTATTGGCGTCGGTGTCTCTGGTGCAGATTCGGGTAAGGTATACGTTACTCCGGCACCGTGGGAAAAAGCTGCCCCCGCAAAAGAATCAGCTGGTGATATTCCCAAAACTCTCGCCAAGCTCATAGAGCAAAAAAAGCAAATGCAACCAAAACCCGCGGGTAAGAAATACGATTTGCCGTCTCCCTGGACGGAGGCCTCCGTTGCTGCTGATGACGCGACGGGTGTTATCGTTGCAACTAAGACTTCGGCTCGGCCGCATAAAACTTTTAGCGTTGCCTCACCCTGGGTGATGGCCGAAACAAAAGAAGCTGCTGCGATAAAATCGGCCCCGCCCAAAAACGCAAAAGTTACTCTTCGTGCGAAAACCAAATCGCAAAAAAATGTGACGGCCGCTTCGTCAGCGAATTCCCAAACGTACAAAATTACGTATGATATTCAAAAGCTCCCCAAACCGCAGAAAACCTTTACGGCCGCTTCTCCGTGGGCCAAGGCTGCCCCGGCGTTGGGGACGAAAAGACCTGTCGCCACTCAGGTGATGGTTGTCCCACCGAATCCGTCGCGCGTTGTTGCCTGCGAACTGCGTCTGGCACGCGTTTCGGATGGAAAAGTTCTCTCGCAGGTAAGTGCCCTGGATTCATACGCGAACATCAATCGCCTCGCCGAAGTTATGGTCGGGCGTTTGGCCAGCGAATGTCCCGGTGGGAAAGTCGTTGTGATGACTCTGTGCAATCGCCGCGGGACTAATCAAGGCCGGTTAATCGCGGGTGAAATGTCGAATAACGTTACCACTGCTCTGAAAAATTCGCAGGGTCTCGAATTTATCCGTATTTTGAATCTTAGGGAGATTCTCACCAAGGAGCAGAAACTCGAGTCCGCCAAGGATATCACTGCCCCGCGATTTAAGATTTTGCTGAGTGGTGCCGACTACGTTCTAATCGGCGGCGTGGCCCTTGGTAAACCAGTCCCCGTAAGGCTCGATACCGCCAAAACCCCAGCCGTCTCGATCAATAACTTCAACTGATCGCCGCCCGATAATCCCGACCCTGAGTCGCTGGTGTTGCTCTATTCGCCGATGAGTATGTTGTCGATGAGTCTCACGTCTCCGAATTTCACCGCCATCGCGATTAGCACCGATTTGTCCGTGGCGGCGACATCTTGCAACGATTTTGGATCGACGATCTGAATGTAGTCGATTTTCCCGGCTGGAGCGTTTTCGCGAAGGTGCTTTTCGATGGCGTCAATTACTTCGGCGGCGGGGGTGTGTGAGTCGTTGATAATCGCAGCACCGAGTGCGAGTCCCGCGTGCATCGCCGGTGCCTGCTTTCTGTCTTCCGCGGTCAGTCGTACGTTGCGGGAAGACATCGCCAATCCGTCGGCCTCGCGAATAATAGGGCAGATGATGATGTCGACGGGTAAATTCAGATCAGCCACCATCTGCCTGATGATCGCCGCCTGCTGGAAATCTTTCGCTCCGAAGAACGCCTCGTCGGGTTGGACGATGTTAAACAGTTTCGCCACAACCGTGCAGACCCCCGCAAAATGCCCGGGGCGGGATTTTCCGCAAAGCGTGTCGGGTAAGTTGCTGACGGTGACTGTAGTGTCGGCGGCGATTTCGCGAGGATACATTTTCTCGACGCCCGGGGCAAAGACCAGATCGACACCGGCGGCTTCGCATAACTTCAGATCGTCGTCCAGCGTTTTGGGATACGTATCGAGATCCTCGCCCGGTGCGAATTGTGTTGGGTTAATGAAAATGCTCACAGCTACGAATCCACCGTGGGGATTGTCGTCGGCTGACTTACGGGCAGCGGTGACGAGACTCATGTGGCCCGGATGCAGCGCACCCATCGTTGGAACAAGCCCGACGCGTTTGCCGCTTTTGTGGGCGGCGCGGACATGCGATCTAACTTCGTTGATTGTGTGGACAACGTTCATATTGCTTCTCGAATTTGCTCGGTTAGTCCGGAAATTACCTGCGGGTTCAGCAGATCGATTTTATCACAGTCCAGCTGCAGGAACATGCAATTTTCGGGCGGTTTAATTTCGAAGTGCCGCTCGCGAAGCAACGCCAAAAACTCGTCCGTGAAGGCGGCTTCGTAATCTCGCCCGCGAGTGGCGATTCGTTTTTGCAGCGTCGCCACTGATGCGTCGAGATGTACGATCATGCTTGGTGGTGTCACTATTTTTTCGATTTGAGCGGCGATGCAGTGATACGCCTCCAGGTGGGCCCCGGTGAGTTTTGCTTCGGCGAATATTCGGTCCTGGCAAAACCCGTAGTCGCTGACGAAAAGTCCGCTTGTCGGCCAATTGGCGGTGCATAGCTGTTTGGCACGGGTGTTGATGAAATAGATTTGACTGGGCAGCCATAGGTCGTCGCGGCCGTTGCAGCTGGGGGCGTGAAACGGATTGCCGCTGTAGTCTTCGTAGATAATTTCGGCGGGGAGTGCGGTGGCGAGGTTTTGTGCAAGCGTCGTTTTACCGACTCCGACGGGGCCTATGATGCTGACTAACTTTGCACTCACCCGGCGGCCTCCAGTTCGGCTAGCATTTCCGCGACGGTTTTGAACGACTCGGGGTGTTGGAGCATCGGAGCGATTTCTGCCAGCGGTTTGAGTACGAACATTCGCTCGGTCATTCGTGGATGCGGAATCGTCAGGTCGGGGGTGTCGATCATTTCGTTGCTGTACAGCAGAATATCGAGGTCGCATGTTCGTGGGCCCCATCGTTGTTCTTTGCTGCGGTCGCGGCCGAGAGTTGCTTCGATTGCGTTGAGCGAGGCGAGCAGCTCGTGTGGGGGCAGGGCGGTTTCGATTTCGACGACGGCGTTTAGGTAGTCGTCCTGATAGTCCGGGCCACCGACGGGTTTAGTCTCGATAAACGTGGAAACCCTCCGCAGCGTGATGACGCCGCTTTGACGCATCATGTCCAACGCCTTCCGCAACGTCTGCGCCCTTTCGCCCACATTGCTGCCCATCGCGATATATGCTTTCACTCTACCCATTTTCGTTACCCCGCCCGTTTGTTAAATGTCATTGATCCAACGCCGAACCGACAGCATACCACCGAATGCCAAAAATTTCCAGAGTTCAAAGCCTCAGCGGACAGCGATGTTTCCGGGCAAGGTGCAAGTTTGTGTTTGACCGGCGGGGTGTTTTGGTGCAGAATGTTTCGTTCCCGCGACAATCCAGCGGGTTTTGCTAAGGATCGAACATAACAATTACTCACATTGAAGAGGAAAGATCATGAAAATGACGAAATTTGCACCGATAGTTGGAATTATTGTAGTTCTGGTTTTGGCTGGGACGAGCTTTGGGCAAGCCGACGCCGACAAGGCCGCCGAAGCTGCCAAGGACGCAGGGCTAAAGTATACCGACGGCGGTGGAGCGACTGAAGGCGCTGCCAAAGAAGCTGTAAAAACCGTCACCGGCGCTGCAACGGCCGAAGGCGACAAAAAAGACGCCCCCGAAGGTGACAAAAAAGAAGGCACCGAGGAAGGCAAGGACGGCGAAAGTGAAAAAAAGGACCCTGGGTTTCTTGGTCAGCCGTGGTTCCTGCCCGTTATGATCGGCGGATTTGTGTTGCTGTGGTTATTCATGGGTCGCGGCCGAAAAAAGCAGCAGGCTAAGCGTCGTGATATGCTCTCTACTTTGAAGAAGGGCGACCGAGTCATGACCATCGGTGGAGTCATCGGTACTGTAGCTGAGGCTCGCGAGCAGGAACTCGTCGTTAAGGTTGACGATGGCACGCGAATAAAATTTGCCCGCTGGGCCATCCGCAACGCCGGTGAAGATGTCGCCACTGAAAAGCAGAAGGATGAACAGAGCGAAAAATAACAATCACACGATTGTGACGAGATAAAAATTAAGGCACGACTGCATTTCGCAGCCGTGCCTTTTTTATTGCGTTGGGTAAACGCCCGTTTAGTGAGCGAAATTTACGCCGACTCTTTTTTCTTCTCACCGTCCTGCACATGTGCCGAGAAAAGCGACGGCGCCGACCCGGCATCGACCATTTTTTTGGTGATCTTATAGTGGGCATTTTTCGTCTTTTGGTCGGGCAGGTCGTACATGATATCCAGCATTATTTCTTCGACCACGGCTCGCAGTGCCCTTGCCCCAACGTCGCGTTTAAGAGCCTTTTGGGCGATGGCGTTAAGGGCAGTTGCGGTGAAATCGAGATTGGTATCTTCGATCTCGAACAACCTTTTAAACTGCCGTACTATTGCATTTTTAGGTTCGGTTAGAATGCTTATCATGGCGGCTTCGTCCAGTGGCGTCAGCGACGTTATACATGGCAAGCGGCCGATCATTTCTGGGATCATCCCGAAGTGAACCAAGTCGTCGGGCTGCACTTGGGCGAGGGTATGGCCGTGTTCAGCGGGGGTGACATCTGGGTTATCTTCGCTGACGAACCCGATGAGCTGCCGGCCCAGACGTTTGCGGATAATATCTTCCAGCCCCGTAAACGTACCACCGCAAATAAACAAAATCTGCGACGTGTCCATCTGAATGTACTGCTGCTCGGGATGCTTTCGTCCGCCCTGAGGGGGAATGTTGGCGGTTGTACCTTCGAGCATTTTCAGCAGCGACTGCTGCACGCCTTCACCGGAAACGTCTCGCGTGATGGAAACGTTTTGCGAAGTTCGGCCGATCTTGTCGATCTCGTCGATGTAGATAATTCCGCGTTCGGCGGCTTCGAGGTCGTAGTCTGCTGCCTGCAAAAGCTTCAGCATGATGTTCTCGACATCCTCGCCAACGTACCCGGCCTCGGTTAGCGTCGTTGCATCGCCGATGGCAAACGGAACGTTCAGCGTTTTGGCAAGCGTGCGGGCCAGCAGAGTTTTTCCGCAACCCGTCGGGCCGATCAGCAGAACATTGGACTTTTCGATTTCGACATCGTCGGTATCGTCCTCGGCCTCGCTGAGACGCTTGTAATGATTATGCACCGCCACCGCCAACACCTTTTTCGCATGATCCTGCCCGATAACGTATTGGTCGAGATGTTCTTTAATCGCGCGAGGGGCGGGGATGTCGCCCAGCAGCGACTTGGTCTGCACGTTGCGGCGTTGCTCTTGCTTGATTATGTTGTGGCAGAGGTCGACGCAGTGTTGGCAGATGTACACCCCGTTGGGGCCTTCCACCAGCGGGCCGATATCATCTCCCGTCCGATTGCAAAAGCTGCAAACACCACCGGGAGTTTTCTTCTCACCGCCGCCACCGTTTTTGTTACCATTATCGAATTGACTCATGCGTAGCCTCTTTCAGTTGTATCTTTACGTTTTGTTTATCCGCGAATGGCGGATTCTACAACAAAACTTGTCAAATTTCATCTTCGCTTTCGGGGGATTTTTTTTCCGGGGCGCCTATGCCCAAAATCCCGCGACGCATGGCGGCGAACTCCTCGTCGCTGATCATGCCTTTGTCGTGCATTTGCTCGACTTGTTCAATTGTCATTGCAAATCCAGATTCGCTCGCCCTGTCGTCGGCGAGCATCTTTTTACGCAGTAAAACAACAACCACAAATCCCAGCACCATCACCAGGACAAAAATCCCGGCCCAGATGGCAAGCTCCGTGAAGCTGAATCCTGCTTTCCCAGCTGCTATTACGATAATATCTTCCATAATTCACGCATTTTAAGCGAACCAGGCCCGCAGCGTCCATAAGTTCAATCGGAAAACGTGACACAATTATTTCCATATCATTCGAGAATATTCGGAAATATTCGGTAAAAAACCCGGAAAATTCCTTCGGGCTGGGTTTATTGGCATTTTTAGCGGATTTCGGCTGATTTTTTGGTAGTATTTGCATAGAACACCGCCCATGTCGCGGCCGAGTGAAAAAACATTGCGTGAGAAGGCATTTGAACAAATACGGTAAAAATTTGCGGATCAGTAATCGCGGCGAGCTTACGCAGCTGTTTCGGCGCGGGGTGCGCGTGGGGGATAACCGCATTTTACTTATCGGACTTCCCACGGAGACCCCGACGCGCGGGGCGGTGGCGATATCGGTTCGGCATGGCGGGGCGGTGAAACGCAATCGGTTAAAGCGGGTTATTCGCGAGGCGTTTCGGCTGGAACGGGCGAACTTACCGGAAAATTTCGACTTCGTGATTTCTCCGCGAGTTGGGGTTGACTGCGACCTTGCGCAGCTACGCCAGTCGCTCGCGAAACTCGCACCGCGGGTGGCGGAAAAAGCGGCGAAGAATAATTCTTAGACAGGGTAACAAGATGAAAATATTATTTTCATTCCGCCAAGCTGGTTGAGTTTCTAAAAATTGAATATCCAATGTCCAACACGGAATATCCAACCGATGAAGGGAGTATGAATTAAGAAGTTTTCTCCGAATTGGTCGGTTGATTTTTATTTACAAGTGATGTTTGATCTACATTACGAAAAAAACAGCGGTAGTAGTGCTCTTACCCTGGACATTGGAAATTGAGTGTTGGGTATTGGATATTGAATTATGAAGTAGGAATTCTCTAACCAATTTTTTTGGAAAGTGGCTATGAACATTTTGGGAAAACTTCGCAATGTCCCGGCTGGGATTTTGATAATGCTGGTGCGGATATATCAGGGTACGCTGTCGCCATATATCGGCCGACAGTGCAGGTTTATCCCGACGTGTAGCAACTACTTCATCGAGGCCGTCACTAAACACGGTGCCATCAAGGGAACGTACTTAGGAATCCGCCGCATCCTTCGCTGCCATCCCTTCTCACGCAAAAGCGGCTACGATCCCGTGCCATAGCTATTGGCGGAAAACCGAACCACGGATAGACACGGATGAACACGGATTTTTTTGTGGGTTGCCATCTTAATCGTTAATTGCTCTAGAACTGGAATTTTAATCTCAGGCTCAGCACGAAACACACAGCTTTGTCGGGCGCGTCGGCGGGGTTAAAAATTACCTGCACGTCCGGGCTGATATTATGAATGTTTGTATCCGCCATAGCTTTCCGGTAAGGGCTTAGTGACGGGGTTATCCTTGAAATATTCCAGGCAGCGTTTTATATCTTTGAGCAGCAGGGTGGCTATGTCGTAGCTGGTTCCGTGTCGGACCAAAACTCGCTGCACTACGAGATCTTCGCGGTGGGTCGGCATGGAGTAGGCTGGCACCTGCCAGCCTCTGCTTCGCAGCCTGTCCGTCAGGTCAAACAGCGTAAAGCCCGGGTTTACGCCATCTTTTATCTTCCAGCACAACGCGGGAATTCCGCCCTGCCCGTTGTAAATCGTCTCGAACGGCCCGAGCTTGTCGATCTGCTCGCCGAGGAACTTGGCTGTCGCGTAGCAGGCTTCGTGAATTTTGCGGTATCCCTCGCGGCCGAGCCTGATGAGGTTGTAGTACTGAGCGACGATCTGTCCGCCGGGGCGCGAGAAGTTAAGCGCGAACGTCGGTAAGTCTCCGCCCATATAGTTGACGCTGAATACGAGGTCTTTCGGCAGTTCGTTTTTGTCTCGCCAGACTATCCAGCCGACGCCCAACGGTGCGAGCCCAAACTTATGCCCCGAAGCGTTGATGGATTTTACGCGTGGCAAGCGGAAGTCCCACTTGAGTTTGGGATCGCAGAACGGAGCTAAGAATCCGCCGCTTGCGCCATCAACATGCACGGGAATGTTCAGGCCGGTGTCTTTTTCGAGTTTGTCGAGAGCTTTGCAGACGGCTTCGACGGGTTCGTATTGGCCCGTGAAGCAAACGCCCAATGTCGGCACAACGCCGATAGTATTTTCGTCGCAGCGTTTGATGACTTCCTCGGGGCTCATGATCAGGCGATCTTTCGCCATGGGTATTTCGCGGAGTTCGATATCCCAGTAGCGTGCGAACTTGTGCCAGCATATCTGTACCGGCCCGCAAATCATGTTCGGCTTGTCCGTGGGCTTGCCCTGTTTTTTCATGCGGTCACGCCATTGCCACTTCATCGCCATCCCGCCCAGCATAGCTGCTTCGCTCGAACCGGTCGTCGAACATCCGATAGTATTTTCTGCCTCGGGCGCGTTCCAAAGATCGGCTAGCAGATGTACGCAGCGGCATTCGATTTCGGTGGTTTGCGGATATTCATCCTTGTCGATCATGTTCTTGTCGATGCATTCGTCCATGAGCTTGTGAATCTCTTCGTCAACCCATGTCTGGCAGAACGTCGCGAGGTTCTGCCGCGAGTTACCGTCCATCATCAGCTCGTCATGAATCAGCTGATACGCGTCGCGAGGGGGGCATTCTTCTTTCGGCATCTTGTATTTCGGGAGGCTTGACGACAGATCCGAGGATGCGTAAATGTCATCCATTAGTTCCGCCCTGATCTTGTCTTTTTCGTGCAATGCCATAAGTTTTTCTCCTAGGTTTTTTTGACAGGATCACAGGACTGGTCAATTGCCGATTGCCCATTTTTAATTTACAATTGGAATTCTTAAATGGGAAATTGCCAATTGGAAATCGTCAATCGGTCTATCTTGTTATCTTGTCTCTCCCATATTAAAACCCTGTTTCAAGATTGCGAAAATTTGTATTAGTCATCCATCTTCCGAAATGTTTCTGACACAGCCACGGGCAAAGCAAGCCAGCAAAAAGCGAACTGTCAAGTTTGAGATGCTCTAAAGCCTTCGCTGGATTCTACGAGTCCTACCCCACACCGAGCAAGGTTTTTATTTCTCTAATTTTTCGCAGCCCTCAGCCCCCTAGCACCGGTGGCAATAATAATCGCTGCGGCGTTGCCGCCCGCGAGCCGCGGAGTCAGAATTTCATTTAGCTCGGTCGTCCAGAAGCTTTTTTTAAAGATTTAAAAGAGTTGCTTCATGAGTCATACAGAGATAAAATGATGCCTTGTCTTTTATAAAAAATTATAAAACGATGTCGGCAATGGCCGACCCTACTGTCCTGCTTTCTATAAACAGGCGTCTGGCCCTATTTGCTCTAATTACCTCCAAGGAATAACAAAACTATGGCGTTAGCCGAACAATCTATGAATGTCCGCGCAAAGTTGAAATGTCAAGTCGAAGATGGCGTACCGAAAGAAGCCGGAGGCCCTGTTTTTAAGCATGTAGCCTGCGTGTACCCGTATCGGCGAGAAATCAACAATGCTGGGTTTGCTCCACCACTTGGTCTTGAGTACATTGCGGCCGTTATCGAACCCTATGCATCAAAAATCGATATCGTGGACTTACGTAAGGAAACGAAAATTACGACAGACTTTCTGCATGAAGATACCGACCTGGTCTGTTTCTCCGTCAACTGGGATCGTGATGTTGAATTTCTGCATGATCAGATTCGTTCCGTGCCACCGCATATATTAACTCTCGTTGGAGGCCGGCACGCGACGGAAAATCCCGAGTACTGGCTATCCACCTTCCCAAACGTGGATGCAATCATTCGTGGAGACGGCGAGGAGGCAGTGGAAGAATTTTGTCAGTCGATGCCATTTGAACAGATTGGCGGACTGAGCTTTCGCAAGGACGGTAAAATCTGCCACAACCCCATAAACAGCTCGGCCAGCGTGAAAGACTTTTATCCGAATCGTGGTTTGCGTCGATACACTTACGAATTATGCGTAGAGAATGTAAGCACCGGGCTGGCGATTGACACTGTAGCAGCATCGCGAGGCTGTCCGTACAATTGCAAGTTCTGCTCCTTTAACCGCAACCCGTGGGGCGAAAAGCGGAAGTGGTCGGGGCGTTCCCCGGAGTCTGTTGTGGACGAACTTGCCGAGATTAAAGCCCCAATTGTGGGCTTTATGGATGACCTATTTACTTACGATATGGACCGCGTGGAACAGATATGCGACCTGCTTCTGGCTCGTGGCATTAAAAAGATATACTTCTTCAACGCGAGACTGGAAATCGCCAAACGCCCGGATGTCTTGAAAAAAATGAAGCGTGCCGGTTTCGCAATGGTTCTTTTGGGCATAGAATCTACCCAGGATAAAACGCTGAAATCCATGGGTAAAGGTTTCAATACAGCCAAGATTCGCGAGTATTTTAAGATTCTTCGGAATTGCGGCATGATTCTCCACGGATATTTCATCCTCGGCAACATTGGGGAGAGCGAGAATGAAATGAAACAGATTGTACCCTTTGCGCACGAACTTGGCGTCGACACGCTCGGACTGTCAATGTTAAGAGTAAGCCCTCATACCGGACTGGAAGAATTGGTGAAAAATAACCCGGGCTACCATATCGCAGAGAGCGGAAAGATATACTCGGATCACTGTTCAATGAAGCAACTTCGCCAACTGCGGCGCCACCTGAACCGAAGCTTCTACAGCATACCTCAGATATTCCAACTTTTGCATAAAGGCAGCAGAATGGGTATGGCGAAATTTCTGCCTAAATTACTTTTGCGATTACCGTTGTTCAGTTGGCATTTGACCTTGCATTATCGCCGGCGAGCCAAGCACCACGCAAAACGGAAACTAAGGGTTTGAGCGGTGCGACCGCAGCGATTAGGGGAGACACCAGTGGCACTGGAGGCAATTAATTGCCACCGGTGCTACCGGGCCTGCGATATTTCGCCCCCGTCGCCACAAGGATGACGGAAGCCATAGATTGCTTCGCTACGCTCGCAATGAAACTCCCAGCGGGGGATACATTTTTATTGCAACCCCCGCTAGGGGCTATCAGTTCTATCGACGGCCCGGCCGCAGCGTCTATTTATTACCACCGGCGTTGCTGGTTATCGCTGTGGTCGCACCGCCTAGGGGCAACCGGTGTTACCGGCTGCTCAAAGAATCGCGATCATTTAGGCTGGAACAACATTAGTAGCACATGGGCCTTTCTGACCTTGGCCCACCTCAAATTCTACTTTCTGACCTTCATTGAGCGTTGCACGCCCATCTGTATTTTTAATTTCCGAACTATGAACGAAAAGATCTTTTCCGCCATCGTCAGGTGCAATAAAACCAAAACCTTTACCTTCATTGAAAAACTTAACTGTACCTTGACTCATTGTTACTTTCCTTAAATTAATGGTGAATTATTATTAGCTTTCTACCTTCAAATTCACCGTTTCGAGGTAGAAATTAAATTCCGTTATTTAGACGTATAACATAGTATTATACGACAATTGTTTTCTGAATTATAACAAAGAGGCGGAGATATTACAACGTCTCCGTACCCTAATGCTTACCGTTATTTAATTCGGATAGATTGTAAACGGAAAGCTGGGCGGGTCAAGAACCAATAGCACCGAAATCGACAATAGGACTTTCGCTTCGCGGTTCAAACGTGGCTGCTACTAAAAAAACCGCAACCATGGGATCAATCTGCGGGTGTGTTTTTATTAATCTCCCCTGTGTCATTGCGAGGAAAGCGAAGCAATCTCGCCGCTAGCAGCGGAGGCACCAGTAGCACTGGAGGCAATAATCGCTGCGGTCGCACCGCCGCGGCTAGGGGCTGAGGGCCTTTTGTAATTCGGCATAGATGCGTTTGGCGACTAATTCGTTGCCGGTTTTGTTTGGGTGGTTGATATCGGCCCAGTAGGGGGGCGTGCCGTTTGGTGTGATGTCGATTTGCATGTCGGGTACATAGTAGCAGTGATAGCGTTTGACGATGTCGAACTCAAAGGCGGCGATGGCGGAGGCGTAGAGATTGCGTTTTTCGTCGATTTCGTTTTCGGGTGGTGTTTCGGAATCTTCATGTTCCCCGAAGCAGCCGGCGACGATGACCTCGACGCCGGCGTTTTTTGCACTGCTAACCATCGACTCCAGATCGGCGGCAAGTTGATCTATCGGCTGAGACGCCTGCCAGTAGTCGTTGGCACCGAGTCCGATGATTACGACGTTCGGTTCGAAACGCAACGCGTCGCGATGAAACCTCGACCGCCCCCCGTCAAGCGTATCGCCGAGGATGCCCTTGTTGATGATCTTGCAATTCGGCAGCCAGGTTTGAAGGTAGTCGCTATATCTCCCGCCCGCACCGCCACAAGTTGTCAGGCTGTCACCCAAGCAAACGATTGTCATTGCCCCGGATTCCACTGGTTTTCTCCCCGCAGAACTTGGTTGTTCGCATCCACCAAGGAGCGAAACAACGCAAGCCATCATGCCGGCGCAGCCGGCTATTTCATTTCGATGATTCGATCCATCGCTTCTTTCAGCACGTTGTCGGGGTAGGTCAGCGAGATTCGGAAGAACCCTTCGCCCGCCGGGCCGTAACCGCGGCCGGGAGTAACGACCACGCCGGTTTTTTCCAGCAACTCGGTGGCAAACGCACCGGATGGGGACTCGGCGGTGTTGTATTTTTCCGGGACGGGTGCCCAGATGTAGATAGTCGACTTGGGTTTCTCGAGATTCCACCCAGCCTTATTGAGTGCATCTACAACTAAGTCGCGGCGGCGCTTGTAGATTTCGTTTACCGGGGGAATGACTTGCTCGGCTGAGTCCAACGCTTTTGCCGCCGCCAGCTGAACCGCTCGCAGCGTGCCGTTGTCGATGTTTTCCTTCACCGTCGTCAACGCCTTGATGGCCGACGGATTACCAACAACGCATCCCGTCCGCCAGCCCGTCATGCTAAAAGCCTTGGAGAGGCTGAAAAATTCGACCGCCGTGTCGGGTGCCCCTTCAATCTGCATGATGCTGGGCGACTGGTAACCGTCGTAGACATTTTCGCTGTAGGCGCTGTCGTGCGCGATGAGAATATTATTCGCACGCCCGAACTCGACTGCCTTGGCGAAAAATTCCAGCGTCGCCGTCGCCGTCGTCGGATTGTTCGGATAGTTCATCCACAGAATTTTCGCCTTCTCGCGAACATCAGCGGGGATCGAATCGAAATCGATAAGGAAGTCGTTTTCCTTCTTCAGCGGGGTGTAGTAAGTGCTACCACCGGCGAAGACATGCCCGATATTGTACGTGGGGTAACCCGGTTCGGGTGCGATGCCGATATCACCGGGATCCATGATCGCGAGTGGCAGCTTGGCGATGGCGTCTTTGGAGCCCATCGTCGTGACGACCTGGTCGTCGGTTAGCTCCACGCCCCAGCGGCGCGAGTAGAAGCTCTTGACGGCGTTGGGGAATTGCTCGGCCGGTACGTCGCAGCCGTAGCGGTGGCGATTGATGTCGGTTTCATCGGCAACGGCGCGGACGAGTTCCGCGACCACTGCGTCCGGGGCGGGGGAGTCCGGGTCGCCGATACCAAGCGTAATAACCTTTACGCCTTTTTCGCGAGCCGCGGCCATCTTGCGGCGCAAGTCGGCGAAAAGATACGGGGGCAACTTCTGTAAACGCTGTGACAATGTAACTTCCATCAAACTACCTTTCGGTTCAAATCTGCGAAACTTTAAAACTCCAACAAATTGTGTATTGTAGCGATTGTTGTGCTTGCTGCAATCACCAGCTTGAGATATCCTTCGCGTATGACGAAATTTTTCTATCAATTCTACCAATCCGTGGCGGTGATGCTGGTTGTGTCTGCCTTTTTTGCCGGCTGTATGCCGGAGCGACTGGCTACGAAAACAAACAACCCGAACTACGTCGGCGGGCCATTGACGCTTACCCGGGCGAGGGATATCGCACAAACCGCCTCGCAGCAGTTAGCCCCCCAGGGCGGTGCGGATGAGAAACTCACCGTGGTGCTCGACGACAGCATTGTGAATCTGCTGGCATGCAGGCATCCGCAGTGGCGTGCTGCCGCGGCGACCCAGCTGGGGGCCCTTGGCAAACCGCAAGCTGTTGATGCGTTGCTGCTGGGAGTCGAGGACGAAAACGCAACCGTTCGAGAAAAGTCGGTCGAGGCATTGGGCTGGATCGGCGACAAAACCGCTGCGGTGCGGGTAGCTGGGGCGATTAGCGATGAGTCGTCCGACGTTCGTATCGCAGCAGCGACCGCTCTGGGGCGGCTAGGGGATCGGCAAACGCTATCTGCTCTCATTGCAGGGCTGAAAGATTCCGACGCCCGAGTTCGCACCGCCTGTACCACGAGCCTCGGACAAATGCGCGACGGCACTGCCGCCGAGCCATTAACCGCCGTACTGCAAAACGACTCCGCCCCGGGCGTTCGCTCCGCCGCCGCCGGTGCACTCGGGCTGATAAAAGACCCACGCAGCACACCCGCTTTGGTAGCTGCACTAAAAGACCGCGACGCACTTGTGCGATATCAGGTCATCGGAGCCATCGAAGCCGTCGGCGATCCCAAAACCGTCGCACCGCTTTCGACGTTGCTGAAAGATCCCGACGAGACCGTTCGCACGCGTGCCAAACGTGCGATTGATAATATGAAAAACTAGAGGCCGTTTTGAAACAGCCTCTCAGAAGGGAGAACCAAATGAAAGCTATCGCTATATCCGGAAGTCCCCGCAAAGGCGGAAACACCGACATTCTCCTGCGCCGCTGCCTCGAGCATTTGGGCGCCGCCGGGATTAAAACCGAATTCGTCACGCTGCGAGACAAAGCTATCCGCGGTTGTATCGCCTGCGGAGTCTGCGGAAAAGTTAAGAACAAGCTTTGTGCGCTCGAAGACGACCTCAACAGTGTCCTAACGAAAGTTTTCGCCGCCGATATCATTATCCTCGGATCACCGGTGTATTTCGGTTCGGCGACGTCCGAAATCAAGGCGTTGATCGACCGTGTGGGATACGTATCCAAAAGCAATGGGGATTTGCTGTCGCGTAAAATCGGTGGCCCCATCGCTGTTGCACGGCGGGCGGGGCAGAACTTTACCTACGCTCAGCTGGCGTATTGGTACACGATCAACGACATGATCCTCGTGGGGTCGAGCTACTGGAACGTAGCTGTCGGCCGAGCAGAGGGCGACGTTCTTAGTGACGAAGAAGGGTTGGCGACTATTGACCGGTTTGCGGAGAATTTGATCTGGCTGGGAAAGAAGTTGGCGTAGCGGCAGGCTTTTTCCTGCTGCCTATTGCCTAGTCCCTGCTGCCTGTTCCTGTTTGACCTTCTCCATCATTTTGCGGGATAGTACAACTTTCTTTATGTAGATAAGGTTCTGTAGTGACTGGCCGACTTTTCCCTTCGTTCGTTCGCCCAGCACGAACGGCCCGCGGGTTTTGTCGGGCGTTTCTATCCATATGGGCTGACCCTTGACGACGCCCTGAATGTATGTGTCGTCGGCGAGGTGAAATTTCCATTCGAAGCGGCGGAAGGGATACCTCTCCCCGGTGTAGACTTTCTCGGGTTCGCCGGTAGCTTTCCATCGCCATTGTAGTTCCAGTTTTTCTTCGACGACCACAGCTGTAATGCTCAGCACGGCGGCGGGGGGAATTAAACGCCATCGCTTTTCGCTCGCAACCCACACAATCCACGGTTTGTTGCGCGTCGTAAAAACTCCGCCTCCCAGCTGCGTGTCGTCGGAAAGCTCGACCACTCCGCAGATCGCATCGTCGCGAGAGAATCCGTCGCCAGAATCGGTGGGAACCGTCGTGGGCGTTTTGGTTTTCGATTTGCTCGCCGGTTGCGTCGCCGCCTTGTTCAGCCAGTAATCTACATCGCTTTGTTGCTCCGCCCCATCGCCATCGTCGCCGGCAAAGGCAAGCGAAAGGACGCAAA
The DNA here is from genome assembly GCA_030635145.1 of Planctomycetota bacterium. Taxonomy (GTDB): domain Bacteria; phylum Planctomycetota; class Phycisphaerae; order SM23-33; family SM23-33; genus DAOVZK01. The sequence continues at coordinate 4,472 of DAOVZK010000031.1, read as the reverse complement.
TCAGAATTCCCGCGATGACGATTTTGTGTAGCTGCATTTTTTTGTCACGTTCGTTATGGAATGATTTCATTCGACTCGTTAGTATAGCAACAATGTTGGCCGCCGGTTTTATTTTTCCGATGATTCTGTGGGGCGCCGCAGCTGCGGGCGTGCCCGTGGTCATTCATCTGCTCATGCGTCCCAAACCACGCACCGTAACACTACCAACAATGCGGTTCGTTCTCAAGTCTCATAACGCCAATCTTTCCAAGCAGCGAATCAAACGTCTGATCCTGCTGCTGATGCGAATGGGTGCCGTTGCACTCGTGGCGATGCTGCTGGCGGGGTTTTATCTGCAGGGTAAGCATTTTCCCGGTGCGCAAAAACAACCCGTTGCGATGGTCGTGGTCGTCGACAACAGTGCCTCGATGAGCTACACCCACAAATCGCGCACGCTGCTTAAACGCGGCCAACAAATTGCCGCCGAAATTGTCGAGTCGCTCCCCAAAGGCTCCCGCATCGCCGTCATCAGCACCGACAAATCACGCCACGCCGCCGGTTTTCTCAACGATCCGCAATACGCCTCGCTGAAAATATCCGACACGCTGCAAGCCCATGGTGCAGGTGAGCTTGGCGGGGCAATAATGCAGGCTGCCGGAATGCTGCGCGACAGCAACCTCCCGCGAAAAGAAGTGCTGATCATTTCCGACATGACCAATGCGTCCTGGTCGCAGCTGGGGGAGATGCCGCCCACAAAAAACATCGCGTTTACGATTATCGATTGCGGAATTACCCGCGATGCCAATATTTCGCTGGGGCGGGTGAAACTCAGCTCGCGATCCGTGCCGTTTGGAGTTGGGGTGACGCTGCAAACTATCGTGTCCAGCAGGAATCTCGGCGGGGAGATGAACCTGCTGGTGGAGCTCGACGGGCAGAACATCGATCAGCGAAGCGTGGAGCTTCCGGTCGGGGGTAGCAGGGCGGTTAATTTTACGATCTATCCCAGCAAGACCGGAGTTCTGCACGGGCGGGTCGTTTTGCAAAACAGCGATCCGATGCAGGTTGACAATGTGCGGCATTTCACGATCGAGGTTCGCGAGTCCGCCGAGATTCTCTTCGTTACATCTCCAACAAGCAAGGACGATAAAACCGCGTTCCTGATGGGTTGTGCCATCGCCCCGCCCACCCCGCGAAGCGAGGCTGGGATACTGACAAAACGAACCGTCACGCCCGACCAGCTAAACGCTGCTATGCTTGCCAACGCTCCGCTGGTTGTGCTACCGAACACAGCTACCCTTACCGAGCAGCAATGGAAAAATTTGCACGATTACGCGATGCGCGGGGGACGAATCTGGATCGTTGCCGGTTCGATGCTGAGCGTCGGGTCGTATAATTCCAACCAGGGTCAGCAGGTAATGCCCGTGAAGCTCGCCGGGCAGCGAGAACTTACCAAGCCAATAGGTTTCCAAGCTCCTGATACGACGATTCCGATGTTTGCGGTGTTTGCCGATCCTGAAAATCCGCCGCTGGGGGATGTGACTATTTTGCGGCGGTTTAAGATTGAATCCGTCGCGCCCGGGGCTGACTGCGTGCTGAAATTTACCGACGGGACTCCGGCGATTATCGTTGGGGAGCTTGGTAAAGGGCAGGTGGTGTTCTGGAATTTTTCACCGGCGCGTAGCTGGTCGAATCTCGGGCGGTTGGGCGCGCAGCTGGTGGTGCTTACTGACAGCACACTGGAGAATCTGCTCGACCTTAGTGCCGCCGCCGACGGATTTTTTGACGTCGGAGAAAATATCGATATCACCATACCTGAAAATCAGCGCAGCCCGACTGCGACGATCCGAAAGTCGGGCAGCAAAACTACAACCACGCTCGACCTGGATCTCCGCCGCGGTTCGCTAACCATATCGCCCGACAAACCCGGTGGATATCGCGTGGACTTCGCCGACGCCCCCGCGGATTCAAGCTACGCCTTCAGCACCAACGTGCCCGAATCGCAAAGCGACCTGCAAAAAACGCCCAAAAGGCAAGTGACCGGCAAATTCCCGCGCGGCCGAGTTTCGGTTATCACGTCGCTGGAAGATCGCGAAACGCAAATTATCGCCGCCTCGCAAAAACTCGAGCTGCTGCCGATCATTCTCGTCGTGCTGCTGGTTCTGCTGACGGTTGAGTCGTTTTTCGCGAATCGATTCTACAAGCAACCCGCGGCCGATAAAGATGTTGAATAAACCGCCTGAAAATGCATAATCATGAGTGTGCGGGTAATGGGAAAAGTGGGTTTTAGTAGTAAGGTTTGGAAAACGGGAAGGGAAATCAATTATGAGCAGCACCGAGCGTTTGCGTGCGACGTTGCGTTTGTTCCTGGCTGGCAACGTGGGGCCAAAAACGTTCCACCGTCTGGTCGAAATTTTCGGAGATGTTGTTACCGCCGCCGAGGCTGGGCCGTTGGAGTGGAAACGCGTCAAAGGCATCGGGCCGAAAACGCTCGACGCGCTTAAAAACGTTACCGATGAGGATATCGACTCCGAACTTACCGAGGCCGAGCGGCTTGGGGCGAAGATTATATGCGTACATGACGATTCGTATCCGCAACAGCTACTGAATATCCACACCCCGCCCCCGCTACTTTACGTTCGCGGCCGACTCGAACCCAACGACGCCGTGTCGCTTGGGGTCGTCGGGTCTCGCAGATGCACGTACTATGGGTCGGAGCAGGCTGAGCGTTTTGGGTCGCTGCTGGGCCGGGCCGGATTTACGGTGTTGTCCGGCGGGGCACGGGGGATCGACACAGCTGCGCATCGCGGGGCATTGGCAGCTGGCGGACGAACCGTTGCGGTTATGGGCTGCGGATTGTCGCACACGTATCCCCCCGAAAACGAGCAGCTGTTCGAGCAAATCGTTCGCGAAGATCGCGGGGCGCTGGTTTCGGAGCTTCCAATGCGAACATCTGTGCTGGCGGGGAATTTTCCGACGCGTAACCGTATTATCTCCGGGCTTGGGTTGGGCGTGCTGGTAATCGAGGCAGGTGTCCCCAGCGGGGCACTGATAACCGCCCGTGTCGCCGCCGAGCAGGGCAGAACAGTTTTCGCACTCCCCGGCCGCGTGGATTCCCCGACGTCGTGTGGTACCAACAAGCTCATTCGCGAAGGTGCCCATGTGGTTACCGAGCTGGACGACATTCTCGATCCGTTGGGCGAGGTTGGGCGACAGCTGGCACCGGACGATCCGCCACCGGCACCGCTGCCGGACATGAATGAGATGGAAATTAGCATCTACAATACTCTGGAAAACGGTGCCCTGACGCTGGACGAAATTGTCTACCGCACCGAACGCGAAACTCCCCAAATTGCCGCCAGCATGACGATGCTGGTTTTGCGCGGCGTGATCGTTCAGCAGCCCGGTAATGTCTTCGTGCGAAAAGCGAGATAATCGGGACTTTTCGGCCGAGATGTCAGAGAATTCGTCGTTATACCCCCGAATGCCCTTGACGCTCGGGGCCTATCGCCGTAAAATGCCCCACCTCGTTTCACCTTTCGCGCGATGTATGGTGGGGCGAGTGAAAACTTAATTTCGGGGCGTAGCTCAGCTTGGATAGAGTGTTGCACTGGGGGTGCAAAGGTCGCTGGTTCGAATCCAGTCGCCCCGATTGCTGCGAGCACCGCGAAAAGCTCGTTGCACGAGATGCAAAAAGGCCGTGGGTAACACTACGGCTTTTTTACTGCGCGGCCGAAAAGTTTCGTGAAGTGGCGTAAAATCGGCTTTAATTTAATTTCAATAAGGTTAATGTTTATGCTTGACGTTGTTCGATAAATAACGTTAAATCAACTGCGTGCCTGCAATGATGGTAGGCGAATACGAATACAGCGTCGTAAATGATGCTGGTGAATACAGGGTCCCGATGGCTATGCAGTCTCATCCTCTGGCACCCGAAAACGAGACTGCGTTAGGATTGGAGACATTATGTCGAAGAAATTGTATGTTGGAAACCTGAGTTATGACGTTAATCAGGCCGACCTCGAGCAGATGCTCGGGCAGTATGGACAGGTAGAAGACGCTGTCGTAATTATGGACCGCATGTCCGGCCGAAGCAAAGGCTTTGGTTTTGTGACGATGGTAGAAGACGGCGACGCTGACAAAGCTATCGCTGAATTGGACGGCAAGGATTACTCCGGCCGCGCCTTGAAGGTCAACGAAGCCAAGCCTCGCGAAGAACGCCCTCGTGGCGGTGGCGGCGGTGGTGGTGGCGGCGGACGTCGTTACTAGACCTCAGAGTTTCATATGAAACTTCAAAGGCGGCATCATTGCGATGTCGCCTTTTTTTATGCGCGAGTGACGAACTGCTCGCCGTAGTGAGTGACCTTTTTTTCTGGCAGGTATTTTGATCTGCTATTATACATGTTTTTTTGTTTTCAGAAGTTTTTTAAGCCCGAGAAGTTTTTTTAAGCCCGAAAGGGCTGACCAGAATTTAGCCGGGGGTGAAGCGAAGCGGA